>UQVP01000005.1 GCA_900544605.1 uncultured Mycoplasmatota bacterium | reverse complement strand
TAATTGTGTATAATTCATATATGAGTCCTCCTTGCCGGGTGGGGCTCTTTTTATTGTATCAAAAAACCACACCTTTTGGTGCGGTTGAAATTTCAATTTAGGAAAGAGCTAGACTTTTAAAGTTTGGCTCTTTATTCTTTGACGATTAACTTTCCCTCTCTACATTCAGGACAAGTAAACTTTGGTTTTTTATTGTTATCATCCTCAAACATTTGGTTAATAATATTAAGGGTATGAATTATTTCTTTTGGCATTTTTATTTCATTGCCACACTTATTGCATTTATATAAGGAACATTTATTTACATTTCTTAAATCATCTTCGTCGATACAAAGTTTATACATATCAACTTCTAAGATTAAAGAAATTCGCCATAAAGCTCCTAAAGAAAAGGTTTGGTGTTTTCTACTTTCTACACTTGAAACAAAAGATAATGAATAATCAATCTTTTCTGCAAGCTGAGCTTGTGTTAATCCTTTCAATTTACGATACTTTTTAATATTCTTACCTATAACATTATATATGTAATTTTCGTCTTCTTTACTAAAAATCATTATACTTCACCTACTACACTATTATTATCCCCCAAAAAGTGCAAAAATTATTCATAGTATTAGTCCATAAAAACGCCATTTTATGGACTAATAGTGCAGAAAATGGCAAAAAAAATACAAATTTGAGTTTTTTTGTATATTAAAAAAAGTAATAAATATAATTAAAATAAGGTTTACAAATATATTTTTCTCTGTTATAATCAAAGTCGAGTAAGAAATTTACTCCTTGCTTTTTAGAAAGCCAGTAGACCATAAGGAGGTGTAGATATGACAAGCTATGAAATTATGTTTATTGTTCGTCCTACATTATCAGAAGAAGAAATCAAAGGTGTTAGTGCATCATTTGAAAAAGTTTTAACTGATAACGGAGCTAAGAACGTAAAAGTAAAAGAATTAGGTCAAAAAGAATTAGCTTATGAAATTAAAAAATTCAAGAGTGGATATTATTTTTTAGCTACTTTAGAAGCTAGTGATGACAAAGCTATTAAAGAATTTGATCGTTTAGCTTTAATTAGTAATGATGTAATTCGTCATTTAATTACAAAAATTGAAGCTTAAGAAAAGAGGTACGCATGAATAGAGTAATGTTAATTGGTAGATTAACTGCCAAACCAGAATTAAGATATACAGGTTCTAATTTACCATATGCTAGATTTTCAGTAGCAGTAAATAGAACTTATAGTAATGCTCAAGGGCAAAGAGAAACTGACTTTATAAACGTTGTTGTTTGGAGAAAACAAGCTGAAAATGTTTGTAATTTCTTAGACAAGGGTAGCTTAGTTTCTGTTGAAGGAAGAATTCAAACAGGAAGTTATGATGATAAAGATGGAAATAAAAGATATACGATGGAGGTTGTTGCAGACTCTGTTCAATTTTTAGAAACTAGGGCTCAATCTCAAAATCGTAGTCAAGCAAGTAATGAACCAAGTCCTTATGATTATCAAAATACTGCTACAACAAATAGTGTAGATGTTGCTGATGATCCATTTGCAGATTTTGGCGATAGTGTTTCTATCGATGATAACTTCTTAGATTAATAAGGAGGAAATAAAATGGCTGAATTTTATAGAAAAAAGAAAAAAATATGTCAAATGTGTGCAGGTAAATCTGTAGATTATAAAGATGCTGACATAATTAAAAAATATATAAGTGCTGACAAAGGGAAAATTTTACCAAGAAGAGTAACTGGCGCTTGTGCTAAACACCAAAGACATATTGCTGGTGAAGTTAAAAAAGCACGTTTTATGGCTTTAATACCATTTGTTAAATAAGGATATTTTTATATCCTTTTTATGTGCCTTTTTTTAAGTTGTCAATTTCTTGCTTCATGGCTCTTATTACTTTCTCGATATTTTCCACAGTATAATCACTACCAAATGTATCATTAATAATGTGTTGGTTAGATTTATTTGATGTTCCATTTCTATTATTTATAACTTGCTGTTGAGCAGAATTAGTACAAAGCACTTGTCCAATAAGCATAAACCAGTTACCTAAAGAGTTTTGTTCGGCAGGGCTGGAATCATTTAAAAGAATATAACCAATAACAATTGCACTTAATGTATATATATTTGCTGGAGTACTTGGAACTAGTTTCATGTTATCACGCCCTATAAATTTTATGCTTATATAAATAAAAAAACGAAAAAAATTCTAAAAAACTATTGCATTTCATACAATAATTGTGTATAATTTTGAATGTGTGGCATGCGAAGATGTGTGAGGTTGCCGATACGCCAGGTTAAGTTGATAAATAAAATTTGGTATATATCGGGTTTTTACACGGAGCTAGTCTATACTAAGATATAGGCGAAGGGAGGATACAATATGTCTAAAACTACAGTTCGTATCAAATTAAAAGCGTTCGAACACAAAAGTTTGGATACTGCTTGTGCTAAAATTGTGGAAACAGTTAAAAGATCAGGTGGAGAAGTTAGTGGACCAGTACCACTTCCAACTGAAATTGAAAAAGTTACAATTTTAAGAGCAGTTCACAAATATAAAGATTCACGTGAACAATTTGAAAGAAGAACACACAAAAGACTAATTGATATCAATAACCCATCTAAGGAAACTATTGAGGCATTAACTCATTTAGATATCCCAAGTGGTGTTGATATTCAAATTAAATTATAATTTATAGGAGGAAAAAATTATGAAAGGAATCTTAGGTCGTAAAATTGGAATGACTCAAGTATTTACAAAATCAGGTAAATTAGTTCCAGTAACTGTTGTTGAAGTTGAACCAAATGTGGTAACACAAATTAAGACAAAAGAAAATGATGGTTATGAAGCTATTCAACTAGGATTTGATACAAAGAGAGAAAAGTTAGCGACTAAAGCTTCTATTGGACATACCAATAAAGCTAAGACTACACCTAAGCGCTTCTTTAAAGAAATTAGAGGTGTAGAGATCAATAATTATTCATTAGGTCAAGAAATTAAAGCTGATATTTTTGAAGCTGGTGAAGTTGTTGATGTTACAGGAATCACTAAGGGACATGGTTTCCAAGGTGTAATTAAAAGACATAATCAAAGTAGAGGTCCTATGGGACATGGTTCTCATTATCACAGAAAACCAGGTTCAATGGGAACTATGAGACCAATGCGTGTTTTCAAAGGTAAGAAATTACCAGGTCATATGGGTACATTAACAGTAACTATTCAAAATCTTGAAGTTGTTGCTGTAGATATTGAAAATAATGTAATTTTAATCAAAGGTAATATACCAGGACCTAAAAAATCATTAGTTGTAATTAAGACTGCTGTTAAAAATCCTGGAAAGGTAAAAGAAACAGAAGAATTAATTAAATATGCAGAAGAAACTAATGAAACACCAGTGGTAGAAAAATCTGAAGAAGTTGAAGCAACTGAAGCAGAAGCTCCAGTAGAAGCTGAAAACTAGTAAGGAGGAATATAGATGGCTAAATTATCTGTATTAAATATCAAAGGTGAAAAAGTTAGCGATATTACTTTAGAAAAGCAAGTATTTGGAATCACTCCAAATGATGCTGTTTTATATGATGCAATTACATTAACAAGAAATGCGCAAAGACAAGGTACTGCAAGTACAAAAACACGTTCAGAAGTTAGTGGTGGTGGTAGAAAGCCATGGAGACAAAAAGGTACAGGTCGTGCTCGTCAAGGAAGTATCCGTGCAGCACAATGGTATCATGGTGGTGTAGTATTTGGACCAACACCTAGAGATTACGATAAAAAAATGAATCGTAAAGAAAGAAGATTAGCTTTAAAATCAGCTTTAGCTTATAAAGACACTGAAAAAGCAATCGTTGTTGTAGATAGTTTAAATCTTGAAACAAACAAAACTAAAGATATGTTAAATATTTTAAATAATTTAAAATTAGCAAATAAAAAAGTATTAATTGTTGCAGATGAATTAAATGAAAATTTAATTTTAGCTACTCGTAATATTGCTAGTGTAATGTTACTTGAAGCAAGTGAAATTAACACTTTAGATGTAGTTAGTGCAGATGCATTATTAATGACTACAGAAGCTGCTAAAAAAGTTGGGGAGGTGCTTATTTAATGAATAACTATAGAGATATTATTAAAGCGCCAATTATTACAGAAAAAAGTGCTGATTTAGCACAAAATAAAAACACTATTACATTTAGTGTTGCTACAGATGCAAATAAAGTTCAAATTAAACAAGCTGTAGAAAAAATATTCAACGTAAAAGTTGAAAGTGTTAATACTGTAAATGTTAAACCAAAGAAAAAAAGAGTTGGTAGATATACAGGAAAAACAAATAAAGTAAAAAAAGCAATTGTTAAATTAAGAGAAGGTAGTTCAATCGAACTAAACTAATCTAAAGGAGGATATATATGGCAATAAAAACATACAAACCTATGACTAATGGTACTCGTGGTATGTCAAAGTTAATCAACGATGAAATTACTACTTCAGTTCCTGAAAAATCATTAGTTGTTACTTTAAAGAAAAATGGTGGACGTAATAATCAAGGTAAAATTACTTTGAGACATCGTGGTGGCGGAGCTAAAAGAAAATACCGTATTATTGATTTTAAAAGAGATAAAGATGGTGTTGTTGGAACTGTTGCTACTATCGAATACGATCCAAACCGTACTGCTAACATTGCTTTAATTAATTATGCCGATGGAGAAAAAAGATATATTATCGCTCCAAAAGGTTTAAAAGTTGGGGATAAAATTGAAAGCGGAGCTAAAACTGATATTAAAGTTGGTAACTCATTAGAGCTTGGTAATATTCCTGAAGGAACAGTAGTTCATAATGTTGAATTAAAAGCTGGTAAGGGTGGTCAAATCGCTCGTACTGCTGGAAGTTCAGTTCAAATATTAGGTCGTGAAGGTAAATATACATTACTTCGTTTAACTAGTGGAGAAGTTCGTAAAGTATTAAGTACTTGTAGAGCAACTATTGGTGAAGTTGGTAATGCAGATCATGAATTAGTAAGTATTGGTAAAGCAGGTCGTAAAAGACATATGGGTATTAAACCAACAGTTCGTGGTTCTGTTATGAACCCTAATGATCACC
The DNA here is from genome assembly GCA_900544605.1 of uncultured Mycoplasmatota bacterium. Classification (GTDB taxonomy): domain Bacteria; phylum Bacillota_I; class Bacilli_A; order RF39; family UBA660; genus SIG204. The sequence goes on along the minus strand of UQVP01000005.1, from coordinate 45,917 downwards.
CACATGGTGGTGGTGAAGGACGTGCACCTATCGGTCGTAAAGGTCCAGTTACTCCTTGGGGTAAACCAGCATTAGGATACAAAACTCGTGCTAATAAAAAAGCAAGTGATAAATTAATTGTACGTCGTCGTACAAAATAGTGAAAGGATGATTATTAATGGCTAGAAGTTTAAAGAAGTTACCTTTTGTTGATGCTCATTTAACAAAAAAAGTAGCTAAAGTAAATGAATCTGGAAAAAAAGAAGTTATTAAAACATGGTCTCGCCGTTCAACAATTTATCCTGAATTTATTGGACACACATTTGCTGTTCATAATGGTAAAGAATTTATTCCTGTTTATGTAACAGAAGATATGGTTGGACATAAATTAGGAGAATTCGCATTAACACGTAAATTTGGTGGACATGGCGATGAAAAAGGTAAAAAATAAGACAAAACAGTTACCAAGAAAGGAGGACTAAAATGGAAGCATATGCGATTGCAAAAGGAGTTAGAATTGCACCTCGTAAAGCCCGTTTAGTTATAGATTTAATACGTGGTAAGAGCGTAGAAGAAGCTGATAAAATATTAAAAAATATTAATAAAGAAGCTTCAAGATTATCTAGAAAAGTGTTAGTTTCTGCTGTTGCCAATGCTGAAAATAACTTAGGTTTAAATAAAAAAGACCTAGTTGTTAAAGAAGCAATTGTTAACGAAGGACAAACAATGAAAAGAATGAAATTTGGATCACGTGGACATGTAGATCCAATTAAGAAAAGAACAAGTCACATTAAGATTGTTGTTAGTGACAATAAATAAGTAAGGAGGAAAACTCGTGGGTCAAAAAGTTAGTCCAATAGGACTTAGAATTGGTATTAACAAAACTTGGGAATCTAATTGGTATGCTAGTAATAAAGATTTCGCTAAGTATTTAAATAACGATGTTAAAATCCGTAAAGCATTAAGTGCTAAACTTAAAGATGCTGCTGTATCTAGTATTGTTATTGAAAGAACAGCTAAGAAAACAGATGTTATTATTCATACTGCAAAACCAGGTGTTGTTATTGGACACGGTGGAGATGAAATTGAAAAATTAAGAAGTCAATTAGCTAAATTAGTTGATGAAAATGTTCAAATTTCTATTATGGAAGTTAAAAACCCAGATGTTGTAGCTGCATTAGTTGCAGAAAATATTGCACATCAAATTGAAAATCGTGTTTCATTTAGAATCGCTCAAAAGAGAGCTATTAGAAACGCTATGAAAGCAGGAGCAAAAGGAATTAAGACTTCAGTATCAGGTCGTTTAGGTGGAGCTGATATGGCAAGAACTGAAGGATATACTGAAGGAAATATTCCACTTCATACTTTAAGAGCTGACATTGATTATGCTCACAAAGAAGCTAATACTACTTATGGTAAGATTGGTGTTAAAGTATGGATTTACAAAGGAGAAATCCTTGCCTCAAAGAAAAAAGGAGGTAATGAGAATGGCAGTCATTCCAAAAAGAACTAAATATCGTAGACCACATCGTTTAAAATACGATGGCGAAGCTAGAGGAAATAGAGTTCTTCATTTCGGTGAATACGGGTTACAAGCAATGGAAGGTAGCTATATTACACAACAACAAATAGAAGCTGCTCGTGTTGCTATGACTCGTTATATGAAACGTGGAGGAAAAGTTTATATTAACATATTCCCACATTTATCATTAACAAGAATACCTTTGGAAACTCGTATGGGAAAAGGTAAAGGTCAACCTGAATTATGGGTAGCAGTAGTAAAACGCGGAAAAATTATGTTTGAAATTAGTGGAGTAGATGAAGCAACAGCTCGTGAAGCTTTAAGACTTGCTATGCACAAACTTCCAATCAAGTGTAAATTCGTTAAGAAAGATGGTGAAGTAAATGAGTAATCAAGAAATCAGAGATTTATCAAATGAAGAAATTTTAAAGAAAATCGAAGAATATAAAGAAGAATTATTTAATTTACGTTTTAGCCAAGCTACTGGAAGTCTTGAAAAACCTTCAAGAATTCGTGAATTAAGAAAGTTAGTTGCACGTATGAAAACAATTTTACGTGAACGTGAACTAAAAGAAAACTAGGAGGTTATTATGGAAAACAAAAGAAAACAAGAATTAGTTGGAAAAGTAGTTAGTGCTGGAAATAATAAAACTATTACAGTATTAGTTGAAACTTATCGTAAAGATAACTTGTATGGAAAACGCGTTAAATATTCAAAAAAATATGCTGCTCACGATGAAAAAAACTTAGCTCAACAAGGAGATACTGTACGTATTGTTGAGACAAGACCAATATCTAAAACAAAACATTTCCGTTTAGTAGAAATAGTAGAAAAAGCAGTTATTTTATAATTGTAACGGAGAAGGAGGATTAAATATGGTTCAACAACAAACAGTGTTAAAAGTTGCTGATAATTCAGGTGCTCGTGAACTTATGGTTATTCGTGTACTTGGAGGATCTAAAGTAAAAACAGGTAATATTGGTGATATAGTCGTAGGGACTGTTAAAAAAGCTATTCCTAACGGAACAGTACCTCGTAGTAAGGTTGTAAAAGCTGTAATCGTTAGAAGTAAATCTGGTCTTAGAAGAGAAGATGGATCTTATATCAAATTTGATGATAATGCTTGCGTTATTATTAAAGATGATAAATCTCCAGTTGGAACTCGTGTATTCGGGCCAGTAGCACGTGAATTACGTGATAAAGATTTTATGAAAATTGTTTCACTTGCAAAAGAAGTGTTATAGGTTGGAGGTAGAATATGAACTTTAAACAAGGAGATAAAGTAGTTGTTATTGCAGGTTCTTCTAAAGGTAAAGAAGGAAAAATAACAAGAGTACTAAAATGTTCAAATAAAGTAGTTGTTGAAGGTGCAAATATTGTTAAAAAACATGTTAAACCTAATGGACAAACTGCAGGTTCAATTATTGAAATGGAAGCTCCAATTCATGCTTCTAATGTGATGATGATTGATCCAAAAACAAATAAAAGAACTAGAGTTGGTCATACAACTGATAAAAAAGGTAAAAAAGTTAGAGTTTCTAAGAAATCTAATGAAAACCTTGATTAATTGGAAGGAGGGTATATATGAACCGCCTAAAGGAAAAATATGTATCAGAAATTGTACCTAGTTTAAGAGAAAAACATAATTATAAAAGTGTAACTGAGGTTCCAAAGTTAGATAAAATAGTTGTTAATATGGGTGTTGGTGATGCAACAACTAATGCTAAATTATTAGAAGCTGCTATGGCTGACTTAGAAATTATTACAGGACAAAAACCAGTTGCTACAAAAGCTAAAAAAGCTATTGCTGGATTTAAAGTTAGAGAAGGTCAAGCAATTGGTTGCAAAGTAACACTTCGTGGAGAAAATATGTATAACTTTTTAGATAAATTAATTAGTATTACATTACCACGTGTTCGTGATTTTAGAGGTGTATCTCCAAAAGCATTTGATGGAAGAGGAAACTATACTTTAGGATTAACTGAACAATTGATTTTCTCAGAAATAGAATATGATAATGTTGTTAAAGTACGCGGCATGGATATTGTTTTTGTTACAACAGCAAAAACTAACGAAGAAGCTTATGATTTATTAGCTGCATTCGGTATGCCATTCAAAAAGTAATTTAATTAGGAGGATATTATGGCTAAGAAAAGCATGATTATAAAAGCTAGTCGTAAACCAAAATTCAAAGTACGTGAATATACTCGTTGTGAAAGATGCGGTAGACCTCATGCTGTACTTAGAAAATATGGAATTTGCCGTATTTGTTTTAGAGAACTAGCTTATAAAGGACAAATACCAGGGGTTAGAAAATCTAGCTGGTAGGATGAAGGGAGGATATATATGGTAACAGATCCAATCGCAGATATGCTTACAAGAATTCGTAATGCTAATCAAATGCGATACAAAGAAGTTGAAGTACCCGCTTCAAAATTAAAATTAGAAATTGCTAGAATACTTAAAGAAGAAGGTTTCATAGCTGATTATAAAGTTAAAAAGAACGAAGTTCAAAGTATTATAGTATTATACTTAAAATATAGTGATAAGAAAGAAAGAGTAATTACTGGACTTAAAAGAATTTCTAAACCAGGATTACGTGTTTATGCAAAAGCTGAAGAATTACCACGTGTATTAAATGGACTTGGAATTGCAATCGTTTCTACTTCAAAAGGAGTTATGACTGACAAACAAGCTCGTAAAGAATCACTTGGTGGAGAAGTTTTAGCATATATATGGTAGAAAGATAGGAGGATTAATATGAGTCGTATTGGTAATAGAGTATTAACAATACCTGAAGGTGTTAGCGTTACAGTTAACGGTAATATTGTAAGTGTTAAAGGTCCTAAGGGAGAACTTTCTACAGAAGTAAATAGAAATATCACTGTTGTAGTAGAAGGAAATGAAGTAAAAGTTACAAGAAAAAATGATAACTTTAAAAATTTCCATGGGACTGCTAACGCAAATATTAAAAATATGATTATTGGTGTTTCAGAAGGTTATGAAAAGAAACTAGAATCAATTGGTGTTGGTTATCGTTTTGCTATAAAAGGTAATGAACTAGTTGTAACAGCTGGTTATTCTCATCCTGTAAATGTTGAAATTCCTGCTGGAATTACATTAGAATCACCAAGCAATACTGAATTAACAGTAAAAGGTATTGATAAATGCCAAGTTGGTGAATTTGCAGCCAACATTAGAAAAATAAGAGAACCAGAACCTTATAAAGGTAAAGGTATTCGTTATAAAGATGAACATATCCAACGTAAAGAAGGAAAGAAAGCATCTTAGTTAAGTAAAGGAGAGTAATGTTATGATAAAGAAAGTATCTCGTAATGATGTACGTAAGGCTAGACATGCTCGTGTTAGAACTAAAGTAGTAGGTACTGCTTCTGTTCCAAGACTAAATGTGTTTAGATCAAATCAAAACATTTTTGCACAAATTATTGATGATGCTGCAGCAACAACTTTAGTAAGTGCTTCTTCAATTGACAAGGAATTAAAACTTGAAAATGGAGGAAATGTAGAGGCTGCTAAACAAGTTGGAGCATTACTTGCAAAACGTGCAAAAGCTGCAAAAATTAATAAAGTAACATTTGATAGAGGTGGATACCTATATCATGGTCGTGTTAAAGCATTAGCTGATGCTGCACGCGAAAATGGATTAGAATTCTAGAGGAGGGAAAATACATGGAAAATAGAAGAAGAGAACCACGCCCAAAATTATTCGACGAAGAAGTTATCAATATTGGTCGTGTTACGAAAGTAACAAAAGGTGGTCGTCATTTCCGTTTCTCTGCTACAGTTGCTGTTGGTGACAGAAAAGGGCAAGTAGGAATTGGTACTGGAAAAGCAAATGAAGTTCCAGATGCAATTAAGAAAGCTGTTCAAGCCGCTACAAAGAATGTAGTTAGAGTATCAGTTGTTGATGGAACAATCCCACATGAAGCTATTGGTGTTAGAAGCGCTAGTAAAGTTATGTTAAAACCAGCTGCTGCCGGAACTGGAGTTAAAGCAGGAGGACCTGTACGTGCAGTTTTAGAGTTAGCAGGAGTTAAAGACATTTTATCAAAATCACTTGGAAGTAATACAAAAATTAATATGGCATATGCAACATTAGATGCTTTAAAATCACAAAGAACAGTAGAAAAAGTTGCTGAACTTCGTGGAAAAAAAGTAGAGGAGATTTTATAATATGAAGTTACATACTATGAAACCAGCTGAAGGTGCTACATTTACTCGTAAAAGAGTAGGTCGTGGAATTGGATCTGGATTAGGAAAAACAAGTGGTAAAGGTCACAAAGGACAAAACGCTCGTAGTGGTGGAGGAGTTCGCCAAGGATTTGAAGGTGGACAATTACCATTATTCAGACGTTTACCAAAACGTGGATTTACAAATGCAATGTTTAAAACAGAATATGCTGTTATTAATTTAAGTGATTTAAATAAATTTGAAGATGGAGCTACAGTTTCTCCAGAATTATTAAAAGAAATGGGATTAGTAAAAAAACAATTAGATGGAATTAAAGTATTAGGAAATGGAAAACTAGAGAAAAAACTAGTTGTAAAAGCACATAAATTTTCTAATGTAGCTAAAGAACAAATAGAAAAATTAGGTGGAAAAGCTGAGGTGATCTAAGATGTTTGCTTCGGTAAAACAAATATTCAGTCCAAAAAATAAAGATTTGCAAACGAAAATATTATTTACCTTACTTGGATTATTCATCTTTAAGTTAGGTACATTAATTATTGTTCCAGGAATTGATAAAGAATCATTAACTGGACAACTTGGTTTCTTAGAACTTTTAAATGTAATGGGTGGAGGAGCTATGGAGCGTTTCTCAATATTCGCTTTAGGTGTAGGTCCATACATTACGGCTTCAATCATCATTCAATTATTATCTATGGATATAATTCCATATTTAAGTGAATTAAATGAACAAGGTGGAGTTGGTAGAGCTAAGTTAAATCAAATTACAAGAGTTGTAGGTATTATACTTACATTCGTTCAAGGTTATATGTATTCATTTGCTTATATTGGAAATGGTACAGCAATGGATTATATGCAATTTTCAATCATCTTAACAGCAGGTACTTGTTTCTTACTATGGTTAGGAGATCAAATTACTGCTAAAGGTGTGGGAAATGGTATTTCATTAATAATCATGGCAGGTATTATTGCTAGTATGCCAAATATGTTTGCTAGTGCATGGGGAGGATTTGTTGATGCTTCAAGTGTACAAGGAACATTATTAGGAATTGTGTTATTTATAATTTATGTTTTAATTTATTTAATTATTGTTGTAGGTATCGTTTTTGTTGAAAATGCAGAAAGAAGAATACCAGTACAATATGCAAATAAATCAAATGCTACTTTTGGTGGCAAACAAAATTATTTACCTTTCCGTTTAAATTCAGCAGGGGTTATTCCAGTAATCTTTGCATCTGCGTTATTAGCAATTCCAAGTATTATAGCTCAATTTATTAAAAAAGATGGATTTACACTATTTATTAATAAATGGATAGTAACAAATTCACCTACAGGATTGATATTATATATTGTACTAATTTTTGCTTTTTCATACTTTTATACATTTATTCAAATTAAACCAAAAGATATGGCTGACAATTTGAATAAGAATGGTGGATATATTCCAGGAATTAGACCAGGTGAAGAAACAAATAAGTACATTACAAAGGTTTTAAAGAAATTAACAGTAGTAGGTGCTATAGGATTAACATTTATTGCTGCACTTCCAATAGTATTTGGTATGGTTACTAATTTACCAACAAGTGTTACTATTGGTGGTACTGGACTTTTAATCGTTGTTGGTGTTGCACTTGAAACATATAAACAAATTGAAAGTCAATTAGTAAGTAGAAATTATACTAGAGGAAGAAGAAGATAATATGAAAAGTGTGATTCTAATTGCTGCTCCTGCCGCTGGTAAAGGAACAGAAGCAGTAAAATTAGAGGAACAATTTCACATACCTCACATTTCAACTGGAGATTTACTTAGAGATGCTGTAAAGCAAGGTACTGAATATGCTTCAATCATTGAAGAATATCAGAATAAAGGTGAATTTGTTCCATTTGAAATAGTATTAAAAGTTTTAAAAAATAGAATATTGCAATCAGATTGTGATAATGGATATATACTAGATGGATTTCCACGAGATTTAGCGCAAGCTGAAGCTTATGATGAAATTTTAAAAGAGATAAATAAAGACTTAGGATACGTAATTGTTTTAGATATTGATAAAGAAATAGCTAAATCAAGAATTAGTGGACGTTATAGTTGTCCTAGTTGTGGGAGAGTATATAATATAAATACTGCACCAAAGCCACTAAACGATGATTTATGTGATGTATGTAATACTAAACTTACTCACAGAGATGATGATGACGCCGAAGTTTATGAACAAAGATATAAATCATATCTTGAAAAAACTGAACCACTAATTAGTTATTACGAGAAAAAAGGTAATGTTTATCATGTTGATTCTAGTGTAACTCCAGAATATACACATGAACAAGTTGTAAAAATCTTAGGAGAATAATTATGATTTCAATAAAAACTCCAAGAGAGATAGAATTGATGCGCGTAGCTGGCGAAATAGTTGGTGATACTCACAAGTATTTAAGCCCATATTTAAAACCGGGAATTACTACTAAAAAAATTGATTCGCTAGCTCGTGAATATATCATAAAAAGAGGAGCATTTCCTTCTTGTTATCATTACGAAGGATATCCAGCTAATATCTGTATATCCATAAACGAAGAAGTTGTACATGGTATTGCTTCTAACCGTAAGTTAAGAGAGGGAGATATAGTAACTCTAGATATATGTGCTTGTTATAAAGGTTACCACGGCGATAGTGCTTGGACTTATGCGATAGGACATATATCAGATGAGAAAAAACATTTAATGAAACATACAGAGGCGGCTTTGTATGAAGGATTAAAACAAGTTAAAGAAGGCGCACATATAGGAGATATTGGTAATGCGATAGAAACTTATGCTTTAGCGCATCACTTAGGTGTAGTTAAAGAATTAGTAGGTCATGGGATTGGTAATGAACTTCATGAAGATCCAGATGTTCCAAATTATGGAAAGAAAGGAACAGGACCAATATTAAAAAAAGGAATGGTAATTGCTGTAGAACCTATGCTTAACGCGGGAACAGCTGATATTTATCTTTTAGATGATGATTGGACAGTAATTACTGCTGATGATAAGCCTTCTGCCCATTTCGAACATACTGTAGTGGTAACAGAAGATGGGTATGAAATATTAACGAAGAGGTGATTTTAATGGCAAAAGATGATACAATTGAAGTGACTGGTAAAGTTTTAGAAGTATTGCCAGGAGGAATATTCAAAGTAGAGCTTGAAAATAAGCACACTGTAATTGCTCACGTTTCTGGTAAAATCCGTATGAACTATATCCGCATTTTACCAGGTGATACAGTGACTGTTGAATTATCACCATACGATTTAACACGTGGGCGTATAACCTATAGAAAATAGTAGGGAGGAATTAATTATGAAAATTAGACCATCAGTAAAGAAAATTTGTGATAAATGCAAAATCATTAGACGTAAGGGAAAAGTATATGTAATATGCGAAAACCCAAAACACAAACAAAGACAAGGTTAATAGGAGGTGTTTAGATGGCACGTATTAAAGGTGTAGATGTACCTAATAATAAGAGAATTGAAATCGCATTAACTTATATTTATGGTGTTGGTAGAAGCCTATCAAACAAAGTATTAGCTGATGCTAAAATCGATATTAATAAAAGAGCTGGTGAGTTAGATAACGATGAATTAGGACGTATTCGTGATGAGTTAAATAAATATTTAACTGAAGGTGATTTACGTCGTGAAGTTAATATGAATATTAAAACAAAAATGGAAATTAATTCATATCAAGGAACTCGTCATAAAAAAGGTTTACCTGTAAGAGGACAAAGAACTAATAGAAATGCTCGTACTCGTAAAGGTAAAGGTAAAGTAGTTGCAAATAAGAAAAAATAATGCAAACTAAAAAGGAGGTTATTTAAATGGCTTATAAACCAAGAAAACGTAAAGTTAAAAAGAATGTGCCAGAAGGTAAAGCATTCATTCATTCAACTTTTAATAATACAATAGTTACTATTTCTGATGTAGACGGTAATGCTATTAGTTGGGCATCTGCTGGAACATTAGGATTTAAAGGAAGTAAAAAATCCACTCCATTTGCTGCTGGTATGTCAGCTGAAGCTGCAGGAAAAGCTGCATTTGATATGGGAATGAGAAAAGTACAAGTATTTGTAAAAGGATTAGGATCAGGTCGTGAAACTGCAATTCGTTCATTACAAACAGCTGGCCTTGAAGTTACTTCAATTTCTGATGTAACACCTATACCACATAATGGATGTCGTCCACCAAAACGTCCACGTGGATAAAAGAAAGGAGTGCTTTAAATGTTAAATTTTGAAAAACCAATATATAAAATAACAGATTATGTTGAAAATAATAATTTCGGTAAATTTGAATTAGAACCATTAGAAAGAGGATTTGGTACTACTATTGGTAATGCGCTTAGAAGAGTAATGTTATCTAGTATGCCTGGTAGTGCAATTGTCGCTGTTAAGATTGAAGGAGCAATGCATGAATTCCAAACATTAGATGGTGTAGTAGAAGATGTAACATCTATTATCTTAAATTTAAAAAATGTTGTTGTTAAGAACCACACTGAAGAGCAAAAAGTAATTCGTCTTTCTGTATCTGAAGAAAGAGTTGTTACAGCAGCTGATATTGAAACAGATAGTGATGTAGAAATCGTTAACAAAGATCAAGTAATTGCTACTTTAGCAAAAGGTGGAAAACTTGATATGGAAATGATTGTTGACAATGGTCGTGGATATGTTCCATCTACAGAAAATAAAAAATATACTGAAAATAATAAGATTGGTTATATTCCAATAGATGCACTTTATTCACCAATCGAAAGAATTAACTATGAAGTTGATAATGCTCGTGTTGGTCAAGATGCAAATTATGATAAATTAATTATGAATGTTCAAACTAATGGTGCTATTAGACCAGAAGAAGCTATGGCTTTAAGTGCTAAAATATTAATTGAACATTTAAATATCATTACAAATTTAAGTGAAATCGCTGATGTAACAGGTATTATGAATGCTAAACAAGAAGATAGCAAATTAAAGAAATTAGAAACATCAATTGATGATTTAGATTTCTCAGTAAGAGCTTATAACTGTTTAAAAAGGGCAGGAATTAATACTTTAGGTGATTTAACAGAAAAATCAGAACTTGAAATGATGAAGATTCGTAACTTAGGTAAAAAATCTCTTAAAGAAGTTATTGATAAAATTAAAGATATGGGACTTAGATTCCGTGATGAAGACTAATAGTTAGGAGGAAATGAAATGGCTTATAGAAAATTAGGGCGTACTAACAAACATAGAAGAAGTATGCTTGCAAATTTAACTCGTGACCTAATTATGAACGAACGTATTGAAACTACTGAAACTCGTGCTAAAGAAGTTCGTAAATTTGTTGATAAAATGATTACATATGGAAAAGATGGATCATTAGTATCAAGAAGAAAAGCCTTAGCGTTCTTACACAATGATAATGATGCTGTTAAAAAAGTATTTGATGATTTAGCAAAACGCTATGCTGCTCGTAACGGAGGTTATACAAGAATATTAAAATTAACAGAACGTAGAGGAGACGATGCGTTAATGGTAATTTTAGAATTAGTAGAAGGAGATGCAAAATAAGCATCTTTTTTTGTTGACAATATTTATATAATTGTATAAAATTTTATTAGGGTGTGATAAAGTGAGTGACCTTGATAGATTAGAAGAACTAAGAAAGAAGATTATTAAAAAGACTGTAATAGGTATTATAATAGCTGTTTTAGCTGGAATATTATTAATTTATATTACAGAAGGTCAGCTTGGCATTATTATGGTAGCATTTATAATTGGAACAATTTTAACGGCAATATTAACAAGTAAAGATCGTACAGAGTTTAATAAGATATACAAAAGAATAGTGGTTTTAAGTTCTTTTCAAAAAATGTTTACTGATATTGATTATAAACCAGAAAATGGTATAGCGTATGAAACTATTGCTTCAACCCAAATGATGAATATGGGTGATAGATATCATTCTAATGATTATATAAAAGCTAAATATAAAAATATTAATTTTGAATCTGCGGATGTTCATATTGAAGAAGAACATACTGATGACGAAGGACATACAACATATGTAACAATATTTAGAGGTCAATGGTTTATATTTGATTTTAATAAGCAATTTAAAGCTAATATTCAAGTGTGCGCTAAAAACTTCCATAATGCTAGAAGAGGCAGTTTATTTTCAAAAACAAAATATAATAAAGTAAGTATGGAAGATATGGAATTTAATAAAGAATTTAAAGTTTATGCACAAAATGAATTAGATGCATTTTATGTTTTGACTCCTAATTGTATGGAAAAAATAAAAGAATTGAAAGATAAAACTAAAGGACGTTTGCTACTATGTTTTATTGATAATCGTCTTCATGTAGGGCTTTATAATAATAAAGATTTATTCGAGGCTAACATTTTTAAAAAAATAAATTTAGAAGAAGAACAAAATAAAACAATAAATGAGATGAAAATTATTACTGAGTTTGTGGATACACTTGACTTAGATAATGATTTATTTAGAAGGGAGGTGTAGTATATGGCATTAGTAGGAATAATTTTATTATTAGTTGTAATAGTAGCTATTTGGTATGTTGCAACATCTAATAAATTAAATAGATGTATTGTTAAAATTGAAGAAGCTGATTCTGGAATAGATGTAGCTTTAACTAAAAGATATGATGTTTTAACTAAAATGATGGATACTGTAAAAGCATATGCTAAACATGAAAAAGAAACTTTATTTGAGGTTATTAATCTTCGTAAAGGAATGTCTTTAGAAGAAAAGAACGAAGAAAATAGTAAAATGACTAAAAATTTAGAAAGAATAAATGTTTTAGCAGAAGCATATCCTGAATTAAAATCTAGTGAAAATTATAAAACATTACAACAATCTATTGTTGATGTTGAAGAGCATTTACAAGCAGCTCGTAGAATGTATAATTCAAATGTATCAATGTTTAATCAAATGATAGTTACATTCCCAACAAGTATAGTTGCAAATTCTAAATCTTTAACTAAAAAAGCTTTTTTTGAAGCTGAAGATGTAAAGAAAAGTGATGTAAAAATAGATTTATAAAATAAAAATTTAAAGATTATTGTCTTTGAATTTTTTTTATTGTATAATCAACTTAGAGGTGATACTATGAAAGCTTTAATAACAGGTGCAAGTTCAGGCTTAGGTGCAGATATGGCACGTATTTTAGGCAATATGGGATATGATTTAATATTAGTTGCCAGAAGAAAAACAAAATTAGAAAAATTACAAAAAGAAATAAAAACTAATGTTGAGATAGAAATAATGGATATTTCTAGCACTTTTAATTGTATGAAACTATATAACAAGTATAAAAAAGAAGATATTGATATACTTATTAATAATGCTGGTTTTGGAGTATATGGAGAATTTGTTAATACTAGTATTGATAAAGAACTAGATATGATAGATATCAATATTAAAACAGTTCATACTTTAACTAAATTATTTTTAAATGATTTTAAGAAAAAAGATAAAGGTTATATATTAAATGTTGCTAGTAGTGCAGCTTTCTTACCCGGACCATTAATGGCTAGTTATTATGCAACTAAAGCATATGTTTTAAATTTAACGAGCGCTATTAGTGAAGAATTAAGAAGAAGTGACTCAAATGTTTATATTGGATGTTTATGCCCTGGTCCTGTTGATACTGAATTCAATAGAGTGGCTAAGTGTTCATTTAGTATTAAGGGTATGGATAGTTATCAAGTATCACAATATGCGATAGATAAAATGTTTAAAAGGAAAAGAATTATTATACCTGGTGTTAAAATGAAATTAGGCGTGTTTTTCTCTAAACTAATTCCGATGTCGTTGAAGTTAAAGATATCTTATAAAATTCAAAATGGGAAAAGTGAGTAAGTGGTAATATGAATTATTGTTCTATATGTGGTAGTGAACTAGATAATAATGGTAGATGTAAAAATTGTGGTAATCAAGGATCTTTTGAGTCTACAGTAAATGAAGTAGCGCAAGGATTATCGCAAAAAGATTATGACACGTTAGAAAAAATTTATATCGGTAATAATTATGTTGGAATTGAAGATAGTAAATTATCTTTTTCGTCACTTTTATTTGGACCTATATATGCTTTATATAGAAAACTTTATTTAATTGGAATAGTATGGCTTTTTATAATTGTTCTTTTATTATTAAATTTTAGTGTTTATGTTGTGCTATTTATAAATTTATTTTTAAATATTATTATGTTTTTTATGTTTAATTCATTATATTTAAAAATTGTCGATAAAAAAATTAACAAAATTGTTGATAAACATACTAATTATACTTTGGAAGAATTAAAAAGATTATGTGCAAAAAACGGTCGTACTAGTCCTACTTTTATTGTTTTGTTCATAATTATAGGTATTTTGCTTCTTTTAAATTATTCAGTAATGCCATTACTTATAGAAAAAATAAATACTCCAAAAGTTGCTGTCAATGAATCAAGTGCTGAAAACTATATTAGGTCTGTAAATTTGGTTATGGCCACACAATTACTTAATGATAATAATGCTTCTGATGGAATATACAAGATTGAAGAAGATGGCAGTATAAGTATTGGTAATAAAAATTATAGAATTGATATAAGCATTAGTCATCCTAATAGTGGAGAGCTTAATATACAAAGTGGTAATGTAGTAAATGGTGAAATATCTTATGGTAATACCACATATATATATGATGGAAAAATTTCTTTAAAAAAATAACCCAATTATTTGGGTTTTTATTTGTAAATAAATAATAAATATATTATAATATATGGTACACAGTGAGGTGATAATATGGATAATAATATTATTATGATTAAAAATTTAAATTTTGGTTATAATGAGAAAAAAATATTTGATAATTTCAATTTAGATATTAAAAAAGGTAGTTTTGTTCATATTATTGGTTCTTCTGGAAGTGGTAAAAGTACACTAGTAAAAATTCTTTTAGGTTTAATAAAAACAGATAGCTATATCAATATATATCACATGAATCTTTGTGATGATAATTTAAAAGATATTAGAGATAATGTTGGTGTTGTTTTTGAAAATCCTGATAATACTTTTGTTTGTGATACCGTAAAAGATGAAATACTATTTAGTTTAGATAATATGCATTATGCAGAAAGCACTATTAAAACTAAACTAAATAAAGTTTTAACTTATGTTCCTGTTGAAAATTTGTTAAATCGTAGTTTAAATACTTTAAGTGGTGGAGAAAAACAATTAGTAGCACTGGCATCTGCGTTAATTAAAGAACCTAAAATATTAATTCTTGATGAAGCTCTTTCAATGATAGATGGTGTAACTAAAAAACAAATTTTAAATATTTTAAAAAGATTAAACAATGAAAAAAAGATGACAATTATTAATGTCACTCATGATATAGAAGAAACTGTTTATGGCAGTGATATTATTGTTTTAAGCAAAGGAAAAATAATTTTAAATGATTCTAAATTAAATGTGTATAAAGAAGAAAGATTATTAAAAAAACTAGGATTAGATTTACCTTTTATGGTTGATTTATCTAATAAACTTGGATATTATGGTCTTGTTAGTGATACTATGTTAAATATGAATGAGATGGTGAATCATTTATGGAAGTAAAATATTGTAATGTTGGTTATATTTATAATAAAAAAACTAGTAATGAACATAGTGTTTTAGATGATATTAATTTAGATTTTGAAAGTGGTAAAGTATACGCTATTGTTGGAAAATGTGGTAGTGGAAAAACGACATTAATTCAACTAATCAATGGAGTATTATTACCTACTAGTGGTCATATAGATATTTCTTCTTATCGTTTGGAACAAAATAATAAAATAAAAGATATAAATAGTTTAAGAAATAAAATCGGATTAGTTTTTCAATTTCCAGAAGAACAATTTTTTGCAAACACTGTGGAACGTGAAATAGAGTTTGCATTGAATTGCTTCAATTATAAGAAAAGTGGTATTGAAAAAAGAATTAAAGATGCTTTAATCATGGTAGGTCTTGATGAATCCTTCTTAAAAAGAGATCCACTTAGTTTAAGTCATGGTGAAAAAAGATTAGTGGCAATAGCTTCTATTTTGGTATTTAATCCTAAGGTAATCGTTTTAGATGAGCCAACAATAGGATTAGACTATGTAAGTAGAAAAAACCTTCTAAAGATTATTAGAATGCTAAAAAATAGATATGGTAAAACAATTATTGTTGTAAGTCACGATACTGACTTTTTACTTAAAATAAGTGATGAAGTTATTGTTTTAGAAGATGGTAGAGTTGTATTAAAAGGGAATAAATATGATGTTTTTAGTAATGAAAAGATTATGAAAAAAAACAATATTAAAGTTCCAGATATTATTGAGTTTTCTAACTTAGTAAAAAAGAAAAAAAATATAAAAATTGGTTATAGAGATGAAATAAATGATTTAATAAAGGATATATATAGATATGTTAAATAATTTAGTTTTAGGAAGATATAAAGAAAATAAAACTTTTATTCATAACTTAAATCCTGTTACAAAGGTTATATCTCTATTACTATTTGTTTTAATAATTTTTATTAACAATAAATTATTATTAAGCTTCTTTCTATTAGGTTTTAGTTTATACCTATTTTATACCTTAAAAGTAACCGTGTATGAATATTTGGTTAATATTAAAAATATTAGTTATTTTTTAATTTCACTTTTATTCATAAATTTAATTTTTAAAGTTAGTCTATATAATTCTTTAGTAATGATTATAGAAATTATTTTATTAATTAATTATTCATCGATATTTACATTAACTACTAAACCAACAGATATAACTTATGGTTTAGAATATGTGTTATCACCGTTAAAAACTTTAAATGTTCCTGTTTCTAAAGTATCTTATTCTATTTCTTTTGCGCTTCGTTTTATTCCTATTATTTATGAACAAACAATAAAAATAATGAGATCACAAGCTAGTAGAGGAATGGATTACTATAATTCAAATATAAAGGGTAAAATAGAATCATTAAAAACAATGATTATACCAATGTTTATATTGTCAATAAAAAGAGCAGATGTCTTATCAGATGCTTTAGAGGTTAGAAATTTTAATTTTAATAGTAGAACATATTATTCAAATAATAAGATGAAAAGAAATGATTATTTAGTTATTGGAGGACATATATTATTATTAGTAATAATAATTGGAATAGAGGTGTTTGTATGAGATATTTAATGGCATTAGCTTATGATGGTTCAAAGTTTTATGGTTATCAAAAACAACCTAAGGTAAAAACTGTACAAGAAGAGTTGGAGCGAGCTTTAACTATGATTAATAATAAACAGGTTAATGTAAGTGCGAGTGGCAGAACAGATGCAGGGGTTCATGCTTTAAATCAGAAAGCTCATTTTGATTTAGATATTAAAATAACACCTGATAAATTAAAACAGGCTTTAAATAGTTTGATTGATAAAAGCATATATATTAAATCGGTAGAAGAAGTAGATGATAATTTTCATGCACGTTTTAATGTTTTGAAAAAAGAATATGTTTATAAAATAAATGTTGGTGAGTATAATCCTTTAGAGAAGGATTATGTGTTTCAATATAATAAGAAATTAAATTTAGATGATATGAAACGAGCTATTAAATATTTAGAAGGAACACATGATTTTAAATCTTTTACTAAAGCTAATGATTTAAAAGAGGATTACGTTAGAACGATATATCAAACTGATATCAAATGTGAAAATGATATAGTGATAATATCATTTGTAGGAAGTGGTTTCTTAAGATATATGGTTAGAAATATGGTTGGGCTTTTAATAGAAATCGGAGCTGGTAAAAAAGATTATTCATGCGTAAAAGATATATTAGAGGCTAAAAACAGATGTAAAGCTGGTATTACCGCACATCCTGAAGGTCTTTATTTATATAATGTATGGTATAAATAAAAGTAATAAAATCGTAAAATATACTAAGTATAGATGGGAAATGTAAAATAATTGTTATAAAAGCTAAATAAATGTTGACTTTTTTAAAGTTTTTTAATATAATTTTAACTGGTACATTTTATATATCCCACATAAAGTGAATCTTGGGACAATTCACTTATATGTAATGGAGGAAGGAAAAGAATATGAAAAATTCATATATGCAAAAAAAAGAAGATGTAGTACGTAATTGGTATGTAATCGATGCTGAAGGAAAAAATTTAGGACGTATTGCTACAGAAGCTGCTACATTATTAAGAGGAAAGCATAAACCAACTTTTACACCACATATTGATTGTGGAGACTTTGTAATTATTGTTAATGCTTCAAAAGTTAATTTAACAGGTAATAAATTAGATGATAAAATTTATTACAACCACAGTGGATA
The DNA here is from genome assembly GCA_900544605.1 of uncultured Mycoplasmatota bacterium. Taxonomy (GTDB): domain Bacteria; phylum Bacillota_I; class Bacilli_A; order RF39; family UBA660; genus SIG204. Next base: position 27,831 of record UQVP01000005.1, on the reverse strand, counting down.
CACAGGTGGATTAAGAGAAAGAACTGCTCGTGAAATGAAGGAAAAATATCCTGTTGAAATGATCGAAAGAGCAGTTAAAGGAATGCTTCCAAAAGGAAGATTAGGACGTCAAATGTATAAAAAATTATTTGTATATGCAGAAAGTGAACATCCACATATGGCTCAAAAACCAGTGGAATGGACTAGATAGGAGGGTTTTAAATGGCAGAAAGAAAATTTATTGGAACTGGTAGAAGAAAATCATCAGTAGCGCAAGTTACTATGGTTCCAGGTAAAGGTAAAATTACTATTAATGGTGTAGATGTTAGAGAATTTATGCCTTATGAAACTAATGTTATGGATTTAAAACAACCTTTAGTTGCTACAAATACTGAAAATACTTTTGATATTGATGTTAAAGTTAATGGTGGAGGTTTCTCTGGACAAACTGGAGCAATCCGTTTAGGTATTGCAAGAGCTTTATTAGAATATGATAAAGATACTGATCCAACAAGTGATACAAGCTTTAGAAAAATTTTAAAAGCTGCTGGATTAGTTACTCGTGATTCAAGAGCTAAAGAAAGAAAGAAACCAGGATTAAAAGCAGCACGTCGTGCACCACAATTCTCAAAACGTTAATTTTTACAAATACAAACCTTGGAATTTATATTTCAAGGTTTTTTATTAAAAATTATTGATAAAATCTATTTTATGTAGTATAATTTGTTGTACACGTTTAAGAAGTTAATTATAAGATTAACTTTTTTTTATGCCAATAAGGAGGTTGAGACTATGACTTATGATGTATTTTTAATAAGAATTACAATGAGTTTTGTTTATAGTTTAATTATAGGTTTGGAACGTCAATTGCGTGGTAGAGCTATTGGTCTTAGAACTAATGTTTTAGTATCAATAGGCGCATTTTTATTTGTTTCATTTTCATTTTTAACTTCAAGTGGAGATGTGGGAAGAATAGCAGCGCAAGTCGTATCTGGTATAGGTTTTTTAGGTGCTGGAGTAATAATTAAAGATGGTGCTAATATTAGAGGACTTAATACTGCTGCCACATTATGGTGTGCTGCAGCTATTGGAGTTTTATGTGCGAGTGGACATTTATTAGAAGCTGGTATAGGAACAATGTTGATATTATTTGCTAATGTTGTTTTACGTTTTTTAACAATGAAAATATCAAAGAATAATTCAAAAAAACAAATTTATGATTTTAACATTTTATGTAAAAAGGGAAATGAACAAAATATAAGAAACTTAATTATTAAACTAGTTAGTCATGAAGAAATAAACTTAACTAATATAAATAGTAAAGAAGAAGGGGAAAATATTAGTATTTCAGTTTCTCTTATTTCTGATAATAATTTTAATTATTTAGTTGATAAATTACTTTCTAAACTTACTTCTGACTCAGCTGTTTTATCACTTGGAATTAATAGAACAGAGTTAAAGAAGGAAAATGGACTTGACGATGATGAATAATTGTAGCGATTATTACAAATTTATGTTATTATATTTAACAAGGGTGGTATGTTATTATGGATTATTATGATAAAATGATAGACGATAAGAAGAAAACTATTAGTTTTTTAAAGGAATATTTAGAAGGTTGTCAAAAAAGGTAAAATCTTTAAAAAGAGAAACAGAATTAATAAAAGAAGATCTTGAATTAGTTCAATTTGAAATAGATAATTTGGATGTTATTTTAAAAGATTATAACGAAGCTCCTAAAAAGATTAAAATTATTAAAGATGTTTCTAACATTTATTCTATAATGATTTCTGTGTTAGCAGCAATTGTTATTTTTACAGGATTAAAATTACCTGTTGCACTTAATGTATTGTTATCTATTTCATCAGGAATATGTAGTTTTATTTTGATGAATGGATGGTCAAGATTGTTGACTAAGCGTTTTTATAATGTAAGACAAAAATATGATTTGGTAGAACTAGAACAATCATTAAGTAAAAAGAAAAAGCAAAAGACACATTTGTTAATGCTACAAAATAATTATCAAAATTGTTTTAATTTATCTCAAAATGAATTTGAACAATTAAAACAATTCTTAGAAGAAACGTCAAAAGAATTACGAGTTTTAGAAAATTATGATGCGTTGGCGCAAGAGAATATTACAAAAAGAAATGATAAGATTAAAAAATTGACAAAAGAAAAATAAAGTAAAGAAATACTTTATTTTTTATGTGAAAAAAATCTCTAATATGTTATACTATTAAAAAGGAAATGATGCTATGTTAAAAGTTGATGGTAATGGATTACTAATTGTTGTGTCAGGTCCAAGTGGAGCTGGGAAAGATACTATTTGTAATAAAGTTATTGAAGATTCTGATAATATTTGGTTATCTGTTTCTATGACATCTAGGAATCCTAGAGGAAATGAAAAAGAAGGAAAAAATTATTTTTTTGTTACAAAAGAAGAGTTTGAGCAGAAAATAAAAGATGGGAAACTGTTAGAATATACTAACTATAATGGTAATTATTATGGAACTCCTAAAGATAAGTTGGAAGATTATTTAAACAGAGGAATAGATGTTATTTTAGTGCTTGATATAAATGGTGCTATAAATATTAAAAAATTAGTTCCATCTGCACTTTTCATCTTTATAATGCCACCAGATATGGAAACATTAAAGAAAAGATTGATAGCAAGAAAAACAGAGTCTAAAGAAAAAGTAATAGCGCGTTTTACTGAAGCTTATAATGAAATAAATAGTTATAATAAATATAATTATGTTGTTGTTAATGATAAGATAGAAAATGCTGTAAGTAAAGTTAAAGCAATTATACAAGCAGAAAAATGTAGGGTTGAGCGTATAGAAGAAATTAAACTTGATAATAAAGAAGAGTTAATTCATGAAATATTAATTGATAAAGATTTTAATAACGATGAAATGAGGATATGATATGAAGTATATTAGTGATGAATGGAAAGATTATGAATGTATTTCTGCTGGGAATGGAGAAAAATTAGAACGTTGGGGAAATGTTATATTTAGACGTCCTGAACCTCAGGCAATGTGGCCAATAGAAAAGACAGATTTATGGAATAAAGTAGATGGATTTTATCATCGTTCTAACAAAGGCGGAGGTTATTGGGATTTTAAGAGTAAACTACCAGAGTTTTGGACAGTAAAATATAAAGATTTAACTTTTAAAGTAAGTCCAACAAATTTTAAACATACCGGATTATTTCCAGAACAAGCAGCTAATTGGGATTTTTCTATGAATAAAATAAAAAGTGCTAATAGACCAATAAAAGTGTTAAATTTATTCGCATATACTGGTGCTGCTACAATGGCGGCATCAAAAGCTGGAGCTGTAGAAGTTGTACAAGTTGATGCTTCTAAAGGAATGACAGAGTGGGCTAAGGAGAACATGAAACTATGTGGTCTTGGAGACCATAAAATTAGATTTATTGTAGATGATTGTTTAAAATTTGTTCAAAGAGAAGCTCGCCGTGGTAATAAATATGATGTAATTATTATGGATCCTCCTAGTTATGGTAGAGGTCCAAATGGGGAAGTATGGAAGTTTGAACAAAATTTAGATGTTTTAATTAGTGCTTGTATGGAAATACTAAGTGATAATCCTTTATTCTTTTTAATTAATGCTTACACTACAGGGATTTCTAGTACAGTTTTATTTAATATTTTAAAGACAACTATGGAAAAGAAATATGGTGGAAAAGTAGAAGCGGGAGAGATAGGACTTCCTATTACCGAAAATGATTTAGTTTTACCGTGTGGCATTTATGGAAGATGGGAATGTAATGATTAATATAATCTATGAAGATAATCATTTATTGGTAGTTGAAAAGAAACCAAATGTTTTAGTTCAGGCAGATAATACTAATGATTTAGATTTATTGACTATTTTAAAGAAATATTTAAAAGAAAAATATAACAAGCCAGGGAATGTATATCTAGGACTTGTTCATCGTTTGGATAGGCCAGTTGGCGGTGTGATGGTATTTGCTAAAACAAGTAAAGCTGCTAGTAGATTAAGTGAACAAGTTAGGACCCATCAAATGAAAAAAGAATATCAAGCTGTTTTGTGTGGAAAAGCTAAAGAAAAGGATAATTTGCAAGATTATTTACTTAAAGATGAAAAAACTAATATGGTTAAAGTTAATAAGAATGGTAAATTTGCAGAACTTGATTATCAATTGATTAAATATTGTGATAATCTTTCTTTAGTTAAAATTAATTTAAAAACTGGCAGAAGTCATCAAATAAGAGTACAATTTTCTAGTCGTCATTTACCTCTTTGGGGTGATCAAAGATATAATAAAAATGCTAAGGTTGGAGAACAAATTGCTTTATATGCAACGGGTTTGAGCTTTTATCATCCTGTTACTAAAGAACTTTTAAGTTTTAAAATAAATACTCCAGATGAATATCCTTGGAATATGTTTAAAGTATAAATAGATTTTAAGTGCATAAATTTATAAGGGTGAGTACAGTGGTTAAATACAAGTTATCAATGTTATTTGTCCTTATATTATTTTTATGTACTTTTTCTTTTACTTTTGCTAAGGGTAATGATTTAGAACTTTTAGGTAAAGTTATTTATTTAGATCCAGGTCATGGTGGAGTTGATCCTGGTGCCTTATATAAAGATATATACGAGGCAGATATAAATCTTGAATTAAGTAAGAAGCTTATGTCCGTATTGGAAAGTAAAGGTGCGATAGTTTATTTAACCCGTGATGGTAATTATGATTTGTCTGCTAATAATGCAGTTAATAGGAAACGTAGCGACTTATCAAGAAGGGCTAATATTATAAATAGATCGATGTGTGATTTATACTTATCTATACATTTAAATGCTGATTCAACAACGACTTGGAGAGGTGCGCAAGTTTTTTACGATGATGTTAATGAGAAAAATGTTAAACTAGCTGAAATCATGCAAAGAGTTTTAAAAGAAGATTTAAAAACAACAAGAAAATATAAACTAACAAATGAAATGTATTTACATAAAAGGGTAACACGTCCGGGTGTGTTAATAGAAGCAGGATTTATTACGAATCCAAATGATAGATATTTGTTATTAAAAAATGATTATCAACTAAAAGTAGTAAATTCAATTACTAGAGGAATAATTAAATATTTTAAAGAAATATGATTTTACACAAAACCACCACAAAAAAATCATATTTTTTTCATATGCAATGTGTTATAATTATAATGGTGATGGTATGGAGCGTAAAATATTCAAGACTTTAGACGAACAAATAGAAATCATGCGTAATAAAGGACTTATTATTAACGATGAAGAAAAAACTAAAGAAATACTATTTAAAGAGAATTACTTTTTTATAAATGGGTATCGTTGGTTATTTATGGAAGGATACAAAGATAGAAGATTTGTTAAAGGAGCAACTTTTGAAGAATTATATGCGGCTTTTACATTCGATAGAAATATAAGAAATATTATGTTTAAGTATATATTGATTATTGAGAATAATATTAAATCTATTATTAGTTATCAATTATCTAGAAAATATGGTATTAAGGAAAAAGATTATTTGAATCCTAAAAATTTTACTCAAGATAGTATGAAGATTAGACAAGTAAAAGATGTTTTAAATAAAATGAAAAGACAGATTAGAGTTAATACAAAACAACATACAGCAACTCTTCACTATATAAGTAATTATGGTTATATTCCGCTTTGGGTATTAGTAAAAGTGTTGTCTTTTGGTATTATTTCGGAATTATTTAACATATTAAAACCAGATGATCAATTTAAAATTGCGGATGAGTATGGAATGGAAGCAGAAACTTTATCTATTTATTTAAATATTCTAGCAAATTTTAGAAATTTATGTGCTCATGAGGATATTTTATATGATCATAGAACTCAAAGAGTTATTCCAGATGATATAATTCATAGTAGATTAAATATTGAAAAAGATGTTGACCAATATAAATATGGTAAAAATGATTTATTTGCGTTAATAATAATTTTTAAGTATATGCTTGATGATGATAAATTTAAAGAATTGATAAATGAATTAGGTTATGAAATCGACCTTTTAGATGGAAAGATTGATTCGGTGCCACTTGATGTAATTTTAAATAAAATAGGTTTTCCTAACAATTGGAGGGAAATAACAAATATAGAATAGGAGGAACTATATGAAATATTCAAAAGAGAATTTAAAATCATTAATATATGTAATAGTTGCTTTCTTTGTAGGTGTAATAGGAACTTTGGTAACACTTCATTACTTTCCTATGAATAGTCAAACTATTGAAAAAACAATATCAGAAGTAAATGTTACAGAGAGTGATACAATTAAGTCGGGTGTATCTAAAGTATACAATGCTGTAGTTGTTATTGAGTCTTATAAAGGCAGTAAACTGTCTGGAACAGGTACGGGATTTGTTTATAAAAAGGATGATAAAACTGGTTATATTATAACTAATAATCATGTTATTAGTGGGGCGACAACAGTAAAAGTTGTTAATATGAATAATGAGACAGTTGAAGCAAAAGTACTTGGTAGTGATGAATATGAAGATGTTGCGGTACTTGCTATTGATGCTAGTTCTGTTTTAGCAGTCGCAGAAATTGGCAGTAGTGAAAATGCAAGTATTGGAGATACTGTATTTACTGTAGGAACACCTGTAGGTACGGAGTATATGGGAACTGTTACAAAAGGAATTTTATCAGGAAAAGATAGAACTGTAGATGTTAGCTTAGATAATGGTAGTGCTTATGTAATGCAAGTATTACAAACAGATGCAGCTATAAACCCTGGTAATAGTGGTGGACCAATATGTAATATTAATGGCGAAGTAATTGGGGTTAACTCTTTAAAATTAGTAAAAGATACAATAGAAGGTATGGGATTTGCTATACCTATTGAGCTTGTTATGACTTCTGTTGATAGATTAGAAAAAGGCGAAGCTATAGTAAGACCTATATTAGGTGTTGAAACATTAGATGCTGATAATACCTATGCTTTATATCGTAACAACATTTTACTTGATGAAGATATAGATAAAGGTGTTGTAGTAGTTAATGTTCAAAATGATACGCCTGCATCTGCTGCTGGATTACAAAAGGGTGATGTTATTTTAAAAATTGAAAATAATGAAATATCTGATGGTGCTCATTTAAAATATATATTATATAAATATACTGTTGGTGATACTGTAAAAATGACTGTTTACAGAAATAAAAAAATAGAAGAAATTAGTGTTAAACTAAATAAAGCAGTAGGAGAATAAAGTTTGATTACTTTATTCTTTTTTTGTTAGTGATATGTTTAGTCAACAAGCATTTTTCACCATATATTATGGTGAGGAGGTATTTTATGGATTGTCAAAAATATCAAGAACTAGAAAAGAGATTAAAATTAAGAAATAAATTATTAAATTTAGGTATTTGTCTTACGGCAGTTGGACCAACAGGTCCTAAAGGCGATATAGGTCCTCAAGGAATACCTGGTGAAAAAGGAGAAAAGGGAGATAAAGGTGATATAGGCCCAGAAGGTCCAACAACACCATCTACAAATGAAGGTTTAATGTCTACAGGTTTTGTAGAAACAACAAAAACAGGTAAAATGACACTTCAAGATCCATGGATTATACCTAATCCATCTAGTTATTTTAATTTGCTAGAAGATAATGATATTGAGGTTCAACCTGGAATATATGAAATTACATTTTCTGGTTTAATAAAAGGTGTAGATGCTATACATGGTGGTACATTTTATCTTCAGACTAATGAAGGATCTGCTATTAAAGATTTAACTTTTGAATTACTTGCTTCAAATGGAAAGCAGATGCATTTTTCTCAATCAATAGTTTTTAGATTTGAAAATATCACTAACTTACAAGTTATGGCTGGAGTATTTGGTGATGAGAATGATTCTAATGTTACTATAACAGATGTTAATTTACTTATGAAAAAGATTCATGAATAATCACTTAATTAGTTATTTATCATACAATACTTTAGGTGATTATTATGGATTATAAAATAGTTATAGATGCGGGCCATGGTGGCGATGATCCTGGTTCTAGTGGGAACAACATAATTGAGAAAGATTTGAATTTAGAAATTTCAAATTATATGTATGACAGGTTTAAGAGCTTAGGCGTTCCTGTTAAGATAATTAGAAGTATTGATGAAACAATAAGTCCTACAGAGAGAGTTAATAGGGTATTAGATGCTTATGGAAATAGTAAAGATGTTATACTTATATCTAATCACATAAATGCGGGAGGTGGCGAAGGTGCTGAAGTAATCTACGCCTTAAGAAATACAGCAACTCTACCTAATCTAATATTAGACAAATTAGAAGATCAGGGACAAATAATAAGAAAAGCATATCAAAGAAGACTACCTAGCAATACATCAAAAGATTATTATTTTATGCAGAGAAATACTGGAGATGTACAATCGTTAACGATTGAGTATGGTTTCTTAGATAATGCAAAAGATGCAGAAAAATTGAAAAACAATTGGCCTAAATATGTTGATGCAGTCGTTGAAGCTGTTGTTGAATATATAGGGTTATCTCCTAGTCAAAATACCTATACAGTACAAAATGGTGATAGTTTATGGAGCATTGCTAAGAAATTTAATGTATCAGTTGAGGATTTAAAATTAGCTAATAATTTAACTAGTAACTTGCTTAGAGTAGGTCAAGTATTAAAAATTTCAGTAGAAGAAAAACCAGAAACAGGAAATTATACAGTTTATATGGTTAAATCAGGAGATACGATTTTTATTGGGAATAATGAGTAAAATTATTGATTTATTTAAGAAAAAGTTTATAATATAATGTAAGAAAGGGGTAGTTATGAATTTAGAAATTATTAATTTATTGAGAAAAACAATTACTTCACTTTCATGTATAGAAAAAACTACGACTGATAAAAACTTAAAAAATGAAGCTTGCGAATATTTAATTGATTTAATAAATCAATATAAAAAGATTATTGAATCAAATGACATTAAAGGACTAAAATTTAAATATACTGAAGCAGATTTAATTGATTTTTCTTACAGATGTATCGAAAACAAAGAAAATGATTTTGTAAAGTTAGGAGAAGACATTCAATTTGGAATTATAGAACTTACAAAATTATTAAAATAATATAAAAAATAAGGAGGTATTTATATGGGTAATGATGCAAAAAAAACAGAAGGTGGAACATATATTAGAGTTGATACTGATAAAAGAGGGAAGGATCATATTGATATTTACGACCAAGACCCAAAAGGACCACACGACGAATCTATTCATATAACTATAAAAGAAGATGGGAGTGGAACAATTACAACAAAAAGTGGTGATGAACCTAGAGAAACGACTGATACAAAATGTTATTTAACTTCTGCTTGCATGAAATATTTTCAAGAAAAGTTTGATGATAATTGTTACGAGTTGACAGTATTAAGATGGTTTAGAGATAATTTTGTGTCAAAAGAAGATATAGAACATTATTATGAAGTGGCACCAATTATAGTTGAAACAATAAATAAAGAAGAACAATCTGATATTATTTATGATTATATATACGATAATATAGTAGATTATTGTGTTGAGCAAATTGAACAAGGAAACTATGATAAAGCATACAGCAGATATAAAAATAGTGTTTTAATATTGGAAGATCAATTTGCAAAACCAGTATTAATAAATAGATTTGTAAAAACTTTAAAATTAAAAACTAATAATTAGTAAAAAATCATCCTATAAATTTTAATAAAAATTAGAATTTAGGATGATTTTTTTGTTTCTTAAATTATTGAAATAACAATATAAACTCTTTTTATATCAACCTACGAAGTAGGATGAATTTTGCAAGTGCAAAATAGGATTTGCACATACCAATTCCTTATGAAATAAGGGATTAATTGGTGCTGTTGTGCAAACATCTTATTCTGCTTTTGTAGAATTGGTATAAAATAATAGAAACTAGGATGATTACATTTTTTTGTGAAAATTATGACTTGATTCTTTTAATTAATGGAGCTACTATTCATCGTGCAAAGGAGATGATGTATATGAGAAGATTTAATTTTAATTTACCGGAAGAATTATTCGAACGAATAAAATTACTTTCAAAATTTTATAATTTCTCTATAACTAAAATAATGGTGGAATTATTAGAAATATGATATGTAGAGATGTTAAATACTAGAAAAAAAAATAAAATATTTTATTAAATATGGGAGGGTTAGGTGATGATTATGAAAATTTATAAATTAATGGAGGAATATGATAGTAAGTAATATTATTAGTTATGTTGTAAACATACTAAATGATATTACTAAAACAAAAATTATAACCATAGAATTAATTGGAGGTATTAAGCTCTATGGTTAAATACAAGGTTAATTTAAAGTTTAAAGATACTGGAAAATCTTTAAATGAAATAATTACTGAAGTATTAAAAATTGAACTACAAAAGAAGATAAACATGACTTGCAATATATTAAAAAGAGAACTACCATGTAATCATATTCATTATTCCCAAATGGAAGGGAGTAGTAATTAATGGTAGGGAATAATAGTTTTAAAGTAGGAATATATATAAGATTATCAAGAGATGATGGTAATTTAGAATCTGATAGTATTGTTAGTCAAAGAAGTTTACTTAATCAATATGTTAAAGAAAACAATTATAATTTAATAGAAGAATATGTAGATGATGGTTATACTGGTACTAATTTTGATAGACCATCATTCAAAAGAATGATTAAAGATATTGAATTAGGAAAAATCAATATGATTATTACTAAAGATATGTCAAGACTTGGTAGAGATTATATTGGTACTGGTGAGCTAATTGAAAAATACTTTCCAAATAATAATATTAGATATATTGCAATTAATGATGGAATAGATACTTTTATTGATAATACAAATAATGATATCGCACCTTTTAAAGCAATTATGAATGATATGTATGCTAAAGATATTTCTAAAAAGATTAAAAGTAGTCTGCATTCAAGAATGAAAGATGGATTATATGTATCTGGTAGATGTCCTTTTGGATATAAAAAAGATTCAAATAATAAAAATCATTTAATTATAAATGAAGAACAAGCAAGTGTTGTTAAATTGATTTTTGATTTAGCACTTAAAGGAAATACATATCATTTTATCGCACAAGAATTAACAAAAAGAAAAATTAAAACTCCAGCATCTTATTATAACTATGTATGGAATACTAAATGTATAAATACAAATTGTATATCACAAGAATATGGAGTATGGGTTGATACAACTATTAAAACAATTTTAACTAATAGAATTTATATAGGTGATGCAGTGCAAGGTAAAACTAGAAAGATTAATTATAAACTTAAAAAGACAGTTAAAAAAAATCCAAATGATTATATTGTAGTTGAGAATACACATGAAGCAATAATTGATAGAGAAACTTTTAATTATGTACAATTGTTACTTCCTAAAAATGTTAAAAGACCAGAGAAAAAAAGATTTTATTTATTAGATGGACTTTTATATTGTGGAGATTGTAAACATCGTATAACTATTAGATATCAAAATAAAACTGGAAGAAGTTATACAACTTGTGATTATTATAGAACATATTCAAAATATCATGTTTGTACAACTCATACGAATAATTATGAAGTATTAGAAAGTGTAATTTTAGAAAATATTAAAGAAGTTTGTAAAAAATATTTAGATAAAAATAAAATCAAAAATTCTATAGGAAATTTAGAGTTTGAAGATAATACTTTGAAGATAAAAAAACAAATTGAAAGTTTAGAAATTACTAATAATAAATTAATAACAAATTTAGATAAAACTTATATGGATATGTTAAAAGGTATTATTGATAAAGAACAATATATAAGGGTGAGTGAAAGTATTAAAAAAGAGATAAAAAATAATAAGTCAAGTATTGGTAATCTTAAAAATGAACAACTAAATAGGGATAAAATAGATAATAAAATATTAGAAAAATATATCAATGAATTTTTAAGTATAGATAATCCAACTAGAGAATTAATAATTAATTTAGTTGAAAAAATCTATATCTATCAAGATAAAACGATAGATATTATATTTACATTTAAAAATGTTACATAAAAATTGTATCAGGTGATTCGTTATACAGTATAGCCAGAAAATATGGCCTTACTGTTGATGAACTAGTTAGTTATAATAATTTATCATCAACTAATTTGAAATTAAATCAACAATTGTTGATACCTAAAAAGGATACTATTGTTGAAGAAGGTGTATATACAGTAAAAAGTGGGGACACGTTATATTCAATTGCTCAAAAATATAACACTACTATAGATGATATAATGAAGTTAAATAACTTAACAACATCAGTTCTTAATTTAGGACAAAAACTTAAAATACCACAAGTTTTAGAACCTAGTGGTGGAATTGATTATGTTGTTAAAAGTGGAGATAATCTTTATTCAATAGCACAAAAATATAATACAACTGTAAATGAGATTAAATCTTTAAATAATTTAAGCAGTAATTTATTAAGTGTAGGTCAGACATTAAAGATACCTAATCAAAGTGGTTCTATAACTTATACTGTAAAGAGTGGAGATAGTTTGTATTCTATAGCCCGCAGGTACAATACGACTGTTGATGAAATAAAGAGAAAAAATAATTTAACTAGTAATAATTTAAGTATTGGTCAAATATTGGTAATATAAAAAGAAAAAGACATCAAGTCTTTTTTTAGTGTAATTGTTTACATTCTCCAGCATATGGTTGGTAGAAGCAATGATTTTTATATCTGCCAGTATTTTCTTGTTCCCACCATAGAGCTTTACATGATTCTCCTGTTTTAGGAGCATAAAACCATAGTGCATTAGTAGCAGGATGATAGTATTCTCCTTTAATAACACGATCTGCTAATCCCTTTTCTACTGTAGTTGGATTACTAAAGAAAAGTGGACTATCTTTACCAGCAAATCCTCCAGGGTTTTGATATATCATTTGTGATATGGTAGTTATATCTTTAAAAGTTAAACAATCAGCAAGAACTCTGTTAACACCAACATTCCCTACCATCAACATTCCAAGATTACCTTCACCTACTGCTTCAGCACGCATCAGTCTAGCGAGCAAATCTCTTTCCTTTGTTGTATATTTAATAATTCCCATAAAAACACCCCTATTTTAATATATGAAAATAATAGATTAGTGTTGATTATTTAAAAAAATTATGTTATAATCTACGGCATAGGGGTATAGTTCAATGGTAGAATAACGGTCTCCAAAACCGCTGATGTGGGTTCAACTCCTGCTACCCCTGCCATATGATACTCAAGCGAACTTTTATTTCTTTTTAGGAGTGTTTGCTGTAATATATAATTTAGAAAAAGCGCTTTAGATTTGCGCTTTTTTTGATGATTAAGTAAAGTTTAAAAAGATTATAGGGTGTACTCAATAAATTTCTTGCTTTTTATATCGTAATATTGCCGATAGCACTTGAAATAAAGCCGTTGCGATCCCAAATATGATATAATAGAACTATAACTTCAGGAGGTGGTATACTTGAAAATAAAGGATATATATAATTTAAACAAGTGGACAAAAAAAGAAAAAAGTAATATTTGGTTGCAAAATAAAGTGTATAAATTGTCAATGAAAAAAGAGGATAGCAAAAAATTTATAAAATTAGAGTTATCAACAATAATGTTGATTATAGGAAAAGTTTTAAAGTCCATTATTTATTTGGCAATTATTATGTTGGTTGCATTTATAATTGATAAATTATTTATTATGTTTGGTTGGAAAGAATATATAGTAAACTTTATTCATTATGATAGAGAGGTTTTTATAAATTTTCTTATTTCTAGTGTAAGCATTGCTGGATTTTTAATAGCACTTTTTTATGCAAATTTATCTGGAATATTTAACTCTAGATATGCCTTTTTATCTAGTAGAATATCAAAAGAATTACTTAATGAATATACAAATAGAGAATATATTAAATCTATTCAAAATTATATAATTATTGTTTTACTTGTATTAATACTCAATATAATTGGTATTTACACTGACATAATTATGGCTATTATTATTGTTATATTAACTATAAGAATAATTATAATTTTCATTGAATTATCGAATAGAATTTTTATATATTCTAATACAACAATTGTTGGAAAAAATACAATGAATAAAATTATAGATGTTTTTGATAAAGTTGTAGTTGGCGCATATAAATATGACAATCCTTCTTTTCAGAAATATCACAATCAAGTTGTAACTGAATATTTGAAAACTTTAGATGATTTATCATTTGCATTAATAAGAGATAATGATTTTGAAGGATTAAATATACTTTTAGAAATAAATCTTAATTTAATTTCTAGATACTCTAGATTAAAGAATAAAATCCCTTATAATTCATCATGGTTTCCTAATATTGGTAAAGAAAGGTCTTGGTTTACAGAAAATGAGACTGAAATTTCAATTGCAATTAACACAGGAACTTCTTTATATCCTAAAGTAGTAAGGGATACATATTTTTTTGAAAGTCAACTTTTAGAAATAAATCAGCGTATTATAGAAAAGTTACTCGCTAATAAAAAGTATGAAATTATTTATAACTATTTTAATATATACCATAATTATTTTAATGATTTTTCATATAGTGGGGATATTAAATTTTGGTTTGATAATAGTGCAGATATTATAAATTTTATGATTGAAAAGATTAATTTTAAAGATTTGCAAGATAATAATTATGTAATGGGATTACTTGATTTATTTTCTCTTTTGTATATTGATATATGTCTAAATTTTTCGAATTATTCTCAACACATACACAGTTTAGTTAATAATATGGATTGGAACACATTTAATTATAAAAAATCTTTAAATAGTAATACGATAATTTTCAATAATGAACAATTTGTAGATTTTATTAAAAGATTAGATAATGAAAAATATATTGAGGGAAAATTAGTTACATCAAAAAACTTTATTTTAGAATATTCAAATATGAAACTATCTAATTATCTTGATATAGTATTTGATATAATGCTATCTAGTTTTGAAAATTTAAATATTTTATCCAAAAAGTTATTAAGCACAAAAAATTTGAAAGGAACAGCACTTATTAACTCAAGAATAATAGAATTAAATAATAAATTATTATTTCAATTAAATAAATTGGAAAAAATATATAATATAATAATATCTTATGATAAGAAAAATTATAAATATAAAGCAATTGATATATCTAAAAAAAAGGAAGAGATTAAAAATATTTATATTTCAAGTATGGAACAATATACAAAAGTAGTAGTTGGCTTATATTTTGAAAAGTATAAAATAAATGATGAACAATTGGATTTTATTGGAGAATTGTATTATCATTTAACTTATTTAATGCTTGATTTAATATACGAAAATGATTATTCATCATTTGAAAAATTATATTCTAATTTTGCTTGTATTTGCTCTATAAGTACATTTTATATTAAAGAACTTATTTCTCCCGATGCTAATGCTCCATATGTTTTAAATAAATATACTATGGCTACTATAAATTTTATGAATATAAGTGGTTTTGCAATTTACTATTCCCATTTAATCAATGATGATAAATGGGAGCAATTAGTTTTAAATTATGCTGAAAATGTCATAAAAGAGGAACAAAAAGAAAATAATGTGAATTTTATTAATAATTGCAAAACTTGTGCTGAAATTATAAATGATAGTACTGTCGGAATTACAATATTAAATACAAATATGAAAATGTCTATGGAAAAATTTGTTAAAAGTACGGATATTATAAAATATAAGTATGTTGGAGATTTTGGCCAAACAGTTATAGATAATGAGGATAAGTTAATAAAAAATTTCAAACTTGAAAAAGATTATGGATTTTTATGGGAATTCTATGATGTTTATATGGTATATTGTATTAATAAATATTTTAAGAATAACAAATATATTTCTAAATTTAAATGGGAAGAAGATGATGAATAATGGAATATAACTTTGAATTACAAAAATTGTATGAAAATTTTGGAAACCACATACTAATATCACTATGCAAGGATTATAATAATTATTTTTCGTTTAATGAAGGAAACAAGTCTAAACTTTCCAAACATTTAAATTTATATAGGTTTTCAGAAATAATAGAAACCGTTTGTTATTCATTGATAAGAAACGGTAAATACAAACTTCATTATGTTATTGAACAAGTTAAAAATAAAAGTGTGATTAAGTTTTATATTAAAGATATTGCCAATTATGATAAAATTTCTTTTTCAATGCCAAAAACAGTTATGACTAATAAAGTGAGGAAAAAGATTTTAAAAAAATTAAAGTATTTAAATTATAATAAAATGATTTCAAAAAATAGCGGGGATATAAATAAGTTGAAGCTTTTAGGAGAAATGCAAAAAAATGCAGTATTAAAAATAGGAAAAATGTGTAATCCATTTTACATTAATAATTTTACTTATTTTGATTATTATACAGATTACTACTGTATTTATAGGAAAGCAGAAAATATGATTTATCAGAGGAAGTTAGTAGATTATGTATTAAACGAAATCAATAAAACATTAAGCATTTTATTTAATTTAGATGAAAAAGATAAAATAAATTTTAATGGCATAAGTATTGTTGAATTAGAAGATATAATTGCTGATTTAAAGGAATACAAAACCCCATTACCTGATATTACTACAAAACTATATCAAAAAGAACAAATTAAATAATAGTCGATATGATCTATCAAAATCTTTGTGCATTTTATATTGGATTAACAAATTATTACAATAATATATAAAAATCTTAATATTTTTAATAAATAAGGGCTTTTTTCGCTGTGAAGTACGTTTGTATATTTTTAGTTTATTTATAGAAAAATGGTGTCCATACTAGGCTGATGCTATCTTTTGTTTCTATTGATACAAAGTTATAATTATCAAGTTTAATCTTAACTTTTGTCCTAATAATACACTATAACTATTTTGACTATCAATATAAGTTTTGATTTCTTTCTTGCTACTTAATAATCCACTGCTTTCAATTAACACAGAACTTTCATATTTTTGGGAAGTAGCAGTACTTCCTCTTTTTTTAATTTAAAAACATTATCATTATCAATGTTAATATTTTTTGAAACAACTCCAAAAAAGATAATATAAATGATTTTAAATATAGAAAGCTGCTTATTAATATACTTATAAATAAAGTTTATCTATATACAAACAAGGTTGTAATAGTGTATAATATAAACGAGTAGAAAAAAGAGGTTGAAAAATCTCTTATAAAAAATATGGGGAGATCATCTGTGAAGATTATTGCTCTGCCATTTGAAATTCACTAGGTTTATCCTAGTTTTTTATTATCCTAAAATTAAGCGCAAAAACATGATAAACACATATAATAAATTGAGGTGATTATATGTATCAAATATATCAGGTTGCGCCTAATGATTCATTATCTAGTATAGCAACGAAATTTAATACTACAATAGATGAAATAAGAAGAATTAATGGGATGGCTTTAAATACAATGTTAATGCCAGGTAGTTACATTGTTATTCCTAAAGTAGAAAATGGATTATATAAAACTTATATTGTGGAAAAAGGCGATAATTTATATGCGATAGCTATGAAAAATAATACTAACGTTAAAAATCTACTTTTGATAAATGGATTAAACGAAAATGATTATATTTATCCAGGTCAAGAGATATTAGTTCCTAATGAAGGTGTTAATATTTATGTAACTGAGAACGATACTTTAAGAGATGTAGCATCTAAATTAGGCTTGAGTGAAGAAGAAATAATTAAACAAAATGAAACTATATATTTATTACCAGAACAAATTATAATATACAAAAAAAGAGAAAATTTGTAAAAACTCTTTTTTTTTGGTATCTTATAAGTTATAATGATAAAGAAAGAAAGTGGTAATATGAAAAAAATAATAATAGTTTTAATGGCAATGATTTCTTCTATTATCTTGTTTAGTGGATGTAATAAAAAATTAATAGGATATATGGAAATATCTTATAGTGAATTTAATAAATTAAAAGAAGAAAATAAAACATTTCCTTTAGTAATTGGTTCAGCAACTTGTAGTGCATGTGCGATGTATAAACCTGTTATGGAACAATTTATTAGTGATTATCAAGTAGAAGTTTTCTACATTGATTTATCAAAACTATCAGATGAAGATTATAGTAAATTAAAAGCAGAAATAACTTTTGATGGAACGCCAACAACAGTCTTTTATGAAGATGGTAAATTAACTTCATTTTATGACAGAATGACTTCAGCAGTATCAATTGATGAAGTAATAAGTAAATTTAAAGAAAAAAATTATATTAAATAGGTGATAAAATGAATGATAATATAGAAATAATTGATGTTAACTTTAATGATGAAGTTGATCCTAATTCTATAATTGGACTTTATGGAGAGGATTTAACAAAAAAGAAATATGTTACTAATCCTGCCATTGCGCGTGATGATGAAATAAAAAAACTAATTGTAGTTCTTTTAACTCCTGATAAATCAGCATTATTGGTTGGTAAACCTGGTATTGGTAAAACGGCTATTGTTGAAGGTCTAGCATATAAAATTCAAAATAATGATGTTCCTGATGCATTAAAAGGGTATCGTATAATTAAAATAAATTCAACATCGTTAACTGGTACAATGGAAATTAATGGTAGAGAAGAAATGGTTATCTCTGTTTTAGTAGATGAGTTAAAGAAAACAACAAAAACAATACTATTTATTGATGAGGTTCATACATTAATAGGTGGTAGAAGTGATGGTCCACTAGATTTAGCAAATATTTTAAAACCTGGATTAGATCGTGGTGATATTAAAGCTATAGGAGCA
Organism: uncultured Mycoplasmatota bacterium; assembly: GCA_900544605.1. GTDB lineage: Bacteria > Bacillota_I > Bacilli_A > RF39 > UBA660 > SIG204. Next base: position 8,961 of record UQVP01000005.1, on the reverse strand, counting down.
ACTACTACTATTGAGTATGAAACTTATGTTGTTCGTGATAGAGCTTTCTTAAGAAGATTTGAAAAAATTGATGTTTTAGAGCCAGATGAACCTACTACAGTAAAAATATTGATGGGTTCATTACCTAGAATAGAAGCTCAAACAGGTATAAATTTTAAATATAATAATTATGTTGAAAATATGCTTTTAGAATCTATTGTTTCAGCAACATCAGAATTTAAAAGAATATATGGTTTATCAGCAATGTATCCTGATATTGCTTTTTCGGTATTAAGTCAAGCATTTTCTCTTGCGTTATTTGATAACAAAAAAGAAGTGGATATAGTTGATGTGTATAATGCTATAAAAACTAGTAAGAGAATATATCCTGATAGTATCGTTAAAGAACTTACTGCTTTTAGAGAAAAGTTTAAAAAATTTTGTGATGAACAAGGTATTGTATTACCAGTGGTAACGCTTGAAGAAGTTCAACGACCTGAAGATATCTTGTAAATTATAAATTATATTCTTATAAAAAGATGGTGATAAAATGAAAGTAATACCTAGAAAAAATTATTTGTTGGTTGTTGTTATATGTTTAGCAACCTTAATTGTTGTTACTTATTTAACTTATATATGTAAAAAAAATCAAGCTATTAAAGTTGAACCGTCTATTTTATCCGGTTATGTATTAGAACTAGGTGAAAAAGAAATTATGACTAACTTAAGGAACTATGCGCTTGATAATCCGGGGTTTGTTTTATATGTTAGTTATGACTCATCTAAAAATTTAAATGAATTTGAAGAACAACTAAAAGATTTAGTTAAGGAACAAAACATTAAATCTAATTTAGTATTTGCTAATTTAAATTTAATAGCTAACAAAAACTTTTTAAATGAATTAAAAGATAACTTTTTTTCAGATGACTTAAATAATAATTATATAAAATTAGAAAAGCAACCTAATATGTTTTTGTTTAAAAATGGAAAAATAATTAAAGTGTTGTATTATGCTGAACATAAAATAGATATAGAAGATGTAAAAAAATTTTTGTTTAATGAAGGGATTATAAAAAATGATTAATATAGTGTTATATGAACCAGAAATACCACAAAATACAGGTAACATTATGCGTACTTGTGCTGGAACTGGAACTAAATTACATTTAATAAAACCACTGGGTTTTTCACTTTCGGATAGTAAAGTTAAAAGATGTGGTGTTAATTATTTAGATCATTGTGATTATACTGTTTATGAAAATTATGAAGATTTTTTAAGTAAAAATGAAGGCGAGTTTTATTATTTGACAAGATATGGTACAAAAAATTATAGTGATTTTGATTATTCTGATACAACTAAAAACATTTATTTAGTTTTTGGAAAAGAGAGTACTGGTATTCCTAAAGAGATTTTATCAAAACATATAGATAGATGTTTAAGAATTCCTATTAATAGTAATATAAGAGCTCTTAATGTTTCTAATTCAGTTTGCATAATGCTCTTTGAAGTTTTAAGACAACAAGGTTTTCCACAGCTTTTAAGTTATGATTCATTTAAGGGTGCAAATTATTTAAATGAATAGAATTAAAATTATTGCTAAATTATAAAAAAAATGATATTATTATCATAGACTAGGAGGATAAAAATGGATTTTGTGATTGAAAATTATTTATGGTTTGCCATAGGAGCGGTTGTTTTATTAATGATAATTATTGGTTATTTTGCTGAAAAAACTAATTTTGGTAAGAAACCATTAAAAGAAACAAAGGAAAAACAAGATGTTTCTAATGAAACTTCAGATGTAGAAGTTAAGGAAGAACCTGCTGAACAAGTTAATGCTGAAACAGATATTACTACTCCAGTAGAACCTTTAGATGCAGTAGACAGTTTAGAAACTACTGAAGTTCCAGAAGAAATTAAAGAACCTTTGGCTGAAAATGATATGCCTGAAGTATCTATGCCAGAAGAAGATTTGAATGTTCCTTTTGGTGATCAAAAAGTAAAACCGGCGGAAGTTAAAGAGGAAGAACCTGTTGCTACTAGTGAAGTGCCAGAAATTCCTGATACACCTAAAGTTGAAGAAACAAAAGATAATGCAATATCAGATGAAGCAGACGATGATGTTTGGAAATTTTAAAAGACTTACTTAGTAAGTTTTTTTTAACCTAAATAATTTCATTATTTATAATAATGTGATATAATTTATCTTGTTAGAAGATTGGAGGAGTTTATGACATTTGATAATATTGTTACACTTTTAAAAAACCTAATAGATGTATTATTAGTTTGGTTTGTATTTTATTATATTTTGAAAAATTTAAGAAAAAATGTAAAGATGGTTTTACTTTTTAAAGGTATAATCATTATCATTATTTTAAAAATAATAAGTGATATACTAGATCTTACAACAATTGGTTATATATTAAACTATTTAATTATGTGGGGACCATTAGCGTTAATAATAATTTTCCAACCAGAAATTAGAAATGTTTTAGAACAACTTGGACGTAGTCAATTATTAGGTCGCCACAAAGTTCTTACTGTTGATGAAAGAGAAAGAGTTGTATATGAAATAACAAGTGCAATGGAACAACTTAGAAAAAACAGAATTGGTGCTTTAATTGTTGTTGAGCGTGATAATAGTTTGCACGATTATATTGAAAAATCTAAAAAAATATATGCAGAAATATCTAGTGATTTGTTAATTTCTATTTTCTTCCCTAATAATCCTTTACACGATGGGGGAGTTATTATCCAAGGAGATAAGATAACAAGTGCGGGAGCAGTATTTCCAACTAGTGATAATGTGAAAATAAGTAAACGTTTGGGTACAAGACACAGAGCTGCTTTAGGTATATCAGAGGAAATGGATTGTATATCATTAGTTGTTTCAGAGGAAACAGGAAGATTATCTATGGCCGTAGGTGGTGAATTGTTCTATAATTTAACACTAGAAGAGCTTAGACTTAAATTATTAGAAGAGTTAAGACCTAAAAAAGTTGTTGACTATTCAGATGAGGAGGATGAAACAAATGAAGAAGATATGTCTCAAAATAGCTAAATTCTTTAAAGCTATTGGAAAATTTGTTGATAAAAAAATAATTCTTCCTTTTACAAAATTAATTACATTAATTTCAAATAAAATAGGTAAACCAAGTAAGAAGTTTGAAACTTGGCTTTCAAAAACAAATACTTTGTTATTTATATCGCTTATTTTTGCCATTGGACTTTTCATAATGGTTGATCAAAAAATAATATTTTATTCAGAAAGTTCAGCTGAAGTTTTAAAAAGTCAAAATGTAACGGCTATTTATAATGCTGAAGCATATGTAGTAGAAGGACTTCCTAAAACTGTTGATATTACTTTAATTGGTAGTAAGGCAGATTTATATATAGCTAAGCAATCTACATCTCATGAAGTTGTTGTTGATTTAACAGGATTAAAACCTGGTCAACATAAAGTAAATATTAAATATAATCAAGCTAATTCATCAATTGATTATAAAGTTAATCCTTCAGTTGCAACAGTTATGATATATCAAAAAATATCGCAAGCTAAAACTCTTACTGTAGATTTATTAAATCAAGATACTCTTGATTCTAAATTATCTATATCTAATGTAGATGTTTCTACAGACAATGTTGTTGTAAAAGGTGCTGAGCATCAACTTGCAAAAGTTGCAACAGTAAAAGCTTTAGTTGATGTTAATAATTTGCCATCACAAAGTATTGGTGAAGTAACAATGAAAGATGTTCCTTTAAAAGCTTATGATCAATCTGGTAATGTAGTTGATGTAGAAATCGTACCAGCAACAATTGATGCAAAAGTAACTATTTCATCACCAAGTAAAGAAGTTCCTATAAAGGTAATTCCAAAAGGCGAAGTTGCATTTGGTAAAGCTATAAGTTCAATAGAAACAAGTGAAACTAAAGTAACTGTATATGGAAATTCTGATGTACTTAATTCATTAAATTATATTCCTGTTGAAATTGATGTTAATGAATTAAAAGAAAATAGAGAATATAAAGTCCAATTAGAAAATCCAGTTGGAATTAAAACGATGTCTATTTCTAATATTACTGTTAATGTTTCTTTAGATAGTGTGGCTGATAAAGATATTGAAAATGTTGCTATCGAATATCGTAATTTAGGAAGTGGTTATACTGTTCAAGGATTAAGTGCTTCTGATGTTATGGTAACAGTTAACGTTAAAGGTGTTGCCTCAGTTATTAATAGTGTTCAATCTTCCGATATAGTTGCTTATTTGGATTTATCTGGATATGGTGAAGGTGAACATGAAGTAGATGTAAATGTAGAAGGAAATGATGTTAAGGTTCAATATCAATCTAAAACTAAAAAAGTAAAAATTAGAATTGTAAAAAAATAAAACTTCAGCAATGAAGTTTTATTTTGTCTCAATATGGTTAAACAGAATTCCTATATTAATTATACCAGCAATTCCCACTAAAGTATAAATAATACGTGGAATAATCGTGTTGCCAAATAGCATTTCTAAAATATTAACATTAAAAATTCCTATAATTCCCCAAATAATGGCTCCAGTAATTGTTAATACAAGACATGTTTTTTGTAATGTTTCCATTTAAATCTTCCTTTCTAATTTAATCATTAATTATTTTGAACTGAAATTGTAAAAATATTCTCATAATAAAATATTTTAACCCATATAATTAAATGAATAAATTAAGAGGTGAAAGAATGAAAAAAAAGATATTATGGTGTTTTGTGTTGGTAGGCGTTTTTCTACTTTCTGGATGTGGAAAAGGAGAACAAGATATAATAAAAAAATTGAATGATAAAGTTAACAAAAGTAAGAGTTATTATATTATGGGTGAATTAGAAATAATAAACAATGAGGATACTTATAAATATGATACTTCCGTATCATATAAAGAAGAAAATCAATTTAAGGTTTTATTAAAAAATAAAACGAATAATCACGAACAAATTATTTTAAGAAATAGCGATGGCGTGTATGTATTAACACCTTCATTAAATAAAAGTTTCAAATTTCAAAGTGAATGGCCTTATAATAGTTCACAAAGTTATTTGTTGCAGATTATAGTAAAAGATATTAATAGTGATGCTGAAAGAACTGTAGAAAAAATTAATAATGAATATGTTATAACAACAAAGGTTGATTATTCTAATAATGAGGAATTAAAGAAACAAAAAATATATATTAATAGTGACGCTAATATAAGCAAAGTAGAAGTGTTAGATGACAAAGAAAATGTAAAAATAAGAATGAATTATAATAATATTGATTTAAATGCTACATTTGATGATAATTATTTTAAATTAGAAAATAGTATGAAAACATCAACTGGTGTAGATGAAACGGTAAGCAATATTGATGAAGTTATTTTCCCTATGTATGTACCTGATAATACATATCTATCTAAGCAAGATAAGGTATTTCTAGATAATGGTGAAAGAGTAATATTAACATTTGCAGGTGATAAACCATTTACTATGGTTCAGGAAACGGCAAAAGGTGATAAAAATGTAACTGTTGTTCCAACTGGTGAATTAGAAATTATTACTGATTCTGTTGGATATGTATCTGATCAATCTGTCAGTTGGATTAGCAATGGTATTGAGTATTATGTTTCATCTTCAGCTTTAACACAAAAAGAACTTATTGATGTTGCAAAATCTATGAGTGTTATGCCTGTAGGAAAATAATGTATTAAAAATATAATAATTGTGTTATAATAGTAATCAGGTGATATGAATGGCAAATAAAAAAGCAAAAAATAAAAAAACAAATGAAAATATTGTTTCTACTAATGAATTAACAAATTTGATTAAAATTATTGTGATTGTTTGTGTTGTTCTTCTTGCATTTTATTTTATAACAGTCTTTGTTAATAAAAAAACAAAAACTAACACTAATAATAATGGAGATACTGTTGCTATTATACAATATGATAAGATAATGATTGGTGAAATTTTAAATAGACCACAAACTGAATATTATGTTTTAGTTAAAAATAGTGATGATATTAATTCAAATTTATATCAATCATACTTATCAATATATAGTGGTAAAGAAAATGCCTTAAAAGTGTACAATGTAGATTTAGATGATGTGTTTAATAAAAGTTATGCAGGTCAAGAAACAATACTTGATTTAGGTATTTCCAATTTTAAATTTAGTGAGGCTACACTATTGAAAATTAACAATGGTGAGTTAGAGCAATTTATAACAGGAACAGAAGCAATTGAAAATTATTTGAAAGAATTAATAAAATAATGAATACGAATCTCATAATTTTAAGAATTATGAGATTTATTTTATTTTTGAATTATTAATTTACAATAATAGTTAATTATATGATATAATCTTGTATAGAATAGAGTGATAATATGAAAGATAAGAAAAAGATCAGTATAGATAAATTTAGCATAAAAGAAGTAATTGTTCTAATAGTTATTACAGCTGCGGTAAGTTTGGCAACGGGTTTTGCTATTACGAGTCGTTTGCTTGAAGATAAAAAATCTGATACAGTTGTTACTGACAATGAAAATTTAGATACTTTTATAAAAAATTATAACTATATTATAAAAAATTATTATGGTGAATATGATGAACAAAAATTATTGGATGCTGCTTTAGCAGGAGTATTGCAAGAACTTGATGATCCTTATACTACTTATATAGATGAAAATAGTGTTAATAATTTTAATATTCAATTAGAAGGTAATTATGAAGGTTTGGGTATAGAGATATATAATAGTAATTCTAAAATAGTAATATCTAAAGTTTTTACTTCATCACCAGCATCAAAAGCGGGATTACAAGCAGGGGATATAATTTTGAGTATTAATGATAAATCAACATCAGAAATGAAAACTACTGATTTTGCTAACATTGTTAAAGAAAATAATAAATTTAAAATATCGGTACAAAGAAATGATGAAATAAAAGAAATAACAGTTGAAAAAAACAATGTGACAATTAATTCGGTAGAATCACAAGTTTTTAATAACAATAATAAAAAAATAGGATATTTAAATATATCAATATTTGCTAACAATACATATAGTCAAATGAAAAAAGAATTAGAGTCTTTAGAAGAGAGTAAAATTGATTCGTTAATTATAGATGTAAGAAATAATACAGGGGGTCATTTAACTTCTGTAGAAAATATTCTTAGTTTATTTTTAGACTCAAGCCACATTATATATAAGATGGAAGATTCCGAAGGCGTAAAACAATACTATTCAACGGGTACTGTTACTAAAAACTATCCTATAATAGTGTTGACTAATGAAATTAGTGCTTCTGCTTCTGAAATATTGACGGCTGCCTTAAAAGATGAATATGGCGCCAAAAGTGTTGGTAAAAAAACATATGGAAAAGGTTCGGCTCAAGAATTACGCACTTTACCAGATGGAACACAATATAAATTTACTACGCGAAAATGGTTAACACCTAAGGGTGAAAGCATCGATGGTATAGGAATACCGGTTGATTTTGAAATAAGTATGGACGATTCATATACAAATAACCCAACCGTCGAGAATGATAATCAATTACAAACAGCAATAAAAATTATTAGTAATGAATAAAAAATCTTTGACATTTTTAATAATTGGGTTATAATTGAACCAAGGGTGATTAAACGTGAAGAAATTATGTATAGGAGATAAATTGCAAATCCAATGTTATAAGCATAATGGTAAAATTCATCGTGCATGGGATGAAGCAGTTCTTTTGGATATAAAAAAAGATTATATGGTTTTTGGTAATAATAAAACTAAGGTGACGGAATCGGAAGGTAGTGTTTGGAAAACTAAAGAACCAGCAATAATGTATTTCTTTCGAAATGAATGGTTTAATATTATTGCTCAATTAAAAAAAGATGGTATCTATTATTATTGTAATATAGCAAGTCCTTTTATAATTGAAGATAATACTATTAAATATATAGATTATGATTTAGATTTAAGAATTTTTCCAAGTGGGGAATATAAAGTATTAGATAAAATGGAATACAAATATCATAAGAAGTTGATGGAGTATTCTGATGAACTAGATGTTGTTATAAATGGAGCTATGGATGATTTGATTAAAAAATATATTGAAAAGGTTCCGATGTTTAATGCAAAGAATAATTACGAATATGAAAAAGTTTATAATAATATAAAAGAATATGAAGTTAATTAGTAATTTAAAAAAAAAGAATGAATATAATATAGAGAAGAAACAAAAAAGGCCATGTAATAATTGCCTTTTTTTAAAAATGATTATAGGAAAACGACAAATTTTGACAAATTTTAAAAAAAATAAAAAAAATTTAAAAAAGTGCTTGACTTGTGTTTCTTCATTTGATATATTAGTAGTGCTCTTTGAGAGAAAGGCTTTTAAAAAAATGAAAAAAATAAAAAAATTAATTTTTTTCAAAAAAAGTATTGACTTACAAAAGAGTATTTGATATATTAGTAGTGCTTTTGCAAAAAGAGCATGAATGATCTTTGAAAACTGAGCAAAATGTCAATTCAAAATTAGTCAGGAAATTTAAATCAATTCAATAAAAATAAATATATTTTTTTGGAGAGTTTGATCCTGGCTCAGGATGAACGCTGGCGGCATGCCTAAGACATGCAAGTCGAACGAAGTGGCCCTTTGAAGATTGAGTGCTTGCACGATTTCGGATTTGGATTACCACTTAGTGGCAGACGGGTGAGTAACACGTGGGTAACCTACCCTGAAGACTGGGATAACTACTGGAAACGGTAGCTAATACCGGATAATTCATAATTAGATAACTAGTTATGCTAAAAGGAGCGTTTGCTTCACTTCAGGATGGGCTTGCGTTGTATTAGCTAGTTGGTGGGGTAATGGCCTACCAAGGCAACGATGCATATCCGAGCTGAGAGGCTGATCGGACACATTGGGACTGAGACACGGCCCAGACTCCTACGGGAGACAGCAGTTAGGAATATTCGT
>UQVP01000004.1 GCA_900544605.1 uncultured Mycoplasmatota bacterium | reverse complement strand
AATTAAAATAAAATAGGGTATAATTAAAGTGTAAAGTATAGGAGGTAGAAAAAATGAAAAGAAAAGGCTTTACTTTAATAGAGTTACTAGCGGTAATAGTAGTACTAGCAATCATTGCTCTTATTGCAACACCAATAGTAATGAATACAATCAAGAATGCGAAGAAAGGAGCAGCAGAAAGAACAGCAGATAACTACATCAAACAAGTAGAAACAGCGGTGGCAGAAACCAAGTTAGAAAACAAAACAGTATCAAATGGAACATATGATATAGATGGTAATGGAGATCTAACAGGTGCAGGATTACCAGATGGTAAATTAGAAATTGATATGAGTGGAACTAAACCAAGTGGAGGAACAGTAACAATAAAAAATGGAGAAGTATCTAAAGATGGAACAAAACTAGTAGTAGGAGATTATAATGTAAAATATAATCAAGAAAATAAGAAGTATGAAGCAACAAATGAAGGAGGTGCATCATCAACAACAGTAGTATATAGATGGTCAACAGATACTATAAATATAGGAGATACAATGGATGATCCTACAAAATATACAAAAGATGCAAGTAAAAGTAATTATTTAAAACATATATTAGATAAAGATAATAAAGTAACAGAATCATATGCATGTGCAATATTAAAAGGAAAGGAATATTGTGTAAGAGGTGGAAAAGATAACAATGGTAATTCTTTTTATGGATATGCAACAAATGAAGCAGATTATACAGGAAATGCATTAATATTAAAACAAATAGAAGATGCAAAAATTGAAGGTATAAGCTGCAGCTTCAATGCGAGCAGCTCTATCTGTCGCGGTGGCTCTGATTATTTGTTGAGTGCGGATTCGAGTGGTAACGTTAATGCGTACGTTGTTGGAGGCTACTGCCCCGTCGATGCTGATGGTAGTTCGTATTGTGGAAGTGAATAATTGTGCGCCCTACATCTTAGAATCTAGAATCTAATATTTTGCGAAAGCAAAATATATAAAGGTGCCGAACGAAAGTGTAGGCACGGGCAAGTTGATGTGTCATAAAGGACATTGACTTAAGCTTAGTATATAACTTAAGGAGATTTTATGCTAGAAGTATATTATATTTATAAAATCAGGAAGTTTTTATGAAGTGTTTGATAAAGATAGTATGATTTTAAATAATATATTCTATTATAAAGTTAAGAGGTTTAAAGATAATATTAAAACAGTTTTTCCTATTAATAAGTTATACTTTTGATATAAATACAATTGTTGTAAATAGTATTAAAATAAATTTAAAAACAATCATAAAACGACACAATTATTTGTGTTGTTTTTTTATAATGTTAATGGTGATACGATGAAAATATATGTTGACCTTGTCCTCTTTTTAAATTTTGGTTTTGATTTTCTTCTTTTATTATCAGTATCCCTTCTTTTAAGAAGAATGGTATCAATAAATAGATTAGTATTAGGAGCTTTTATTGGTAGTTTAAGTATTTTGTTTCTTTTTATAAATATTAATTCAGTTATGTTATTTTTATTAAAAATTATTATAAGTATTATGATGATTTTGACTAGCTTTGGATATAAAGATAAAGTTTTCTTTCTAAAAAATTTGGGATTTTTATATATGGCAAGTATTGTATTAGGTGGCTTTTTATATTTTTTAAATGTTCAATTTTCATATAAACAACAAGGTTTAGTTTTTTTTCATGAAGGTTTGAGTATAAATTTTATATTTTTAATCATATTTTCACCAGTAATAATATATATTTATGTGAGACAAGGTTTGAATTTAAAAAATAATTATAGTAAGTATCACAAAGTTAAGTTATATACAGATAATGAATGTATTGAATGTGTGGGATATGTAGATACAGGTAATAAAGTTGTCGATCCTTATTTTGGAAGAAAAATTATTTTAATAAATAAAAAGTATAGTTTAGATTCTAATTTTATATTTGTTCCTATTAATACAGTTAATAAAACAAGTTTAATAAAATGTTTAAAGTTAGATAAGTTAGAAATTGATGGGCGAGTTATAAAAGAAAAACTATTGCTTGGTTTTGTTGATGAAAAAATAAATATAGACGGGGTAGATTGTATATTACCAGAAATAGGAGGCTAAAATGTTAAAGAAAGTTATAAATTTTATTTTAAGAATATTTAATAGTGAACACTCAATTTTTTATGTTGGTAGTGCGGATAAACTTCCAGCTCCTCTTTCTAAAGAAGAGGAATTAGCTTATGTTAATAAAGCTTTAGAAGGAGATATACATGCGAAGGAGAAATTGATTGAACACAATCTTCGTTTAGTAGTATTTTTATCTAAAAAATATGAAAATACAGGTGTTGATTTAGAAGATTTAGTTAGTATTGGTAGTATTGGACTTATTAAGGGAATTAAAACATATAAACCTGATAAAAATATTAAGTTGGCAACCTACGCATCACGTTGTATAGATAATGAAATTTTAATGTTTTTAAGAAAAAATAAACGAAGAAGAAGCGAAGTAAGTTTTGAAGATAGTTTGAGCTACGATGCAGAGGGGAATGAACTTCACCTAGAAGATATATTAGGTACAGATTCTGATATTGTAACAAAAGGAATAGAAGATGAAACCGATAAAAAAATGATGTATAAAGAAATATCAAAATTAAATGATAGAGATAAAGAAATAATGGTTTTAAGATATGGTTTATTTAATCATAAAGAAATGACTCAGAAAGAAGTTGCTGAAAAACTAGGTATTAGTCAATCTTATATATCAAGAATAGAAAAAAAGGTAATAAAAAAATTAAAAGGTGTTGTTAAATATTAAGTGTAAATTTAAAAAATAATTTACACTTTTTAGTTGCACAAAATTAAAAAAGTGTTATAATATGAACTACTTTGAGGGGGATTTTTATGATTTTTTATCGATTGATGGCTAGAGAAGAATATGAAGAAAAAAAGGTTCATAATAATAAAAAACATTTTGAAGAAACAATAAATACACATAAGTATAAAAAAAATAAAAATTATGTTCATTTATTTTTGAATGCCGAATCTTGTTTTGAAAGCTTTGAAAAAATAGATTATGATAAATGCTTGGTAGGTAAATTTGATATTCCTGATGAAATAGTTTGTAAGTATGGTATAGGGTTGGGGGGATATGACTTTTTAACCAACGCTTTCAATATGAATTATCGTTATCTTGATTATAAAAATGCGAATGGTAATTATTGTTTTTGGCTTCCTGAAATAGCAATCCCTGAAAATGATTTTGATTATAATTGGTGTCTTAAAACTGTAGTAGCAGGAAAACAAAAAAATAAAGGTAATTTACCTTTTGAATTTGAAACAGATTTAGTAGCTTATCGTGAAATAATTAAGGATGGTTATTTATATGGTTACAATAATGAACAAGAATTATTAAAAAAATATGAAGAAATAATTAAGGATAAGAAAAAAATTATTAAAATATTAAAAAATAGTAAGAAAATTAATATTGCTCCTAAAGATTTAACGCATGATTCTTTAACAGCAGCTGGAGTTTTAATAGAATATGCCTTAAAAAATAACTTTATTACTGATAGTTCAGAAATATACGTGAGTGTTGATGAAAATGTTTTAGAAGATGCTATTAATTTAACGAGAGAATATTATGATAAAGGGAACTATGTTATTATTAATAAAAATAATAAACATACAAATCCTAGCTTTTGTGCGATGTTAGATTATTTAGGAATAAGTATTAATAAAAATACATTATATTCAATTACTCCAGAAAAAAATGTCATAGTAGATTATTCTTTAGTAAAAAAATTAGATTAAGTCTAATTTTTTTCTTGTATAAATTTCGTTTTATATTGTCAATATAGAATGAAAGGAGAAAATATGGCACGTCATAAGGTTGAAATATGTGGCGTGAATACTGCGAATATTAAAGTGTTAACTAATGATGAAATGATTGAACTATTTAAAAAATATCAAAATGGTGATAAGTTTGCGAAAGAAGATTTAGTTAACGGTAATTTAAAATTAGTATTATCTATTTTAAAGAAGTATAATAATAGAACAGATAATATGGATGATTTATTTCAAGTTGGTTGTATAGGTTTAATTAAAGCCATAGATAATTTTGATTTATCACATGAAGTAAGATTTTCTACGTATGCTGTACCAATGATTCTAGGTGAGGTAAAAAGATATCTTCGTGATAATAATAGTGTTAGAATATCACGAAGTATTAAAGATATTGCGTATCAGGCTATGAGAATAAAAGAAGAATTAATAAATGAAATGGGATGTGAGCCTAGTATTTCTTTAGTTGCCCAAAAGTTAGGTTTGGATGAATTTGAAGTGGTGAATGCTTTAGAGTCGATGCGGGATACAATTAGTATGTCGGAGCCAATTTATAGTGATGGTGGAGATACTATCTATTTAGAAGATCAAATTCAAGATAAAAAAAATAATTTATATGATAAGGAAACACTTTTTGCGCTTAAAGATGCTCTTAATAAATTAAAAGAAAAAGAAAGATATGTTTTATTAGAACGATATATTATAGGTAAAACACAGATGGAATTAGCAGAGGAAATAGGTATTTCACAAGCTCAAATATCAAGATTAGAAAAAAGTGGTATTGACAATATTAAAAAGTTAATATTGTAATAACCACTTTTTATATTCATAAAATTAGTTAGGTGAGAGTATGAGACTTTCTGATTTACAAAAAAAAGATGTTGTTAATGTAAATGATGGTAGTAAAATCGGCAATATTATAGATATAAGATTGGACGATAAAGGTAATATGGATGGCTTTATTGTTGAAAAAAATAAATTTATTATTTCAATGTTTACAAATACTAATGAAATAGAAATAAAATGGAGTCAAATTCAAAAAATAGGAGAAGATGTAATTCTTGTAAGTATTAATATTTAATGATATAATTTAAATGGTGATATAATGGAAAAGATTAAAATAAATATGTTGTCTTTAGCGGATACTGTTGAAGGTCAAGGGGTTGGAAGTGCATATAAAGAATTAATTAAATTACTTGATGAAGGTGCTAAAGATTTATTTGAAGTTAGTATTAATTCTCATAAAAAAGCTGATATCATTCATGCTCATACAACAGAACCACAAAGTTATATAAAAATGAAGTTAAATAAAGGTGTTAATGTTGCTTACTGTCATTTTTTACCTGACACATTAGATGGTAGTTTAAAATTACCTAAATTTGCTTTTAATGTGTTTAAAAAATATGTAGTTAAATTCTATAACACAGCTGATTATTTAGTGGTTGTTAATCCTATTTTTATTAATGATTTAGTTAGATATGGAATTAAAAGAGAAAAAATAGTTTATATACCTAATTATGTATCAAAAGAACAATTTTACAAAAAGAATAAATCAGAAATAAAAAAGATAAAAGAACAACTTGGTATTCCAGAAGATAAATTTGTTGTTTTAGGTGCTGGCCAAATTCAAAATAGAAAAGGTGTTTTAGATTTTATTAAAGTTGCTAAAAAATTACCTGATGTTCAGTTTGTATGGTGTGGTGGATTCTCATTTGGAAAAATAACTGATGGTTATGAAGAGTTGAAAAAAGTAGTTGATAATCCCCCTAAAAATGTTATCTTTACAGGTATTATTAAGAGAGATAGAATGAATGATATGTTTAATATGGCAGATATTTTATTTATGCCATCATATAATGAACTATTCCCAATGACAATTTTAGAAGCCGTTAATTGTCATAAACCCTTGTTATTAAGAGATTTAGATTTATATGAGGATATTTTATTTAATAAATATGTAAAAGGTAAAAATAATAAAGAATTTGTAAGTTTAATAAAAGAATTAAAAGATGATAATAATTTTTACAAAAAACAAAGTAAAAACTCTAAAGAAATAAGTGAATTTTATAGTAAAGAAAATATTTTAAAAATTTGGAGAGATTTTTACACAAAAATATATAATGAACATAAAGATAAAGTAGAAAATTAATTCTACTTTTTTTGTGATATAATGTTGGTGGTGATGTTTATGCCTAATCAAAAAGGTAGTTTGAAAGATAGAATAATTGCTTGGAAAAGATTTTTAAAATATAAAAAAGAACAAAAGAAAAAATTAAAAGAATTAAAACGTAAGAAAATGTTAGCAGAAAAGCAAAAACAAGTAGTAGTTTCTCCTAAACATTATAGTAAACCAAAAGTCTTTGGGTTAACAGTACTTGGTCTTTTTTTAGGGCTATTTGAACCTAAAAACAAAAAAATTAATTTAGAAAAAGAAATTTCTAATATAGAAATAAAAATACATAATAAAATAGTTACTTTAGAAGATATAAATAAACTTGAAAAAATAGAACAAGAAATTAATGAAAAAAATTATAAGTTTTTTAATAAAAAATCTAATAAATTAGATAGTTATAAAAAAAGAGTTGAAGTTATAAAAGAAAATATTAAAGATTTAGAAATAAAAGATGTAGTAAATAAAAATGCTAAGACTTCAGAAAATGAAAATATAACAAAAAACCAGATAAAAAAAGGCGATAATAAAGCTTTAGATTTAAAAAAAGAAGTTGAATTAAGAGAAACTAATATTAATATAATACCTAGCAAAAAAGGTTTAAAAAAAGCTTACGTTCCTGTTTTAGAAGTAAAACAAATGAATAAAGATATTGATAAGTATGCAAAAGAGATCTCTTCTTTACAAGAAAAAATTAAACAAGAAAAAGATTATAACAATTTGTTTGATTATGAATTCAAAATTAAACAATTAAAGTTAAAAATAGAAGCTATTTTATTAAAATATGAAGCTTTAAAAGAATTGCCAGGGTTTAAGGAATTAGAAAATTATATTAAAATTAAAGATATTGACATATATGAAATAAGAAAAAATGATAAAAAAATAAAAGAAAAAATAAGTTTATGTGATAAAACGCTTATTCAAATTGAGGATGTAAAAAAAGAAATAATTTTAAGTGAAAAAAATAAAGAGCAAAATAAAAGTGTAGATGATAAAGAAATGAAAAAAGAACCAAAACAAGAGAATAAAAAAGAAATAAAAAAAGAAGAAAAAGATAACAAGTTGCTTGAGTTAACATTAGCTAATAAAATTATTTATGATAGTATTGCAAAAGAACAACGTAAAATTAATAAATTACAGCGTTCTCTTTCTAAAATGTCCATAAAAAGACAAAGACCAACTATTTTTTATTATACTAAAAATTTAGTGTCATCTATTTTTAATTTTGCTTTTGGGTTGTTTCCTATTAGTTTGTTTAAAAACAAGATGATTGGTGGAATAGTAAGTGGTGTGATGCTTAACAATTCTTTAAGAAGTGTAAAAAGAATATTACAACCTGAGGTTGACGTTAAGTATATATATGAAAATTTAGAAAATGAAATAATAACTACCACCAATTATTTAGATCGTATGAATTTTTTATTAAGTGATTCTTTATATCAAATTGGTGATATAAGAAAAGAAGTAATAAAAAAATATGGTGCTGATATTAATTATCAAGTGTCATTAATTGCTTATTTAGATGAGCTTGATAAAATAGAAAGTAAAATAAATTTTGAAAAAGAAAAAATATTAGGCCTTCATAATGACCTAGATAGTGTTTATAAAAAAAATAAACAAAAAGTTTTAACTATTGAAAGACAAAACAATTATAATAGTCAATAACAATTGTCAAAAAACTCTCTCTTCATAAAATAATAATGAAAGGAGAGTTTTTTAATGAATGAAGAATGTTCTAATAGAATTCAAGAAATTTTAGAAGAAGGCAGAAAATGTAAAAGAAGACTTATTGCTAGAGGAATTCCTGGTCCAACGGGGCCACAAGGACCCCAAGGCCCTGCAACTATAGCAATAGGTAATGTAACAACTGGAGCTCCTGATACAAGTGCAACAGTTTCTAATAGTGGTACAAATGAAAATGTTGTATTAAATTTTACGATTCCTAGAGGTGCAACGGGAGCTACTGGAAGACAGGGAATTCAAGGTCCAACCGGACCACAGGGTCAACAAGGTTTACAAGGCCCAACAGGCCCAACAGGCCCTAGTGGCGAACAAGGTTTACAAGGCCCTCAAGGTGTTGCCGGTCCATCTGGTGAACAAGGTCCAACAGGTCCAACAGGCCCAACAGGCCCAACTGGCCCAACAGGTCCAGCTGCAGAAATTCCAACTAACACTTATGGACGTAAATATGATACAACAGAAAACTCTATAACATTAGAACAAAATATAGCGCAAGATATTCCGTTAGGAAGTAATGGTCCATCTAATGGTATAACTTTAGAAACACAAAATAAATTAACAATCCCAACGACAGGTATTTATAAAGTAGATTATTATTTTTCTGGTAGTGCTAGTACAGCTGCCGATGTTACTGTAAATGTAAAACAAAATGCAACACCTATTGGTAGTACAACAATAAATAAAAGTCTTACTGCAAATGTAGATGCAGATTTTGTTGGTAGTACAATAAATTCATTTACAGCCGGTGATAAAATAGGATTATCAATAGAATCAACAACTGCAGCAACTATATCTCCAGCATCAGATACAAGTGCATACTTAAATATAATAAGAATATCTTAGTAAAACATCTCTTTAAGAGATGTTTTCTTTATGAATAAATGGTATAATTATGGTGGTGATGATATGAAAAAACTTTTAGTAAGCTTATTAATAGTTATATTATTTATAGGAATCATTTTTTTAATAATGATTTTAGATAAAACACCAGAATTACTTAACGATGAAGATATAGTTTACACTAAAGCTTTTGATGAAGAAATTTTACAAGTTAAAAGATATGATTATAGTTTAGGACAAAGAATGATTATTGGTGTAGAAAAAAGTAATAATAATGGTAAAAATTTTGAAAAAGTTACTGAAGAAATGGTAGAGGTAAGTCTTGAAGCTAAGTTTGAATTTTTAAATAAGAATTTAGGTTTTATTATAGACACTGGCTATCTAGATAGAAATAGAAATTTTAAGGGACTGCTAGTAACTAATGATGGAGGAATTACATTTAAACAAGCAGAAATCACATATAACAATGAAAATGTTGATTTAATAAGTATCAAAAAGATGCCTTATTATGAAAATGATAAATTGAAATTAGAGTGTTCAGTTTATATTGTAGATCATAATGAAGATTTAGTTTATTATAGCGTTGACAATGGAAATACATGGATTAATGAATAAAAAAGAAATTATATCTAAATTAAAAAATATTAATTTGGATTTAAATGAAATTATTGTTATAAGTGGGGCGTCATTAGTTGTTCAAAATATAATAGATAATACTACTGATATAGATTTGAGTTGTAGTGAAGATTATTATAAGAAAATTAAATGGAAAGAAAAATTAGGCGCAGCTAAAACAAATATAAAGTATTATGATGTATTTGAAATAGGAAATAATTTCTACTTTCCAGATGAAGTTGTTATAATTGATGGGATAAAATTTATGAATTTAAAAGAATGTTTAAAGGTGAAAGAAGAATTAAATAGACCAAAAGATAGAAAAGTAATAGAATTTTTAAAAAAACAAAGGACAAATAGAGATTAAAATTATTAAAGGGTAGATGAAGAAATCTACTTTTTTTGTGATATAATGGACTTATTAGGGAGTGATAAAAATGAATAAAAAAGTTGTTGTAGTTGCGTCTAACAATAAAGGTAAAATAAGAGAAATTAAAGAAATTTTCAAAGATTATGATGTTTTAGCAATAAAAGATATGGAAGAAAAATTAGGAAAAGAAATAATTGTAACAGAAGAACAAGATACTTTTAAAGGAAATGCATTAGAAAAAGTTAATTGCTTATATAACGAACTTGGTGATGAATTTATTTGTATTGCGGATGATTCTGGTATATCAATAGATGCTTTAAATGGGTTCCCTGGTGTGCATACCGCTCGTTTTATGAATGCTGATGACCATACTAAGAATCTAGAGTTGTTAAAAAAAGTAGAAGGTGTTTCAAAAGAAAAAAGAAGTTGTCATTATACAACTGTAATTGCTTTGAAAGATAAAAATCATGAAGCAACTTTTGAAGCTATATTAGATGGTGTTATAAGTGAAAATGCTCGTGGAGAAAATGGCTTTGGTTTTGATGAAATTTTTGAATTAGAATCAGGTAATACTTTAGCGCAAATTTCTACTGAAGAGAAATTAAAAATAAGCCCTCGTAAAAAGGCTTTAGAAATGGTAAATGAATATATAAAAAATGAGATGATGTAATTTGGAAAAGTTTGTAGCGTTATTAAGAGGAATAAATATAAGTGGTAAAAATAAAATTCCTATGCAAGAATTAAAATTAGGGTTTGAATCACTAGGTTATAAAGAAGTTGTTACATATTTAAATAGTGGCAATGTTATATTTTCAAGCAATATAAATGATAAAGTTAAAATAAGTAATGATATTTATAAAATGCTTGAAAATAAATTTAATCTTAAAATACCAGTTTTTGTAATTAAATCAGATGAACTTAATAATCTTTTAAGCAATAAACCAGATTGGTGGGGAACAGGTGATAAGAATATTTATGATAATATTATATTCATAATTCCACCTACAACATATAAAGATGTTTATGAAGCTTTAGGAGAACCAAAAATTGAACTTGAAAAAATAAAAGAATATAAAAATAGTATTTTTTGGTCATATGATTTAAAAAATTATAGGAAAACTAATTGGTGGAGTAAAACAGCAAGTACAATTATAAGAAACTCAATAATAATAAGAACTGCTAACACAATGAAAAAAGTATTAGAATTATGTCGTTAATATTAGATAATTTAGAAAGAATGGTTGAATAAAAATATGAGAGTAGATAAATTATTTGTTGGTGATATCTATTCATTAGATAGTAAAAAATTAAATTATGGGCCAAACTATGCTCCCTTATCTTTAGCAACTTTTACGTATGATATTAGTTTTAAAAGGCGCACTTTACTTTATAAAAAGGGAGATTCTATTTTTGTTGATTTGTTTGTAACAGATGATAATGCAAATATTAAAGGTAGTAATGATATAAGTAATGTAAAAACAAATGAAGGTTTTGTAATGATTGATGATAATTTTGTTTCTTATGAAAAAATTTTATTAGAAAAAAATATAAAAAGAAAATATATAAGTAAGAGAATTATAAAAAAATATAAAAAAATAAAATTATAGAGGTGATATAAAATGAGAATAATATTAGCTTCAGCTTCAAAACAAAGGCAAGATATATTTAATATGATAGGATTAAAATATGATGTTATTACTAGTGATGTGCCAGAAGAAAGTAAACAAATAAAACCAGATAAATACGTTGAGGAACTTTCTTTAAATAAAGCAAAATCTGTTGAAAAACAAATTGATGGTAAAGCAATAATTGTTTCTGCAGATACTATAATATATAGTAATAACAAAATATATGAGAAGCCCAAAAATAAAGAAGAAGCTTATTTAGGATTAAAGGAATTATCAAATAGTAAGTGTACAGCATATACAGGTATAACTTTGATTGATTTGTATCAAGAAAAAGTTATATGTTTAAGCTCTAAAGTAGATGTGTATTTTAATGAAATAACAGATGAAGAAGCAACATGGTATGTAAATAATGAAGAAAAAATTTTAAAATGTTGTGGCTTTGTTCCAGAGGGTAAAGCATCTTTGTTTATAAACAAAATTGAAGGTGATTACAATACTTTATTAGGTATTTCTCCAAGTGTAGTATATAATAAATTAAAAGAGTTAGGATATAATGTAGTTGATTTTAGTTTTGAAAATAAAGCTGGTAATAATGAATAAGATATTAGGGAGCGTTTTGAAATATGTCAAAAATATCTAACGTTATTCTTATGCTTCAGTATTTAGAAAATGGAAGAAAATATAACATTAAGGAATTAGCATATAAATTAGAAGTATCTGAAAGAATGATACGTGTATATAAAGAAGAACTTGAAAAAGCTGGCATTTATATTGATACTTTGATGGGACCATATGGTGGTTATGTTTTAAATCAAAAAGTTAGAATTCCAACAAGAAAGTTTTCAAAATCAGATTATGAATTTTTAAAAAATTTGAATGTAGATGAACAAGACAAAGAAAAATTGCAAATTATAGCAGATAAAGTTCATGGAGTATATTTTAATTCTAACGATGAAAAGATAGAACTAAAAGATGATATTAAAAACAGCTATAACATACTAACCAGAGCTATTAAAGAAAAAAGAAAAGTTAAAATTAATTATTATTCATTTACCAATGGAAATCAAGATAGAACTATTAGACCATATGATATGTTTTTATATGATACCGGTTGGGGTTGCGCAGCATTTTGTGAATTAAGAAATGATTTAAGACATTTTGAATTAAAAAGAATAAATAAAATAGAATTATTAGATGAAAAATTTTAAGTAGACGAAATATTTCCTCTTTAAGTGGTATTAATTACTTGAGGAGGATTTTTTATGGAAAAAAATATGAAAGAAAATTTTGAAAAAATAGGAAGTAGGGTATATGATAGTTTATATAATACTGACTTAGAAAGGATTAATTATGAATTATCAAAAATAACTGAACCAACCCTTATTTCTGGTGTTGGTGGTTCAAGTGTTGTTTCTGATTATGCTTCAAAAATACTAAATAAAAAAAATAATATAATAACTAGAAATGTAGAACCAAGAGATTTTAAATATTTAAATTTAGCTGGATTTAAAAATGTTTTATCTTGTAGTTATTCTGGAAATAATTATGGCGTTGAGTTAGCCTTTTTAAATAATATGAAACATTATTTATTAGCTAGTAAGAAAAATGATACTGAAGGAATAATTAATTTGACATATTGTTGCAATGATAAAGAACACAGTTTTATATCTCTAGCTGCAACATTAGTGCCATGTAGTATTTTACTTAACTATTATCTAGATGGTAATAAAGAAAGAATAATTGAAATTATGAAACCTTATAATTATAATTTTAATATAGATTGTACTGCATATGAAATTTTTTCAGGACTAGAAACTTCTGTTGCAAGTAAGTTTTTAGAATCGACGATGGTTGAAGCAGGAATAGGTTTACCAATTGTACATGATAAGTATTCTTATTGTCACGGAAGAAGTACTTTGTCAACTACTACTAATAATATTGCTATTTATTTTAATTTAAATACTGAGTTAGATAAATTATTAATTAGTGAATTATCAGAATATTATAAAAATGTAATTATATTAGATGCCAGTGATTCATTTATATCAGAATATATTCTTTTAATTAAATGTATGTATTTAACAAAATATATTGCTGAGAAACAAAATAAAGATTTATCTGGAGTTGACTATAATCCAATTGTAAAGAAGCTCTATAAATATAATGGAAATTTATAATAAATTAAAATAAAAATATAGATAGGTTACTATAAAATCTATCTTTTTTATGGTATACTTATATATATTTAGAGCTTTAAAAAATGATTTAAAACTAAAAGAAAGTAGATGAACTTATGAAAGATAATAACTTAATTATATATAAAAATAGTAATGGAGATATTATAGTTGATGCTATATATAAAGATGAAACATTATGGCTTTCACAAAAAGGAATGTCAAAGGTATTTGAAGTTGGTGTACCAGCAATATCTAAACATTTAAAAAATATATTTGAAGAAAGAGAATTAGATAGAAAAACAGTTGTTTCCAAAATGGAAATAACTGCAGAAGATGGTAAAAATTATAATACTGAAGTCTACAGTCTAGATGCCATAATTGCAGTAGGATATAGAGTTAATTCTAAAAAAGCAACAGAATTTAGAATATGGGCAACTAAAATACTAAAAGAATATATGATAAAGGGATTTGCTTTGAATGATGAAAGATTTATAAAAGGAAATAAATATGATTCTAAATATTTTGACGAATTATTAGAGCGTATTAAAATAATTAGAGTTAGTGAGAGAATGGCATATCAAAAAATTACAGATTTATTTATTGCAACTTCAATTGATTATAATCAAAAATCAGAAGAAGCTTATACTTTTTTTAAAATAGTTCAAAATAAATTGCATTATGCTATTAGTGGATATACAGCTGCAGAACTAATATATAATAGGGTTGATTCAGGAAAAAAACATATGGGCCTTACAACTTGGAAAAATTCTCCTAATGGTTTAATATATAAGTATGATGTAATAGTTGCAAAAAATTATTTAAATGAAGAAGAATTAAATAAATTAAACGATCTAACTAATATGTTTTTAGTATTTGCAGAGGATGAAGCAAAAGAAAAACATATTATGACAATGCAAGATTGGATAAATGCTACAGATGATTTGTTGAAATTTAGAAGAAAAGAAGTATTACAAAATAGTGGTAATGTTTCTCATAAACAGGCAATAGAAAAAGCAGAAATTGAATATGAAAAATATAGAGTAATACAAGATCAAAAATATATATCTTCAATGGACGAGTTTTATAATAAATATTTGGAAGAAAATAGATAAAATAAAGAATTGATATTTTAATAAAATATAGATAGGTTACTATAAAATCTATCTTTTTTATGGTATACTTATATATATTCAGAGCTTTAAGGAGTTGATTTAGATGAATGAAAATAAAGTAAATATAAATTGGTATCCAGGTCATATGGCCAAAACTAAGAGACTAATAAATGAAAATATAGATGCAATAGACATTGTATATGAAGTAGTTGATGCTAGAATACCATACTCAACCCGTGTTAGAAATTTAGATATAAAAGTTACTAATAAACCACGTATTTTAGTTTTTACAAAAATGGATTTATGTGATAAAGTAGAAACAACGAAATGGATTAAGTATTATGAATCTAATGGAGAAGAGGTAGTATGTCTTGATCTTGAACATAATCCTAACTTAAAACCATTATTTAGTAAAACTAAAGAGCTTATGAGTGAAACGAATGCTAAACGTGCAATGAAAGGTATGAATGAAAAACGTGCTAGAGTGTTAATTATTGGTGTTCCTAATGCAGGTAAATCGACACTAATTAATCGTTTGGTTGGAAAGAAAGCTGTTAATGTTGGTAATAAGCCAGGTGTTACAAAGAATCTAAATTGGATTAGAATTAATGAAGATGTTGAACTTTTAGACACACCAGGTATCTTATGGCCTAAGCTAGAAGAGGAAACAGTAGCATTTAATCTGGCATGTTTTACAGCGATTAGAGAAGAAATATTACCAATATATGAAGTAATTGAATACTTCTTAAGAGCTTTACAAAAATATTATCCAGAAAAACTAGAAAGTCGTTATGGTATAAAAGAGATAGATGAGGATATCGTAAATACTCTAGATATTATAGGTAAAAAAAGAGGTTGTCTTATTAAAGGTGGAGAAATAGATTATGATAAAGTAATTCAAGTGATAATGAGTGATATTAAAGACGGTTTAATTAAAAATATTACATTTGATAGATTTGAGGAGTGAGTTTATGGATAATTTAAATTCTTTAGCGCTTGCGTATATTGGAGATGCTATATATGAAGTTTATATAAGAGAATATTTGCTTTCTAAAGGAATATGCAAAGTAAATGATTTACAAAAAGAAGCAATAAAATATGTGAGTGCTAAGGCGCAATTTAATTATTTATCCAAAATGATAGATGAACATTTCTTTACAGATGAAGAATTAAATGTTATTTTTAGAGCTCGTAATCATAAAGTTGATCATAGACCAAAGAATTGTGATATTTCAACTTATAAATATGCAACAGGATTAGAAGCTGTTATTGGACATTTATATTTAAAAAAAGATAATAAAAGAATAGAAGAGATAATGAATTATATAAAGGAGAATTAAGATGTTTATATATGGTAAAAATGTTATTAATGAAGTTTTAAAAAATGAGCGTCATATTAAAGAGGCCATCTTATATAAAAAGTTTTCAGATAATGCGGTTATTGATAAGTTAAATAAAAAACATGTGCCAGTTAAATATGTAGAAAAACATGAACTAGATAGATTAGTTGAAGGAAATCACCAAGGAATTGTTTTTAAAGTAGACGATTATAAATATGTTGATATTGAGTCATTACTTGTGAAAGAAAACCCATTACTTGTAATTCTTGATCATTTGGAAGATCCACATAATTTTGGAGCAATCATTAGAACCTGTGAAGCTGCAGGAGTAGATGGAATTATTATTCCTAAAAATAGAACAGTAGAAGTTAATAGTACTGTAATGCGTACAAGTGTTGGAGCTTTAGATAATGTTAAGATTGCTCAAGTCACTAATTTAAAAAACACCATAAATTATTTAAAAAAACAAGGCTTTTGGATTGTTGGGACAGATATGGATGGTACTGATTATACCAAGATTGATTATACTGGTAAAATGGCAATAGTAACTGGTAGTGAAGGGTTTGGCATGAGTAGGATAGTTAGAGAATCATGTGATTTTATAGCTACTATTCCAATGAAAGGAAAAGTTAATAGTTTAAATGCATCAGTCGCAACCGCAATTGTTATATATGAAGCTATTAAAGGTAGAAACTAATGAATTATAGAGATTATAATGATTATGAATTATTATCATATATAAGTGAGAAAAATGAAGAAGCTAGTGAAGTGTTATTTGAAAAGTATCGCCCATTGATATTAGCAACTGCTAACCGTATGCTTGGTTATTGTAAAAATACAGGACTTGAATTAAATGATTTAATACAAGAAGGTATGCTTGGACTTAATCTTGCTATGAATTCTTTTGATGAAGAAAAAGATACTAGTTTTTATACATATGCTAAAATGTGTATTGAAAGAAAAATAATATCTCAGGTGGTTTCATCTAGAAGGTTAAAACATAAGGTTTTAAATGATTCATTATCTTTAGAAAATACTGATGAAAATAATACTGATTATGTCTATGATAAAAGTCTAACCGATAATAGTTATAATCCAGAAGAAATTCTTTTTAATGGTGAGAATGAAAAAGATTTAGTTAAAGAAGTTAGTGATATATTAACTGATTTTGAAGCACAAGTATTTGAATTAAAAATAAATGGTTTTGATTATAAAGAAATAGCTGAAATATTAGATAAAGATATTAAGGCAATTGATAATGCTTTACAAAGAATAAAAGTAAAAATAAAGAAATTAAAGGATTAAAATGAAAAAAGCCAAAGAATATTTAAAAATAATCTTTTACCCGCTTTTATTAATAATTACAGAAATTTCTTTAGTATTCCTTTTTACTGTTATTTTTAATCTAAATACTAATTTAGAAATTGGTACAGAATTATATCAAGAAAAATTAAATATTTTTATTTCTAATTATAAATTGCTAATAGTAATAATATCATTTTTGTTATTGTTTTCCTTTTTATCAAAGAAGGTAAAAGTAAGCTTAAAACACTTAAAAATAAATAATTTAGTTTTATATGTTTTAATAGGAATATGTATGGCTCTTAGTTATAATTTATTATTATGTGGCTTAAATAAAATAGTTTACTTTACTAATTTGTATGATTTGACAAATAGAAACATTATAGTTGCTCTATTAACAACTGGTATATTTGGACCTATTTTAGAAGAACTAATATTTAGAGGAATAGTTTATGAAAAATTAAAATTATTGCATAAAAGAACAACTGCAATAATTATTACAGGTATTTTATTTGGTTTATTTCATGGAAATATAATTCAATTTATTTATGCTTTTCTATTAAACTTTATTTTAATTAAAAGCTATGAAAAAGAAAATAATGTTTTGACACCTATTATAATTCATGTTTGTCTTAATTCTATAACTGTATTACTTATAAATTTTATAATTAAAATTAATCTCTTTTTAACTACTATATTATTTTTTGTTTTTTTTATAGTTTTAATAATTTTATTAAAAATTTTGTATAAAGAAAATAATAATGGTTATGATAATAATGTCAACGAATGTTGACGAATAGAAGAACTAAACATTGTTTTAGTTCTTTTGTTTTGTTATAATGTTAATGGTAGGTGACGTATGAAAAAATTTTTATCATTAATAATATGTTTTTTTATTGGCGTGTTAAATGTAGGTGCACTAGAACTAAATTTATATAGTAATAATGCTGTTATATATAATTATGATTTAGACGAGGTTATATATGAAAAAAATGCTGATGAAGTTATTTCAATTGCTAGCATGACTAAAATTATGAGTGCGATTGTATTAATTGAAAATATTAACAATATGGATACAACGGTTGTTTTAAATAATAGCCACTTCAGTGGTCTAATAGAAAAACAAGCTTCTTTAGCAGGATTTTATGTAGGAGAAAAAGTTACATATCGTGACTTGATTTATGGAATATTATTACCTAGTGGTGCTGAAGCAGTACAGGCTTTAGCTATAGAAGTATTTGGTAGTAATGACAAATTAGTAGAAAAAATGAATGAAAAGGCTGTAGAATTAAATTTGACTAATACACATTTTGTTAATCCATTTGGTTTAGATGATGATGGTCATTATTCAACAGTAAAAGATGTTGCTTTGATGTTAAAGTATGCTTTAAAAAATGATTTTTTTAAGGAAGTTTATACTTCAAGAAAGTATCTTTCAAGCGATAAAAGAGTTACTCTTTATAGTACTATTGTTTCTCCTTTAAAAATGATTAATAATAATGCTTCATTTATAAAAGGAAGTAAAACAGGATTTACTTATGATGCAGGAAGATGTCTTGCAAGCATTGCTTATGATGATGAAAATGATATAAACTACATGATGATAACGGCAAGGGCTAAAAATGTTGTTACTTATCCCGTTTTAGATGCTGTTAATTCTTATCAAAAAATATTTGATTCATTCACTAAAAAAATCTTATATAAAAATGGTGATACTGTAACAACAGTTAAAACTAAATATGCTAAAGAAAAAAATATAGATGTTGTTACGAATGAAAGTATAGAATTGTTTTATGAAATAGATAATTTTGATGAAGCAAAACTTACTTATAATATAGATGTTCCTAAAAAGATAACTAAAATATTGCCATCATCTAAAAAAATTGGAACACTAAGTGTTTATTATGATGGAGAAGAAGTAAAAACTGTTTCTTTATTTTTAAAAAATGATATGCATTTTTCTTTTTTACGTTTTATTACAAACATTGTGCTACCTTTTAGCTTATTAGCGTTAATTGTTGTAGTTGCTTTAAAAATACCTAAGATTATTAGAAAATAATTGAGTATATGTGGTATAATAATCGTAGGTGAAATTATGTTAAAAAAAATAAAAGATATAGATATTAATTATATAGATTATGGTGAAGGTAAAGATACTGTTGTTTTATTACATGGTTGGGGACAAAATATTGAAATGATGAAACCAATTGGTGATAGATTAAAAAATAATTTTAAAGTTATTATAATAGATTTGCCAGGGTTTGGATTAAGTGAAGAGCCAAAAGAAATATGGAGTGTATATGATTATGCAGATGCTATAAAAGATTTATTAACTAGTCTTAAAGTTTCTAATCCTATTATGATAGGACATTCTTTTGGAGGAAAAATTAGCTTGGTTTATGCAAGCAAATACAAAGTAAAAAAAGTTGTAACCTTTGGTAGCCCTTTTAAAAAGGAAATACCTAAGTTATCACTTAAAACAAAAGTATTGAAAACATTAAAAAAAGTACCTGGAATTAATAAGCTGGAGGATTTTGCTAAAAAACATATTGGTTCTACGGATTATAAAAATGCTAGTAAAAGAATGCGTGAGATTTTAGTTGATACTGTTAATCTTAGTATTGAAGATGAAGTGTCTAAAATTAAATGTCCAACATTATTAATTTGGGGAACTAATGATCAAGCAGTATCAATAGATGATGCTAAAGAATTAGAAAAACTAATTCCTGATTGTGGTTTAGTTGAATATGAAGGGTGTACACACTATGCATACTTAGAAAGACTAGATCAAACAATAAATATATTAAATAATTTTTTAAGAGGTGAATAAAATGAATTGGTTTTTATTGAGCTTATTATTGTTTCTATTTTATGGAATATTGAAAACAAAAAAAGTTCTACAAATTTTACAACAGAATTGGTATAACGATGGTAACAGGTATTTAAAATGGATTGGCAAAAATAAAAGAAAAGTCTTTATAAATTTTGATATACTTTTTCCTATATTCTTACTAGGAATAGTTATTCCATTTAAATATTCTTTAATTTTATTTATTATATTTTATATGGTAGCATTCTTTATTTTTGATAAAGAAAAACAAAAGGAGCAAGTAAAGTTGAAACTTGCCGTAACAGCGCGTGTAAAAAGATTAATACTAACTTCAACTGTTATTTATGCCATAATAATATTAGTAATGTGTTTAACGTTTAATGAAAAATACATTTGGTTATATTATCTAATTCTAGGTTTTATAATGTATTTTGAATATTTATATATGTATATTATCAACATTACAAATAAACCAATTGAAAAATGCATTTTTCTTTATTATAAAAGACAAGCTTTAAAAAAATTAAAGAGTATGAGTAACATGGATGTTATTGGAATAACTGGTAGTTATGGAAAAACAAGTAGTAAAAATATTTTGAGCGATATTTTAAATATTAAATATAATGCTTTTCCAACACCTAAAAACTTTAATACTACATATGGTATGATAAATGCAATTAATAATTATTTAGATAAATTTAATGACTTATTTATAGCAGAAATGGGTGCATTCAAATGTGGTGAAATAAAAGAAATATGTGATTTATTGCATCCCAAATATGGTATTTTAACTAGAATAGGCACAGCTCATTTAGAAAGTTTTGGAAGTAGTGAAAATATTCAAAAAGGTAAGTTTGAACTAATCGAATCATTACCTAGTGATGGGGTTGGTATACTAAATGGTGATGATGAATATCAACTAAATTATAAATTAAAAAATAAAGTAAAAATAATTTGGATTGGAATTGATAATAAAAATGTTGATGTTTATGCTGACAATATTAAATTATCTAATACTGGTACTACTTTTGATGTACATTTTAAAGGAGATAAAAAGAAATATCATTTTGAAACAAAGTTACTTGGTAAAGCTAATATATATAATATTTTAGCTGGTATAGCTTTAGGTGATTATTTAAAAATAAGTAAAGAAGATTTAATCCGTGGTGTTAAGAAAGTAAATTCTATTGAACATAGATTAGAATTAAAGAAAATGGGTAATATAAATATAATAGATGATGCCTATAATTCTAATCCTGTGGGCTCTAAAATGGCATTAGATGTCTTAAACTTATGCCCTGGTAAAAAGATTATTGTTACACCTGGTATGATTGAACTTGGTAGTGAACAATACAATTTAAATTTTGAATTTGGCCGTGAGATTGCCAAAGTTTGTGATGAAGTAATACTGATAGGTAAAGAACAAACAAAGCCTATCTATGATGGACTTTTAAAAGAAAAATATGATATAAAGCATGTACATATATTAAATGATGTAAAAAAAGCCTTTCCTTTAATAAATAGTTTAAGTGAAGGGGAAACTTATGCTTTATTAGAAAATGATTTACCTGATATATTTAATGAAAAATAGGAGAGTGTTGTTATGAAAATTAAAGTTGGAGTTATATTTGGAGGAGAAACAGTTGAACATGAAGTAAGTATTATATCAGCTGTCCAAGCTATGAATCATATGGATAATGAAAAATATGAAATTATTCCTATTTATATAGCAAAAGATCGTACTTGGTATACAGGGGCGATGTTAAAAGAAATCGATATTTATAAGAATTTTGATGATTTAAAAAGATATGCAAAAAAGGTTACCCTTTGTAAAAGAGATGGTGGTTTTTATTTAGTTAACACTAAAGGACTATTTAGAAGAGATGTTGCTGAGTTAGATATCGCTTTTCCAATAGTTCATGGTAATAATGCCGAAGATGGAACTATTCAAGGATATTTAAGTATGATTGGTATTCCATTTGTAGGAAGTGGTATTCTAGGTTCCGCTTTAGGACAAGATAAAGTTGTTATGAAACAAATTTTTAAAGATGCCAATCTTCCAGTTGTACCTTATACTTGGTTCTTTGATTCTGATTATTTAGATGATGATAAAAAAATAAAGAAAAATATTAAAGAATTAGGATATCCAGTTATTGTAAAACCAGCTTCACTTGGTAGTAGTGTAGGAATTACAGTTGTAAAAAAAGAAAGTGAAATAGATGAAGCAATAACAGAGGCGATAAAATATGATACAAAAATAGTTGTTGAAAAAATGGTTCATAATATGGTGGAAGTAAACTGTAGTGTTTTAGGAAACTATGAACATCAACAAACAAGTGAATTAGAAGAAGTGATGAGTGGCGAAGAATTTTTAACATATCGTGACAAATATCTAGGAAATGCTAAAGGCGGTAAATCTAAAGGTATGGCATCTACTAACAGAGTAATTCCTGCACGTATCAAAGCTAGTACTAAAAAAGAAATAGAAGAAATATCAAAAGAAGCATTTAGAGCTTTAAATCTAAGTGGTGTATGTCGTATAGATTATTTGATTGATAAAAAAGAAAATAAAGTATATATCAATGAACCAAATACTATCCCCGGTTCTTTGTCATTCTATCTTTGGGAGCCTACTGGTAAAAAATATACTGAATTATTAGATGATATGATTACATTAGCTATTAAAGATTATAAAAATAGAAGTAAAAAAACATATTCATTTGAAAGTAATATATTAAGTAACTTTAATGGTACTAAAGGTTT
The DNA here is from genome assembly GCA_900544605.1 of uncultured Mycoplasmatota bacterium. Taxonomy (GTDB): domain Bacteria; phylum Bacillota_I; class Bacilli_A; order RF39; family UBA660; genus SIG204. The sequence continues at coordinate 35,314 of UQVP01000004.1, read as the reverse complement.
AAAAGGCATTAAAGGTAAACTAAAATAGTAGATATCTACTATTTTTTTTGGTATAATTATTTTGGTGGTAACATGGATTTAGATAGTATTATTTTTGTTGACAACCTTCCTAAACTTGATTTACATGGTTTTGACCGTGAAACAGCTCGAGTAATAGTTTTAGATTTTATTAAAGATAATATCAAGATGAAAAATGAAATAATTAATATAATTCATGGTCATGGTTCAGGAATATTAAAAGATACTGTTCATGATACTTTAAGAAAAAATAGGAATGTTATTGAATTTAAAACATTTTATAATAATGATGGTTGTACAATAGTTAAAATTAAAATTTGACAAATGCAAAAAAATGTATATAATATATAGCAACAACGGGGATAAAGACTGATTTGACAATATATTAATCTTGTGTTAGAATATAGCACAATTAATAAAAAGAGGGGGAATTTATATGTACGAAGAAAGAGAAAGATTTTCAATAAAAGATGTAGTATTACAAGTTGTTTTAGTAGTACTATTTGTATTTCTATTATTATGGTTATTTCCAACAAAAAGTTATGTAGATAATAAAATTGATTCAAAATTAGAACCATTTTATAATCAGATATTTACAACTAACATTAATAATATGAAAGAGGCTGCTATTAGTTATTTTACTACTCCAAGATTACCAAAAAATATTGGAGATAAGGAAAAATTAACTTTAAGTGAGATGTTAGATAAGAAATTATTAGTTCCATTCTTAGACAGTAAAAATAAGAAATGTGATTTAACAGATTCTTACGTTGAAATTACTAAAATGGATGATGAATACATTTTAAAAGTAAATTTAAGTTGTAGTGATAATAGTGATTATATTTTAGTTCATTTGGGATGCTATAACTACTGTCAATCTGGTTTATGTGAAAAACAAGAAACAACAACATCTACAACAACAAAACCAAGTAAACCATCAGTAATACCAATGGTTAATAAAAGTTATGAATATGAATATGAAAAAATAATCAATGGTAAATGGGGAGATTGGTCAGATTGGTCAGAATGGTCAACAAGTAAAGTTGATAGAACTGAATATCGTAATGTAAAGACAAAACAAGAAACAGTAGTAGTAGGGGAAGAAACTGTTAAAGTAGGTACTAAAACAGTAATTACTGCAGCAGCAAGTAAAACTACACATTATTGTCCAAGTGGATATACACAAAAAGGAACATCTTGTATTAGATCATATACAACTACAGATACTATAGATGCTACATTAAATTATTCATGTCCAAGTGGATATACACAAAATGGAACAATTTGTACTAAAGTTAATACATCAACTTCTATTGAAACAATATCTGCTACGTTGAATTATTCATGTCCAAGTGGATATACACAAAATGGTAATACTTGTGAAAAACAAGAAAGTTATATTAAATATTACGCAAAAGGATCTTATTTAAACACTGTAACTAATGCTTATTCAGTACCAAAATCAACAAGTTCAAGATATTATGAAATGACTGGTTCTGATTATGTATATGATTGTAATAATTCTTGTGCTATGAGATGGGTTTACACATATAAGGTTTATACAACAACACCTATTTATGGTTCTAAGACTGTTACTGCATCATTAGTAAGTAGTTATTCATGTCCAAGTGGATATACAAGAAATGGTTCAACTTGTTCAAGAAATGTAACAAATTCATCTACAGATACAAAAAATGCATCAAGTAGTTATTCATGTCCAAGTGGACATACTTTAAATGGTAATAAATGTAGTAAACAAGTTACTAATACTCAAACAATTAAAGCTTCATCAAAGACAACTTATAGTTGTACAAAGGGTGATCTAGTTGGAAGAAGTTGTGTAACTTATGAAGATAAATATGAAACATTTAACATTTATGCTACTAAAACATATTATAGTTATCAAACAAGAGAATATATTTCTGGTGAAAGAAAAGTAGTATGGAGTAGAAGTCAAAGTGACCAAACTTTAATAAAATATGGATATTCTTTAACTGGAAATTATAGAGAAATATAAAATGTAAAGAAGTGCTATTTAGGCACTTCTTTGTTTGACAAAAAATATAGATTATGATATTCTTAAATAGGATAGATAATAGTACATTGTGAAGGAGGGGTAGTATGAAAGATAATTTTGTATTTGATTATGTAAATGAAAATGAATTCAAAAAATTAGAACGTTCATTAAAAAAATATAATATGTTAGCTTATAAAAAATTGTATTTTGAATACTATCCATCTTTAAAAGAAGGAGAATTTTTAGGAGAATTAGTTTCTACTAATCAAGCTAATGGCTCTAAAAAGTATGAATTAAAATTACCTACAGATATTATGTTTTCAAAAGTACATGGTGATGTTAAGCTTCATTATCACGTTTATGAAGATAAAAAGACTGTAATATTAGAAACAATTACTCCAGAGGATATTTTAACAGAAGGACATCAATCGGAATTAGTAACTTACAAAGGAGTTATGGTTTCAAAACAGCATTCAGAAAAAGATTTGTTTAAAATAAATTTATTAAATATGATACAAAAATAAGTAAGACCTTAAAATCTTACTTATTTTTTTCTTTTAATAAATCTCTTATTTCTTCTAGTAATAAGGTATTTTCTGATTTTTTATTTTCTACTACTTTTTCTTTTTTCTTTTCAAATTTACTTAGTAATTTAACAAGTGCAAAAATACAAATTGAAACAATTAAAAAATCGATAACATTTTGAATAAAAGCTCCATATGCAATAGTGGCATCTTTAAATTTGATTGTTAGATTACTGAAATCATGACCTCCAATTAAAACACCTATAATAGGCATTAGAATGTCATTTACAATTGAAGTAACAATCTTACCAAATGCACCACCAATAATAACACCTACTGCTAAATCAATAACATTACCTTTAGAAATAAATTGTTTAAACTCTTGAATAGTTTTTTTATTTTTTTCAATAATTTGTTTTTTATCAATATTTATGTTTTTCTTCATTGTTTATTCCTCCTATATAAATTTTAACATATTTTTATATAAAGTTAAATTAAATTTTAGAAGAATAGGAGTATATGCGATTAAATAGCATCCATATCTTATTTTTATTTATTTTAAAAACTAGATTTTTATTTCTATATCTACCAGCATCTTGTCCACTTTTACTTATACGAGCAATTAAATCAACTTCAATTATTCCTTGTTCCAACAATTTTAAAAAAGTATCAAAATTTTTAAGTTTATATATTTCCATTTTGTAATAATGAAAATGTTTATCATTATTTATTTTTCTGTTAGCAGCATATATTAGTGCTACTTTATTTAGTTTGGTTAATAGATGATTTTTAATAGAATCTAAATAAACAAAAGATTGTTTTTCTATTAAATTTTGATATATATCATAAACACATAGATATAATTTATCTTCTTGATGATCGATTTCAAATTTGAATTGATATTTATGCCTTCTTATTTGTGGATCATTGCTATTAATTTTTTCAAATAATATTTTTTTATCTGGATAGTCTTTATCAGGATATCCAAATTTTTCGACTAATCTATTTATTTCTGGAAAAGTTGGACCATCAAATGCTAAAGTGAATAGAAATAAAGGATATTTACTATTTAGAGTTGTGCACTTGATTTCTATACCTAAATAATCAGGAAAGAATAGGGAATCTGCCTTTTTGTTTAATAATTTTTCAAATGTTAAACCAACACTTCCCCAACTCTTATTTTCATTTTTAATCCATCCTTTTTTAGAAATAATTTTAAAATTGTTAATTAATTCTTTTACTTCTTGTTCCATATTTCACCTCCTTTTTGATATGATAAAAAAAATAAAGAATAAAAGCAAACGCCAGTTTTTTACTTTTGATTATTTATCTTTGCATAAAAATTGTAAAGTGCTGGCCGGATTTCTAACCAACTGAGCCTAGAAAAGAATCATTATTTAAAATTTGTAAAATTGCAGAAATTTTATAAAAAATTATTGCATAAAATATAGTAATATGTTATTATATAGAGGCAAGTGAATAATAATTTTAAATAATGGACCCTTAGCTCAGTTGGTTAGAGCATCCGGCTCATAACCGGGCGGTCGTAGGTTCGAGTCCTACAGGGTCCACCACTTTTATTAGTGCGGGCGTGGCGAAATTGGCAGACGCACTAGACTTAGGATCTAGCGCCGCAAGGCATGGGGGTTCAAGTCCCTTCGCCCGCACCACTTGTAAGAACAAAGTAGGATAAAACCTACTTTTTATTTTATTTTCCTCGAACCTAAACCGCCATGTTATGAGCCATAAAAAGTTTTAAATAACAAAATATTGTTAATTTGACAAATTAAAAAAAATGTATATAATATATAGCAACAACGGGGATACTAACTATGATAGTTAATTTGACAATATAAAAAGAATGTGTTAGAATACAACACATTAGTTGAAAAGAGGGGGATTTATATGGATAAAATAAAACAAGAAGAAATATTTTTAAATGGTGAAAAAGTTACTAATGAAACTAGACTTGATGGTGAAAAAATAAAAATAGCAACTACTAAAGAGAAACTTGCTAATAAAAAATTTAAAGTAAGTAAAACAACTTGTAAAAGAGTAATAGCTGGTACTTTAGCTGTGTTATTAATTGGTGGAGCGGCTTATTTTATTTATCGAAATACAAAGAAAAATTCTAAAAATACTGAAATTGTTCAAACTGAGGAACAATATAGTAGAGAACTATTAGAACAAAGAATAAAAACATTTACTGAAAAAGCAAATGCTAACGGTATTAAATTAACAGAAGAAGAAGTTAAAAATTTATCATCTGTTGTTAATATGGACCGTATAATTACTGAAGATCCAGAATTAGCACATGAACTATTCTATGGTAAAAACGCTCAAGAAATTATGTCTAATGCAGGTCATACTATTGGTATATTGATGACTAATTCATATAAAAATCAATTTAAAAATCCTATGAATATAAGTTCTTTAGTAGTAGGTGGTGATTACGATAAAGCAATTATGCAAAAATTAGAAAATTATCGTGATGAATTAACTACTATGAGAGATGAACAAGTAGGAATGCAAAGAGCTAATTTTGAAACTGAAGAAGAAAAACAAAAATTTAATGATATAATTACTGATGTTTTAGATTTTTATACTATGTCAGCAGATGGATTAGAAATAGATGGAGAAAATGCTGTTATACAAAGAATGAGTGATGGATCTAGATTTTCTGTGGTTTTAGTAATGAATGAAATTGCTCTTGGTAATAATAATTTGTTATCAAAAGAACAAAAAGATTTATTTGAAGCTGCAATGAGAAATGAGCCAGTAATACCAAATCTTCACCGTTTAATTGAAGGTTGTCAAACTCAAGAATTAGAAAGTCAAAAAGTAAAAACAAAAAAATAGTCGTGTGACTATTTTTTTTCTTTTTCATAAAATACAGTGGTGATAAAATGAGAAAATTAATAGGTGATACACCTCTAATAAAAATAAAATACGAATATAATAACAAAATCAAAGAAATATATACTAAATTAGAATATTATAATCTAACAGGTAGTATAAAAGATAGAATGGCTGATTTTATTATAAAAGAAGCTTACAAAAATAAATTGTTGAAACAGGGTCAAGCTATAATAGAAGCTACTAGTGGTAATACCGGTATATCACTTGCTTCGATAGGTGCTTTTTACCATAATCCAGTATATATATTTATGCCTGATTGGGTAAGTAGTGAAAGAAAAAAGATAATGGAAATGTATGGAGCTACAGTAACTTTAATAAGCAAAGAAGAAGGTGGATTTAAAAGATGCATAGAGGAAGCTAATCTTTTAGCAACTAAAATTAATGGTTTTAGAGTTAATCAATTTAGTAATCCTAATAATCTTTTAGCGCATTTTCAAACTACTGGCGTAGAAATAATGGATAAGTTAAGAAAAGTAGATGGGTTTGTGAGTGGTATTGGTACAGGCGGAACTTTAATGGGGACAGCTAGTAAGTTAAAAGAAGCTAATGATAGTTTGGTAGTATGTGCAGTAGAACCTAAAGAACTTCCGATTTTAAAAGATGAAAATAGTATAGGTAGTCATAAAATAGACGGTATAGGTGATGATTTTATACCAGAACTTGTAAATAGAGATAAAATAGATGTTATTTATGATATTAGTGATGAAGAAGCAATAAATATGTCGCGATTACTTTCATCTAAACTGGGACTAGGTGTTGGAATATCAAGTGGATGTAATTTTTTAGGTAGCATTTTATTAAAAGAACAAATAGATGGTAATATTGTCACGGTGTTTCCAGATGATAATAAAAAGTATCTTAGTACAGATTTGAGTAAAGAAATCAATAAAAACGGAAACTTAATATCAAATAAAATAAAACTAATATCTTATGAAATAGTTTAAATTATAATAAATTATGATATAATTAATATGGAGTTGATTATATGAAATTATATAACACATTAACAAGAACTATAGAAGATTTTATTCCAAATAAAGAAGGTTATGTGTCAATGTATACTTGTGGACCTACGGTTTATCATTTTGCGCACATTGGAAATCTTCGTACATATATATTTGAAGATATTTTAGAAAGAAGTTTAAACTTTTTAGGATATGATGTAAAAAGAGTTATGAATATTACTGATGTTGGGCATTTAAGCAGTGATTCTGATAGTGGTGAAGATAAAATGCTTAAAGGTGCTAAAAGAGAGCATAAGTCAGTTTTAGAAATAGCAGATTTTTATACTGAAGAGTTTAAAAAGGATTGTGCTAAATTAAATATTAAATGGCCTAAAATTGTTTCTAAAGCAACAGATAATATTGATTTTTATATAAAGATTATTACTAAATTGCTTGAAGATGGTAAAGCTTATATAGCTGGTGGTAATGTTTACTTTGATACTTCTAAGTTAGATGACTATTATAAATTAACTAATCATAAAGAAGATGAGATGGTAGTTGGTGTACGTGATGGTGTAGAAGAAGATTCTAATAAAAAAAATCAAGCAGATTTTGTTTTATGGTTTACTAAATCAAAATTTGATTCTCAAGAATTAAAATGGGATTCTCCTTGGGGTTATGGATACCCTGGTTGGCACATTGAATGCTCTGGTATTTCAATGAGATACTTAGGAGAATATTTAGATATACACTGTGGTGGTGTTGATAATATTTTTCCTCATCACACTAATGAGATAGCTCAATCAGAAAGTTACCTTGGACATAAGTGGTGTAATTACTGGGTTCATGGGGAACATTTAAACGATAAAGATGGAAAAATGAGTAAATCTAAAGGCGAATTTTTAACTGTATCTCTCCTAGAAAGTAAAGGTTATAATCCTTTAAGTTATCGTTTTATGTGTTTACAATCTCATTATCGTAAGGTATTAGAGTTTAGTTATGCAGCTCTAGATAATAGTACTAATGCTTATAATAAATTAAAAAGCAAGGTTAGTGATATTAAAGAAGATGGTAATGTTGATCTAGATGGTGCTAATAAGTATATGAATCAATTTAAAAATGCTCTAGAAAATGACCTTAATACATCTGCAGCTTTAACAACTTTATATGATGCTTTAAAAAGTGATTTAAATAATACAACCAAATTATATTTAATTAAAAAGTTTGATGAAGTGTTAGGTTTGAACTTATGTGTGAAAGAAGAACTTAAGATAGATTCTGAGTTAGAGCAGTATATAAAAAATAAAATAGAAGAAAGAAACATAGCTAAAAAGAATAAGGATTATTCTTTGGCGGATCAAATCCGTGATGAATTAAAAGAAAAAGGAATAATGATAAAAGATACAAGGGAAGGGACTATTTTTGAAATAGTATAGGTGATAGAATGAATTATGGAACATGGGGATATGAAGATGGTTTAACTATACTTCTTAGTTTAATTGGTTTTATTATTGTTATTTATGCACAAATAAAAGTAAATCTTAGTTATGCGAAAACTAGTAAAATTAAATCAAGTAAGGGATTGTCAGGTCAAGAGGTAGCACGTAAAATACTTGATAGCAATGGACTTAATAATATTCATATTGTTGAGGTACAAGGTAAACTAACAGACCATTATGACCCAAGTAGAAAAGTGTTAAGATTATCTCATGAGATTTTTAATGGTGATAGTATTGCTTCTGTTTCGGTAGCGGCTCATGAATGTGGCCATGCTATTCAAGATAAAGATGGATATGTTTTCATGCGTATTAGAGGATTTTTAGTTCCTGTTGTTAATTTTGTTACATATATAGGGTATTTTGTTGCTATTATATCTCTTATAGGTGGTATTACAGGTTATTTAAGAGTAAGTTTATTAATTATACTTGCAGCTGTTTTATTTCAATTAGTAACTCTTCCTGTTGAGTTTGATGCTTCAAATCGTGCTAAAAAAGAGTTATTAAAGTTAGGTTTAATAGATAATGATGAACAAAAAGATGTAAAAAATATGTTGGGTTCTGCTGCTCTTACTTATGTAGCAAGTCTTGTATCTTCTATTTTAAATGTACTTAGAATTTTAATAATGTTAGGAAGAAGAGATGATTAATCTCTTTTCTTGTCGGTGAGTTATGAATGGAATATTACTTGTAAATAAGAAAGAAAATTGGACTAGTAGAGATGTTGTAAATAGGGTTGGGAAAATTTTAGGAACTAAAAAAGTTGGCCATACAGGTACCTTAGATCCACTTGCAACAGGTGTTCTTGTTTTATGCATTGGGTCTGCAACTAAACTAAATGAAATTTTAACATCTACTTATAAAGAATATGAAGCAGAAATTACTTTAGGTCTTCTTACTGATACCTTAGATATAACTGGTAATGAGTTAAAAGAAGAAAAGGTAAAGGTAAATAAAGAACAAATATTAGAAGCCTTAAATAAAATGACTGGTAAATACGTTCAAGAAGTTCCTATTTATTCGGCGGTTAAAGTAAATGGTAGAAAACTTTATGATTATGCTAGAGCGGGTGAAAGTGTTGAACTTCCTAAAAGAGAGGTTGATATAAAAGAACTAGAACTAATAGGAAATATTAAATATACAGACAATAAAACAATTTTTAATATCAGGTGTTTAGTTAGTAAGGGAACTTATATTAGAGCACTTGTTAATGATATAGCTAATAGTTTAAATACTATTGGTGTTATGTCAAAATTAACAAGAACAAAACAAGGAAAATTTAAACTTGAAAATTGCTATAAAATAGAAGACATAGAAAGTGGTAATTACAAATTAATTAGCGTTGCTGAAGCGTTAAATAATTTTCCTAAGGTTGTAGTTGATGGTTATCTTGAGAATTTAATTAAAAATGGAGCTGTTATAAATGATGAATGGAAACAAGAACATATTATGTTTATTGATAAAAATAATTGTTTATTAGCACTTTATAAAAGCTATGATAAAGATAAAACTAAACTAAAGCCTTGGAAGATGTTTAATAATAATAATTAATATAAAATAAGGAGGACTTAAAATGTTTGAAGAGCTATTGTACCGTGGTGATATAAGAAAAAAAGATGGTGATGAAACACCGTTAGTGAAAAGTAATGTATTTTTGTTAAAAATAGATGACTATCATTATTTAGATGCTAAAAGTTTAACAAAAGGCAAGAAATGTTTATATAAAATTTTTGGTGAAGATGGCGATTTATTTGTAGATTTATACTCTTTAAAAAAAGTCGAAGAAAAAAAGACTAAAAAAGTAAAATAACACTTGCATCTTTATGGATTCTCGTGTATATTATTAGTAGTACTTATTCTTGGATTGCGGATTCTCCGTCCCTTTCTCAGTATAAGCAAATAAAAGTAAAGGAGAGATAATATGGCATTAAGTAAAGAAAAGAAAGCTGAAATAGTTAAAAATTTTGGTACTTCAGCTAACGATACTGGTTCTTGTGAAGTTCAAATTGCAATTTTAACAGAAGAAATCAAAACTTTAACTGAACATTTAAAAGAACACAAACATGACTTTCATTCTAGACGTGGATTACTTAAAAAAGTAGGTCAAAGAAGAAGTTTATTAAATTACTTAATTAAAAATGATGTAACAAGATATCGTGAAATCGTTAAAAAATTAGGATTAAGAAAATAATAATAGTAGGCACTTATTTTAAGTGTCTTTATTTTTAATAAAATAGAAGGAGTATTTATATGAAAAAAACATTTGAATTAGATTTTAGAGGAAGAAAAATAATTGTTGAAAATGGCGAAATGGCAAAACAAGCAAATGGTGCTGTTTTAGTTAGATATGGTGATACTGTAGTATTATCAACAGCTGTTGTAAAAAAAGAAGCAAATATTTTATCTGATTTTTTTCCACTAATGGTAATTTATCAAGAAAAATTATATTCAGTTGGTAAGATCCCTGGTGGATTTATTAAAAGAGAAGGAAGACCTACTGATGCCGCAACATTAGCAGCACGTATGATTGATCGTCCTATGCGTCCAATGTTTAGAGAAGATTTTAAAAATGAAGTACAAATTGTTAATACAGTATTATCTGTAGATACTGACAATTCACCTGAATTAACTGCAATGCTAGGATCTTCTCTAGCTGTAGGAATTAGTGAAATACCTTTTGATGGACCTATTGCTGGTGTTAAGGTAGGACATGTTAATGGAGAATTTATTATTAACCCAACTCCTGCTGAATTAGAATTATCTGATATTGATTTAACTGTTGCTGGGACAAAAGATGCTATTAACATGGTAGAAGCAGGAGCTAAACAAGTTTCAGAAGATTTAATGTTAGAAGCATTAATGTTTGGTCATGAAGCTATTAAAGAATTAGTTGCATTCGAGGAAAAAATTATCGCCGAAATTGGTAAAGAAGACATGGAATATGAAAAACTAGAAATAACTTCTGATTTCAAGAAGGAAATTAGAGATCTAGTTGAAGATAAATTAAATAAAGCAATGCGTATTAAAGAAAAATTAGAGAAATATGCAGCTATAGATAGTGCTAAAGAAGAAGTAGTAGAAAAATATCGCTTAGAATATGAAGACAAAATAAAAGAAAAAGAATTAAATGAATTATTAACTAAAGTTAAATTAGTTCTTGAAGAAATAGAATATGAAATATTTAGATGTATTGTTGTTAAAGAACATACTCGTGCAGATGGACGAGCTATGACAGAAATTAGACCATTATCAACAGATATTGATATTCTACCACGTACTCATGGTTCTGCATTATTTACAAGAGGAGAAACACAAGCTTTAGCAATTACAACCCTTGGAGCTTTAGGTGAGCATCAAATCTTAGACGGTCTTTCTTTAGAAGCCGAAAAAAGATTTATGTTACATTATAACTTTCCAGCATTCTCAGTAGGAGAAACAGGAAGATATGGAGCCCCTGGTAGAAGAGAAATTGGACATGGAGCATTAGGTGAAAGAGCTTTACTTCAAGTAATGCCTAGTGAAGAAGAATTCCCTTACACTGTACGTGTAGTATCAGAAGTGTTAGAAAGTAATGGTTCATCAAGTCAAGCAACAATTTGTGCTGGATGTATGAGTTTAATGGCTGCTGGTGTTCCTATTAAAGCCCCAGTTGCTGGTATAGCCATGGGATTAATTACTGATGGTGATGATTATACTATTCTTACTGATATTCAAGGTATGGAAGATCATTTGGGAGATATGGATTTTAAAGTAGCAGGTACAAGAGATGGTATTTGTGCTTTACAAATGGATATCAAAATTAAGGGTATTACTAAACAAATCTTAAAAGAAGCTTTAGCGCAAGCAAAAGTAGCTCGTATGGAAATTCTTGATGTTATAGAAGCTCAAATTAAAGAACCAAGAAAAGAAGTTAGTAAGTATGCTCCTAAAACTTTAACATTTACAATTGATCCAAATAAGATTAAGGATGTTATTGGTAAAGGTGGAGATACAATTACCAAGATTATTCTTGAAGCTTCTAATGTAAGTGCGGTAACAGATATGAATGCCGTTAAAGTTGATTTAGAAGATGATGGTAGAGTTGTTATTTATCACTCTGATAAAGAAATAATTGAAAGAACCGCACAAATGATTAAAGATATTGTTCGTGAAGTTGAAGACGGTAAAGTTTACACTGGTAAAGTAGTAAAAGTAGAAGACTTTGGATGCTTTGTAGAATTATGGCCTGGATGTGAAGGTTTAGTACACGTTTCACAACTCGCTAATGAAAGAGTAGAAAAACCTAGTGATGTTGTTAAAGTAGGAGATGAAATAATTGTTAAGTCATTAGGATATGATAAAAAAGGAAGATTAAACCTTTCTCGCAAAGAAGCTTTAAAATAGTGACAAAATAAAAAGTAAAGGAATAAAACTTTACTTTTTTCATTTTTTGATATAAAATAATTCACATTTAAGGGGGGATAATATGGAAACATTAACTAAAAAGATAAGAGAAGAAATATATAATGATTTGGTTAATAATCATTCTGCAAATTTAAATGATAAAAGTTCTAATATTAAATTATTAGTGCTTATGTTTGATTATTATAATGGTTTATGTGTTAGAAAAAGAAATAATCATATAATGGAAGAAGATATTATATTTTTAAATTCACTAAAGTCTAATTCCATAGAAGAGGTACTAACAATTTTTAAAAGTAATGATTATTATATATTACAGGCTTTATCAGAAAATTATAACTTTGGTGAATATACTACGATGCAAAAACAAAATTATATGCACTTCATTCATTATAACCCAGAAAAAAATATTTTAACTAATAATTTATTATATATGATAGATGTGCTTGGATATCAAGCAAATGGTAAATTAGAAGAAGTGGTTAAAAATTATTGTGAATTTGCTAGAAGAGGTTATCAAGATAGGGATAGGTTGATAAATGAAATTTTATTTAATTTAGAGATTATTAAAGAGGAGACTCCCAAAGATTATAAAACCATGATGTTAGAAATTATTCACGAATTTTATAAATTGGATAAATATCGTTTAGCGCATAGTAAAGAAAAAGCTTTGAATAATCGTTTTTACCATCTTTTGATTAGAATTTTAAGTGATAATGCTATTATGGGCTTCTGTGAAATTAGTCCTAAATTTGTAAATACTGTTGTAGAATTGTATTTTTATAGCAAAAATATTATTCCTGAAGATTTTTATAAAAAAATAGTTGATGAAACAGAAAATAAATTATCCAAAAGATTAGTCAAAAAATTAAATAACACAAAAAAAGAGGATTAGTCCTCTTTTAATTTTTTATATACATTTTCTACATTATCAATTGCTTTTTCATTTTTAATTAGTTTAATTGATACATTATCTTTATAATATGGTTTTAAATGCATGTGATAATGTTTTACTTCTTGAACACAACCATTATTTTGTAGTAATGACATACCATCACAATGAAGTTTTTCTTCCAGTAACTTTTTGACTTTTTTACTAGCGTTGTTGATATATTTTAAAGTATCAATATCAATATCATCTAAATCTTGAAAGTGTTTTTTGGGAATTATTAATGTATGGCCATTAGAATCAGGGTTGATATCTAAAAAAGCAAAAACATAATCATCTTCATATATTTTGTAACTCGGTATTTCCCCGGCACTAATTTTACAAAATAAACAATCCATTTTATCATCTCCTATTCTGATTATAACAAAAAAAGAAAAAGAGATAAACTCTTTTTTGTGAATACTGCGAATATTCATTATATTATTAGATAAAATAAATAAAAATATACAAAATCGTAAAAAATTAATGTATAATAAATGATGGAGATGATTTTATGCATACATTGACTATTAAAAATTTAAGTGTGGAAGTTAATCATAAGCAAATATTAAAAAATTTAAATTTAGAAATAAAGAGTGGAGAAATACATGCTATTATGGGACCTAATGGAACTGGTAAATCAACACTTACTAAAGTAATAATGGGTGATAAAAACTATAAGGTAACTGAAGGAGAAATTCTTTTTGATGATAAAAAATCAAATGATTTAACAACTGATGAAAGAGCTCGTTTAGGTATTTTTCTAGGTTTGCAAATGCCTTTGGAAATAGAAGGTGTTAGTAATGCTGATTTTATGAGAAGCGCTTTACATGCCAAAGAAGGAAATAGTTTTAAACTATTTGATTTTATCAAAGATATGGATAAATATGTTGATAAATTAAAAATGAATAAAGATATGATTCATCGTGGTGTTAATCAAGGCTTTTCAGGCGGTGAAAGAAAGAAAAATGAAATTCTTCAAATGTATTTGTTAAAACCTTCTATGGTTTTACTTGACGAAATAGACTCTGGACTTGATGTTGATAGTTTAAAAATAGTAGGAGAAAATGTAATGGATTATTATAATGAGTCAAAACCAGGAATTTTAGTAATTACCCATTATCAAAGATTACTTGATTATATCAAACCCACACATGTTCATATTATGAAAGAAGGTTCAATTATTAAAAGTGGTGGCAATGAACTTGTTAAATATATTGAAGAAAATGGTTATGAAAAAATAGAAAAAGAATCAATATCTAGTACTTGTATAATTAAGGAAATTGCTACTCATGAATAAAATAAATATAGTTAATAATGAACTGAAATTAGTAAGTGTTGATGAAAAGATTGAATACAATTTTAAAATTAATGATAAGTATGGTATTAATACTTTAGATTTAACAATTAAAGAAAACACTGATATAGAATTGGATATTGATATAAAAGAAGAATTAACTATGGAAATTAACATTCAACTTTTAAATGGCGTTTTTTCTAATATATATGAAGTTATGAATGGTAAAAAAGCTAAAATTAGAAGTAAATATAAACTAAATCAAGATAGTAAACTAATAATAAAAAAAATTAATAATGTTAATTCAATAAAAGAACAAAGTATATTTTCTTTAGATGGTATAAATGCTAGCGTAAGAAGGGTTTTAAAAACAATTAGTGAAGGTAATCAAAAATATGATGTGATTGTAAATCATAATAGTAGATTAACTAAAAGTGATATTATAAATCATGGCGTTAATATAGATAACGGTAGTTTATCATTTAATGTTTCTAGTATTGTTCCAGAAAAGATGGATAAGTGTTATGTTAACCAAAGTAATAGAATAATTAACTTAACAAACAATAAATGTGTTATTAGTCCTAATATGTATATTGATTGCTTTGATGTTATCGCTAACCATAGTGCTTTTATAGGAACCTTTAAAGATGATGAATTATTTTACTTACAAAGTAGAGGAATAAGCAAAATAGATGCAACAAAGTTATTAATTAGAGGATTTTTGACAAGTGAATTAAGTGAAGATCAAAAAGAAACATATAATAAGATAATTGATAAGTATTGGAGGTGAAATTATGAATAGGGAAGATTTTCCAATTCTTAAAAAAAATATAATTTATTTTGACAATGGCGCAACAACACTAAAGCCAAAAGTATTATGTGATGGTCTAAATGATTATTATATGAATTATAGTGCTAATGCTCACAGAGGTGACTATGACATTAGTTTAAAAGTAGATAAAATGTATGAGGGAACTAGAGAAAAAATTAGAAAATTTATTAATGCTAAATATGCTCGTGAAATAATATTCACAAGTGGAGCTACTGATTCTTTAAATAAAATAATTTTTGGCTATTTTAGAAATTATTTACATGAAGGTGATGAAGTACTTTTAAATCATGCTGAACATGCATCAAATTTACTCCCTTGGTATGAACTTAAAGAAGAAAAAAATTTAGTTATTAAATATGTAGATTTAGACAATAATTATACAGTAACTTTGGAAAATGTAAAAAAAGCTATTACTGAAAAAACAAAAGTAATTTCTATTGCCCAAATTACTAACGTTGTGGGAGATGTTAGAGATATAAAAGAAATAATTAAATATGCTCATTCTAAAGGAATATTAGTTGTAGTTGATGGAGCTCAAAGTGTACCTCATTTAAAAGTTGATGTTCAAGATTTAGATTGTGATTTTTTAGCTTTTTCTGCTCATAAAATGTGTGGTCCTACAGGTCTTGGCATCATGTATGGTAAAGAGGAATATTTAAACAATACTCATCCAATAATATTTGGAGGTGGTATGAATGCTTCATTTGATGAAGATGGCGTTCGTGTTTATAAAGAAATTCCAGGTATTTTAGAAGCTGGTACTCCAAATATAGCTGATGTTATTGCTTTTGGTAATGTTATTGATTATTTAGATAACATAGGAATAGAAAATATTGAAAAATATGAACAAGAATTAAAAGATTATGCGATATCTAAATTAAAAAATATAAAAGATATTATTATTTATAATGAAAATACTAAAAGTGGTATTGTAACATTTAATTTGAAAAATGTTTTTGCTCAAGACTTAGCCATTTATTTAAATAAATATAATATTTGTGTTAGAGCTGGTAATCATTGTGCTAAAATTTTAAAGAATGATTTAAAAATTAAAAATACATGTCGTGCAAGTTTCTATTTTTACAATACAAAAGAAGAGATAGACAAATTAGTAGAAGCCCTTAGCAACCCTAATATAAAAAATGAACTTATATACTAGTACTGTAATTTACAAATCGTAATAGATATGTTAAAATGTATGTATGTGAGATATTTCTCATAAAATAAAAAGTATACATTTAATTTAAAATAACAAATTTATAAAAAGGTGACAATTCATCTTTTTTTTGATATAATGTTTAAGTCTTAAAACGAAATGAAAGGAGAAATTATGAGTAAAATAAAAATATTTAGTTTAGGTGGATTAAATGAAATAGGTAAAAACATGTATATTGTAGAAGTTAATGATGATATTTTTGTTTTTGATGCAGGACTTAAATATGCTGATGATAACATGTTAGGTGTTGATTATATTATTCCTAATTATGATTATTTAAAAGAAAATAAAGATCGTATTAAAGGATTGTTTATAACTCACGGACATGACCAACAATTAGGTGCGATATCAGACATATTACTTGATATTCCTGATTTAAAAATATATGGTACAACATTTACTTTAGAAATATTAAAAGAACAATTGAAAGAAGATAATATTAGTACGGATAATTTATTTGAGATAAAAGCTCATAAAAAAATTAACTTTGGAGAAAATAGCATTTTTCCAATTAGCTTGACTCATGCTGTACCAGATGCAGTAGGGTATGTCTTATACACTAAAGATGGTGCTATTTTTTATACAGGTAACTTTGTTTTTGATCCAAGTATGCAAGGTGCTTATAAAACTGATGTTGGAAAACTTGCTTATGTCGGAAAACAAGGTGTACTTTGTTTATTAAGTGAATCAATGTATGCTGATAAAAAAGGTTTTACATCTCCAAATCATCGTACTTCAAGTATAATTCGTGAAACTTTATTTAAAAATAATAATTCAAGAATTTTATTTAATACATTTCAAGCTCAATTGTACCGTATTCAAGAATTATTTACAGAAGTTATGAAAACTAATCGTAAAGTTATCATTATGGGTAAAAGGTTAGAAGCTTTAATCATAAAAGCTATTGATAACGGATATATCAATTTTGATAAGTCACGAATAGCAAGTTTAAAAGAAATTAATGATAAAAATGTAGTTATAATTATTTCTGATGAAAGAGAAAAACCATATTCTAATATCAAACGTATTATTAGAGGTTATGATAAATTTATCAAAATAAGCGAAGAAGATACTATTATTTTTGCTTCTCCGGTTTATGATGGAATGGAAAAAAGTTCAACTAAAGTATTAGATGATTTAGCGTCTTTAGGAGTTAACATTGTAACTATTCCAACCAAGAAATTTTTATCACTTCATGCATCTAGTGAAGATTTGATGTTGATGTTAGATTTAATGAAACCAAAATATTACTTTCCAGTAATTGGTGAGTATCGCCACCAAGTCGCAAATAAAGAAGTTGCTGAACAAATAGGTATGAAAAAAGAAGATATTATCCTAAATTTAAATGGTGAAGTAGCAACTTTTATAGATGGTAAATTAGTAGAAACTGGCGAAAAAGTAAAAGTTGATGATATCTTAATAGATGGTAAAACACCAGGAGATATTGGTGAATTGGTATTAAAAGATCGTGAACTTTTAAGTGATAATGGTATTGTTATTGTAACTGCTACATTAGATAAAATGACTAAACAAATCTTGGCAGGTCCAGAGATTTTAACTCGTGGTTTTATTTATGTTAAAGAAAATATTGACTTAATAAAAGAAGCGCAAAATATATCTCGTGATATTATCGAAAATAATATTAAGCCACATTATGTTGATTTTAATAAAATTAAAATGGAAGTTAGAGATAAGGTAGGAAAATACTTCTATGATGAAACAGAATGTAAACCTATGATTTTAATTGTTATACAAGAAGTGTAATCTTCTTGTTTTTTTTTTTATTTAAAGATATAATAATTATAGGTGATAGAATGAAACGAGGTTTTACTTTAATTGAATTGATGGGAGTTATTGTTGTATTAGGTGTGCTTGCTGCTATTTCTACTATTGCGGTAGATAAAATTATAAAAGAAAATAAACAATCTGTTTATGAAGCACAAATTGCTTCGATAGAAGATGGTGCTCGTGCTTGGGCTGCTAAACATATTAATGAAGTTCCTGATGAAAATGGAACAGCTATTTCTGTGCCATTACTATTTTTAAGAAATGAAGGAATAATAAGCGAGGATTTTGAAAATCCTAAAACAAACAAACCTTTTAATAATGACCTTTATATTAATATCAGCTATGAAGGTGGTATATATAAATACGAGGTTGATGAAACAAGCGGTCTTGGAATAGATGCTAATCCAAAATTATTAAACAACAAATATGTGGCATCGGCTAAAACATATAGTAACGGAGAAGCAGTATATTTTAATGTAACAACAGGAAATAAATGCTCGTCATCAGATTATACAGAAATTCAAAGTAATATAGGAACAAAGAGTGGCTGCATGAAGTTCTATGCTTTTAATGATGATGGTGGGGATACAGTAAATTTATTTTTAGACCATAATACAACTGCAACAATACCATGGATATCTAAAGCAGATTATGTAGAAGCAGGAGGAACAGAAAGTGATTTTGGAAACTTTGGTAAAAATGATAAAGGTCCATTAACAGTATTAAAGCAATTAAAAAATGATACATCATCATGGCAAGGAACAATAACACCATCAAATTATACAATGAATCAAACAGGACAAACAAGTAATGCAAAATATACAATAGATTATAGTGGATATAAAGCAAGATTAATAACAGCGCAGGAATTAGCTCAAATAGCAGGAAATACATCATGGGATGAAAAGGTAGCTGCAAATAGTAATTGGTATTATTTTGATAGTAAAACAGATACAGAAAGTGATACATGTAAAACTGGAAATACGACAGGATGTTCATACGGATGGTTATATGATAGAACAAGCACAAGTTGTACATACTGGGGATGTTTAAATAATTCAGATCAAGAAACATATGGCTATTGGACAGCATCTTCTCATGCTGCTACTTCTAGCAGCGCTTGGTACGTGCATTACTACACCGTTGGCAACAACAACTACGTCAGCTATTTGGGCAACTTTGGCGTTCGCCCGGTAATAACTATTTCAAAATCACAATTACAATAAAAAGGTATCTTAAATACCTTTTTTTGTGGTAAAATTAAAAAGGAGGGATAATATGATTTATACATCAACAGATAATAAAAAAATTAAAGAATTAAAAAAATTAAATATTAAGAAATATCGTGATCAAAGTAATTCTTTTTTAGTAGAAGGGGAACATCTTGTTTTAGAAGCTTATAAAAAAGGTCTATTAGAAGAATTGTTTCTAGAAGAAAATACTAAACTAGATTTAGATGTAAAAACATCATATTTATCTCGTAATGTAATTAAGTTTATAAGTGAACTAGATAATCCTAGTAATATAATAGGATTGTGTAAAAAAGTAGAAGAAAAAGAAATAGGAAATAAGGTATTAGTTTTAGATGATATTCAAGATCCTGGTAACTTTGGAACCATTATTAGAAGTGCGGTTGCATTTAATATTGATACTATTGTTGTAAGTAATAATACTGTAGATCTTTATAATTCCAAAGTTATTAGGGCTAGTCAAGGAATGCTTTTTAATATAAATATTATTAGAAGAGATTTAAATGTTTTTGTACCAGAATTAAAAAAAGAAGGATATCAAATATATGCGACAAAGGTAAATGGTGGTAAAAGTTTAAAAACTATTGAAAAGATGGAAAAATTTGCTATAATAATGGGTAATGAAGGCGCTGGGGTTAGTGATAATTTAATGAATTTGGCAGATGAATATTTATATATAGATATGAATAGTAATTGTGAAAGTTTAAATGTCGCAGTTGCAACAAGTATTATTTTATATGAATTAGATAAGTAGGTGGAGTATGAAAGAATTATATATTGGTGATATAGTAAATACTCATGGTATTAAAGGAGAATTAAGAATAATATCTGATTTTAAGTATAAAGATGCTATTTTTAAACCTAATTTTATACTTTATGTTGGAAAAAATAGAGAACCACTTACTATAGTTTCTTATCGTAAACATAAAAATTATGATATGGTGCTATTTTCAGGTGTTAATGATATAAATGATGCATTACCATATAAAGGTGAAAGTGTTTATATAAATAGAGATGATTTAAATATAGATGGTTATATTAATGAAGATCTTATTGGACTAGATGTTTATAGTAATGATAAATATATTGGAAAACTTACAAATATAATTAATAATGGTGCACATGAAATATTGGTTATAGATAAAAATGGAGTTAATAATTTAGTTCCTTTTGTAGATGAATTTATAAATAAAATTGATATTAATAATAAAAAAATATATATTAATGAAATAGAGGGATTAATAAATGAAGATTGATATTTTAACACTATTTCCAAATATGTTTACAGGATTTCTAACTGAATCAATTATTAAAAGAGCAATAGAAAATAACAAAGTAGAAATAAACATCTATGATATTAGAGATTATTCAAAAGACCCACACAAAAAAGTAGATGATTATGGGTTTGGTGGCGGAGATGGAATGGTACTTATGCCTCAACCTATATTTGATGCTGTAAGAAGCTTAAGGAGGGATGATTCACATGTTATACTATTAACACCACAAGGAACTCCATATCATCAAAGTAAGGCACACGAGTTATTAAATTATAAACATATAATTATGGTTTGTGGACATTATGAAGGCTTTGATGAAAGAATTAGAACTCTTGCTGATGAAGAGATAAGCATAGGGGATTTTGTCCTTACCGGTGGAGAATTACCTAGTATGGTTATAAGTGATAGTATAATTAGATTATTAGATGGTGTTATAAAAGAAGGATCACACCAAAATGATTCTTTTGAAAATGGCTTGCTTGATTATCCAGTTTATACTCATCCTGCTGATTATGAAGGAATGAAAGTTCCAGAAGTATTATTATCTGGGCATCATGAAAATATAAGAAAATGGCGTTATGAAGAACAAATAAAAAGAACCAAAGAGAGAAGACCTGAATTATTAGAAAAGAGTTGATATTATGGTACAAGGTAGAAATTATAAACTACATAAAAGTGAAGATACCAAAAATTTATTAAATTTTGAATCTAAGAAAATAGATGGTTTTGAATTTACTCCAAAGCATACTAGCGAATATATGGATATGGAAGTAAATAAAATGGTTGTTATAAATCCAAGTTTTATTGAAAAAGTATTAAAGAAAAAAATAAAAAGAAAACTTGATTTATATTTACAGTTTATTGTTAGTGTCATTGATGATGAAGATACTGATCCATCTAACTTAAGATATGTTTTAGATGATTTGGAAAGATATCGTCGTACTATAATTAATAAATATCAACGTTATTTAGATGAAAAATATATAAATCTTCTTCTTAAAAAAATAGAACTTTTGAATAATGAAATTAAAACTAAATTGATTTATATGAAAGAACCACTTGAAAAAGAAGAAGAAAAAGAAACAAGAAGAAGCCGTTAAGGCTTTTTTCTTTACAAAAATATTGACAAAGACACATTTGCGTGATAATATTTAATTAGACACGAGATGTGTTTTTATTTTGAATAAAAATGCATAATATGAAAGAGAGGTATTCATATGAAAAAAATAGCAAAGTTTTTTGCGGGTGTTAAGGGTGAACTTAAAAAAGTAAGATGGCCTAATAAGAAAGAAATGCTTAAATATAGTATTGCAACAATCTCAATTATGATTATGTTTGGATTATTTTATACCATAATAGATTTAGCTAGTGCTGGTATAAAGATGTTAATAGGTGCCTAATGGAAAAAGAATGGTATGTTGTTAACACCTATTCTGGACACGAGAATAAGGTAAAAGAAAAATTAGAGATGCGTGCTAGTACTATGGGTATGGAAGATTACATCTTCCGTGTAGTTGTTCCTGAACAAACAGAAGTTGAATATAAAGATGGAGCAAAAAAAGAAAAAGTTAAAAAGATGTTTCCAGGTTATATATTAGTTGAAATGATTATGACTGATGAAGCATGGTTTATTGTTCGTAATACTCCAGGCGTTACGGGATTTATTGGATCAAGTGGTAAGGGAGCAAAGCCATTTCCACTAACTCCAGCCGAAGTTGATAAGATATTAGGCTCAATGGGTATGAGCAGATTAGAAATTGGTAGTGAACTTAATGTTGATGACAATGTTAAAGTTGTTGATGGACCATTTAATGGTATGCTTGGTAAGGTTAAGTCAATTGACCCTGCTACAGGTTCATTAGAAGTTACTCTTGATTTATTTGGTCAAGAAACTGTTGTTGAACTAGAAATTTCACAAATTTCTAAAGCATAGTTTACAAACTTACAAATTTGTGTTATTATTATTAAGCTATATTTAATTTTTAATATAGATTTAGTGGGAGATTTCTTTAGATTCTTTAACTTAAATTGTTAAGCGGAGTTTTGTTAAAAATCATTAGAACCACTCATGGAAAGCGAAATTTTATAGGAGGTGTTTTTCGTGGCAAAACAAGTAACAAAAATGATTAAATTACAAATACCTGCAGGTAAAGCTACACCAGCTCCACCAGTTGGAACAGTTTTAGGACCAGCAGGAATTAACTTACAAGAATTTTGTACAAAATATAATGATGCAACTAAAGATAAAATGGGAGATATTTTACCAGTTGAAATTACTATTTATGAAGATAGAACTTTTGACTTTGTAATTAAAACTCCACCAGCTGCATTCTTAATTAAGAAAGTTGCTAAAATTAAAAAAGGATCTACAAAAGGTTCAAAAGAAACAGTTGCAACTATAACTCGTGAGCAACTAAAAGAAATTGCTGAAATCAAACTTCCAGATTTAAATGCATATACTGTAGAAGAAGCTATGAAAATAGTTGAAGGTACTGCTTTAAATATGGGTGTTAAAATTTCTGATTAATACATAGGACTACTATGTGGGAGGGGGAACCCGTTATCCGCTTTATAAATTATTTATAAACAAAAACCACAAGGAGGTAAGAAAATGAAAAAAGGTAAAAAGTATGTAGAAGCTGCTTCTAAAGTTGAAAGAGGTCGTGCTTATACAAAAGAAGAAGCTATTAAATTAGTAAAAGAAACTTCAACAACAAAATTTGATGCTTCTGTTGAATTAGCTATGCGTTTAAACTTAGACACTAAAAAAGCTGATCAACAATTAAGAGGAGCTATAGTATTACCAAATGGTACTGGTAAAACTAAAAAAGTATTAGTTTTAGCTAAAGGACCTATGGCTACTGCTGCTAAAGAAGCTGGTGCTGATTATGTTGGTGATGCTGACATGATTGAAAAAATTGAAAAAGAAAATTGGTTCGATTTTGATGTTATAGTAGCTACTCCAGATATGATGCCTGCTTTAGGTAAAATTGGTAAAGTTTTAGGACCTAAAGGTTTAATGCCAAATCCTAAAACTGGAACAGTTACAATGGATACTAAAAAAGCTGTTGAAGATATCAAAAAGGGTCGTGTTGAATATAGAACAGATTCTTATGGTAATGTTCAAGTTATTATTGGTAAAGTAAGCTTTACTGAAGAACAATTACTTGAAAATATGAATGCCTTTGTATCATTAATTTTAAAAACTAAACCAGCTGTTGTAAAAGGAACTTATGTTAAAAATATTGCTGTTTCTTCAACAATGGGTCCTGGAATTAAAATTGATGCAAATAGCTTTGACAAATAAAATATAATATGATATAATTTGGATGTTTCCAAAAATTATATATAGTACCGTAGACAGTAGGAGCGGAAAGCTTAATATTTCCTACCGAGGAACTTAAATTTTTAAGTCTTTCGGCCTTACTGTGTAAATAGTAAGGCTTTTATATACGGTTAAGCAAAGGAGGAGGTGTCATATGGCAAATACTAAGATTTTAGAGAAGAAACAAGCAATCATTGATGAAATTAGTGATAAAGTAAAATCATCTGCTTCAGTAGTATTATTTGAATACCATGGTTTAACTGTTGCTGAAACAAATGAATTAAGAAGAAAATTAAGAGAAACTGGTTCTGATTTTAAAGTATACAAGAATACTTTAGCAATGAGAGCATTAAATGATTTAAAAATTGATTTAGGAGAATTAGATGGACCTAAAGCTATGGCTTTTGGAACAGATGCAGTTGCTCCAATCAAAGTGCTAAGTGATTATGCAAAAAAACACCCAGCACTAGAATTAAAAGTAGGATATGTTGATGGTGAAAAAGCAGACGAAGAAATGTTAAAGTCACTAGCAGCAATTCCATCAAGAGAAGGATTACTTACTATGCTTGCAGGTGGTCTTATGGAACATGTTAAGAACTTTGCAATCGCTCTTGATTTACATAGCCAAAATTTAGAAAAATAATAATTTAAATAAAAAAGAGGAGGAAAATAGAATGGCAAAATTAAGTACAAAAGAAATTATTGATTCAATAAAAGAAATGACAATTTTAGAAGTTAAAGATTTAGTAGATGCAATGAAAGAAGAATTTGGTGTTGATCCAAGTGCTGTAGCTGTAGCTGCTGCTCCAGTTGCTGCTGAAGCAAATGAAGGGCCAAGTGCTGTTGATGTAGTATTAGCAAGTGCTGGTGCTAACAAAATTGCTGTTATCAAATTAGTTCGTGATATTACTGGTTTAGGATTAAAAGAAGCTAAAGATATCGCTGATAACGGTGGAGTTGTTAAAGAAAAAGTATCTACTGACGAAGCTAACGAAATGAAAGCTAAATTTGAAGAAGCTGGCGCTACTATTGAATTAAAATAATGCGTTTTATAGCCTGTGCGATGAGCACGGGCTTTCGTTGTTTCTAAAAGAGACACGAAAGGGAGAATTTATGGAACATTATTTTACTAATAATACAAATATAAAGACAAATGAAAAACTACATGATGTAATAATAAATGAAACAAAATTAAGATTTATAAGTGATAATGGTGTTTTTTCTAAGAGAGGTTTAGATTTTGGAACAAGAACATTACTAGAAACTATTCCAATAGGTAAAATAGATGGCGATGTTTTAGACTTTGGATGTGGTTATGGACCTATTGGTATATATGTTGCACTTAAAACTAAATCAAAAGTAGATATGATAGATGTTAACTTGCGAAGTTTAAATCTAGCTAAGAAAAATGCATTATTAAATAATGTGAATGTTAATATTTTTGAAAGTGATATATATAAAAATATAACTAAAAAGTATAATTATATAATTAGTAATCCACCTATTAGAGTTGGCAAAAAAATATTGTATGAAATATTATTTGGAGCAAAAAAACATTTAGAGATTAATGGTGAACTTTGGATAGTAATAAATAAAGATCAAGGGGCTAAAAGTGTAGTTCGTGATTTAGAAAAAGAGTATGATGTAAAAGTTGTAAATAAAAACAAAGGTTTTTATATAATTTGTGCTCGAAGTAATTGACAATTTGTAATGGTTGGTGTAAAATTATAAATTGGCGACATGTACTTGGCATTGGTGCATGGAAGACTAAAAAATATAGTTTATAGGGGTGAAAATAGTGGCTTATACAGTTAAAAAATTTGGTGATCACCGAGAAAGACGTAGCTATGCAAAAACAAAAAATGCAATTGAATTAGGGAATTTGTTAGAAATTCAAAAAAAATCATATGATTGGTTTATGACTGAGGGTATTCAAGAGGTATTTGATGATATTTTTCCTGTAGAAAGTTTTACAGGAAATTTGTCGTTAGAATTTGGAGAGTATTCTTTTGATGAACCAAGATATAACATAAAAGAATGTAAAGAAAGATATGCGACTTATGCTGCTCCGTTAAAAGTTCAAGCAAGACTTTTTAATCAAGAAACAGGGGAAGTAAAAGAACAAGATATTTTCTTAGGGGATATGCCTATCATGACTGATAGTGGGACATTCATTATAAATGGAGCTGAACGTGTAATTGTTTCGCAATTAGTTCGTTCTCCATCTTGTTATTATGGTAGAGAAATTGACAAGAAAAATGGTAAAGTAGTTGTTACTTCTCAAATTATTCCGACTAGAGGTACTTGGCTAGAATATGAAACAGATGCTAGAGATGTTATCTATGTTCGTATTGACCGTACAAGAAAAGTTCCTATCACAACACTTTTACGTGCTTTAGGTTTATCTAGTGATGAAGATATTTTAGATTTATATGGTGATGATGAGTATTTAAAACGTACTATTGAAAAAGATACAAATAAAAATACTGATGAATCATTAATCGATATTCATTCTAAATTAAGACCTGGAGAACCATCTACTTTAGATAGTGCTAAGAATCAATTAATCAGTAGATTCTTTGATGCTTTCCGTTACGATTTAGCAAAAGTAGGACGTTATAAATTTAATCGTAAATTAAACGTTTGTGAAAGATTACTTGGATGTACTTTAGCAGAAACAATTAAAGTTGATAACGAGGTTATCCTAGAAAAAGGTACTGTTATTGGAAAAGAAGAATTAGAAAAATTAATTCCAGTAATGAAAAATGGATATGGTGTTAAAGAAGTTTTAATTAATGAAGAACTAGATAGTTATAACCGTGTTCAAGAAGTTAAAGTCTTTTCTAAATTAAATCCAGAAAAAGTTGTTAGTATAATAGGAAATGATCAAGAAATTGAAGAAAAACGTTTAACTATTTCTGATGTATATGCTTCAGTTTCTTATTACTTAAATTTACTTGAAGGTATTGGTAATTATGATGAAATAGATAATTTATCTAATCGTCGTGTTCGTCAAGTAGGAGAACTTTTACAAAATCAATTCCGTATTGGTATTAGTAGAATTGAAAGAGTAATAAGAGATCGTATGAGTACACAAGAAATTAGTGAAGTTACTCCAAAAACATTAATTAATATTAGACCTTTAACTGCTGCTATTAAAGAATTCTTTGGTAGTAGTCAGTTATCACAATTCATGGATCAAACAAATCCAGTAGCCGAACTTACTAATAAACGTCGTTTATCTAGTTTAGGACCTGGTGGTTTATCACGTGATAGAGCTGGTATGGAAGTTCGTGATGTTAACCCTTCACACTATGGAAGAATCTGTCCAATCGAATCTCCAGAAGGACCAAACATCGGACTTATTACATCACTTGCAAGTTATGCACGTGTTAATGATTATGGATTTATTATGACTCCTTATCGTAAAATAGAAAATTGTAAATTAACAGATGAAATTGTTTATATGACTGCTGATGAAGAGTTAGATCATTATATTTCTCAAGCAACAATTGAAACAGATGAAAATGGTGTTATTGTTCCGGATCGTGTTCCAGTTCGTTATCGTACTGAAAATATTATGATTGAGAAAGAAAAAATTGATTATATAGACGTTTCACCACAACAAGTTGTATCTATTACAACACAAGGTATTCCATTCCTTGAACATGATGATGGTAAACGTGCACTTATGGGTGCTAACATGCAACGTCAAGCTATTCCGCTATTAAAAGCTGAAGCACCACTTGTTGGGACTGGTATTGAAGCTATAGCTGCCCGTGATAGTGGTGCCGTTATTATGGCAAAAGCTGATGGTATTGTTGATTATGCTGATGGTAAGAAAATTATAGTTAAAACTAAAGGTGGTAAAGATACATACTACTTAAATGGTTTTGAACGTAGTAATGCAGGTACTTGTTATCATCAAGTTCCAATTGTAAGAACTGGTGATACTGTTCATGCAGGTGAAGTTATTGCTGATGGGCCAAGTACTGAAAAAGGTGAAATGGCTTTAGGTAAAAACGTAACAGTAGCGTTTATGAACTATAATGGTTATAACTATGAGGATGCTGTAATCTTAAATGAAAGATTAGTTAAAGATGATGTTTATACATCAATTCATATTGAAGATTACCAAATTGAATGTCGTGATACAAAATTAGGACCTGAAGAGTTTACTCGTGATATTCCAAATATCGGTGAAGATGCACGTAAAAACTTAGATGAAAATGGTATTATTCGTATTGGTACAGAAGTAAAAGATGATGATATCTTAGTTGGTAAAGTTACTCCTAAAGGAATGGCTGAACTTACTTCTGAAGAAAAATTATTACATGCAATCTTTGGAGAAAAGACTCGTGAAGTAAGAGATACATCTTTACGTGTTCCACATGGTGGAGAAGGTATTGTTCATGATGTTAAAATCTTTACTAAAGATAACTGTGATGAACTTCCAGCTGGTGTATCAATGATGGTTCGTGTATACATTGTTCAAAAACGTAAGATAAGCGTTGGAGATAAGATGGCTGGTCGTCATGGTAATAAAGGTGTTATTTCACTTATCTTACCTGAAGAGGATATGCCATACTTAAGCGATGGACGTCCTGTTGATATCTTACTTAACCCACTTGGAGTTCCATCTCGTATGAACATCGGACAGATTTTAGAGATGCATTTAGGTATTGCTGCTAAGAATTTAGGTATTTATGTAGCAACTCCAGTATTTGATGGTGCTAACCGTGAAGAAATTATTGATGCATTAAAAGAAGCTGGACTTGATGAAGATGGAAAAGCAGTACTTTATGATGGACGTACTGGTGAACCATTTGATAATCGTATCAGTGTTGGTGTTATGTACATGATTAAACTTAACCACATGGTTGATGATAAATTACATGCTCGTTCAACTGGACCTTACAGTTTAGTAACACAACAACCTTTAGGAGGTAAAGCTCAATTTGGTGGTCAAAGATTTGGAGAAATGGAAGTTTGGGCATTATATGCTTATGGTGCTGCTAACGTATTACAAGAAATGATGACTATTAAATCAGATGATGTTGTTGGACGTGTTAAAGTTTATGAATCACTTGTTAAAGGAACACCAATTCCAAAGAGTGGTATTCCAGAATCATTTAGAGTATTAATTAAAGAGTTCCAAGCTTTAGGACTTGATATTACTGTTTTAGATGAAAATGGAAATTATAACGAGTTAAAAGATTTAGAAGAAGATGAGAAAGATACTTATCTTGCTAATGAAGATTTTGAAATAAGTAATAATTCAGAAGAAGAACCAAAACTTCCTGATGAAGAATTAGATGATGATTTATATGAAGATGAATTTGATGATTTAGAGGAAGAGATGGAAGATAATTTTGAAGAAGATATGGAAGGGGATGAGGAATAATGGAAGTAAATCAATTTGAAGGATTACGTATAGGAATCGCCTCACCTGAAAAAATTCGTTCATGGTCTTATGGTGAAGTAAAGAAAGCTGAAACAATCAACTATCGTACTTTAAAACCAGAACGTGAAGGTTTATTTTGCGAGAAGATATTTGGGCCAACTAAGGATTTCGAATGTTCTTGTGGTAAATATAAACGTTTAAGATATAAAAATATTATTTGTGATCGCTGTGGAGTAGAAGTTACAAGATCAAAAGTTCGTCGTGAAAGAATGGGACATATTGAGCTTGCTACTCCTTGTAGCCACATTTGGTTCTTTAAAGGTGTACCATCTCGTATGGGATTAGTCCTAGATATGAGTCCAAGAGATTTGGAAGAAGTATTATACTTCGTTTCATATGTTGTTCTAGATCCTGGAGCTGCACCTTTAGAAAAGAAACAAACAATTAGTGATAAAGAATACCGTGCTTACTATGAAAAATATGGTAATAGTTTCAGAGTAGGTATGGGAGCAGAAGCTATTAAAGAATTGTTATGTCAAGTTAATCTTGAAGAAGAAGTTAAAAATATTAAGGAAGAAATTGAAGCTATTAAAGATACAACAAGTCAAAAACGTGTTCGTTTAATGAAACGTTTAGATGTATTAGATGCTTTTCTAGAATCAGGAAATCGTCCTGAATGGATGATTTTAGATGCTCTTCCAGTAATACCTCCAGAACTTCGTCCAATGATTCAATTAGATGGTGGTAGATTTGCAACTTCAGATTTAAATGATTTATATCGTCGTGTAATTAACCGTAATAATCGTTTAAAGAAATTAATGGAATTAGGTGCTCCTAGTATCATTATTCAAAATGAAAAACGTATGTTACAAGAAGCTGTAGATGCTTTATTTGATAATGGACGTCGTGGACGTAATATTACAGGTGCTGGAAATAGACCATTAAAATCATTATCTAGTATGCTAAAAGGTAAACAAGGACGTTTCCGTCAAAACTTATTAGGTAAACGTGTTGATTATTCAGGCCGTTCTGTTATCGTTGTAGGACCAAGCTTAAAAATGTATGAATGTGGTATTCCAAAAGAAATGGCTTTAGAGTTATTTAAACCACATGTTATAAATGGTTTGGTTACTAAAGAAATAGCAAGTAATATTAAAGCTGCTAAAAAAATGATTGAAAATCAAGATCCACGTGTTTGGGATATTGTTGAAGAAAAAATTAAAGAACATCCAGTATTATTAAACCGTGCACCAACATTACATAGACTTGGTATTCAAGCATTCGAACCAAAATTAATTGAAGGACGTGCTATTAGATTACATCCTCTAGTTTGTACAGCGTTCAACGCTGACTTTGATGGAGACCAAATGGCTGTTCATGTTCCTATTACTGAAGAAGCTCAAGCAGAAGCTAGAATTCTTATGTTAGGTGCTAATAACATTCTATCTCCAAAAGATGGAAAACCAATTGTTACACCAGGACAAGATATGGTATTAGGAAACTACTATATAACTATAGAAAAAGCTGGACTTCCAGGAGAAGGTAGAGTATTTAAAAATGCTAATGAAGTATTAATGGCTTATGAAAGACGTGAAATAACACTTCATACTCGTATTGCTTTACCAGTTAGTTCATTTAGACATAAAATTTTCCCAGATTCTTACTTAGATAAATATTTAGTAACTACTCCAGGTAAAATTTTATTCAATGAAATATTCCCTGATACATTCCAATATATTAATGATGGAAGTGCAGAAAATATTGAAAAAACAACTCCTAAAAAATACTTTATAAATAGAGGAGAAAATATTCCTGAAAAGATTAAAGAAATGCCTTTAGTTGATGCCTTAAATAAGGGAGCTTTAGGAAAAATAATTGCTCAAATTTATAAACGTTATCAAACAACTGAAACTTCAGTTATGCTTGATAAATTAAAGGATTTAGGATTTAAATATTCGACATTATCCGGTATTTCAATTGCAATATCTGATATTAGAGAATCAGTTAAAAAGCCTGAAATATTAAAAGAAAGCCAAGCAATGGTTGATACTGTTAATAAACAATTTAAACGTGGTTTAATAACTGAAGAAGAAAGATATAACAAAGTAATTGAAATTTGGAATAGTGCTAAAAAACAAGTTCAAAAAGAACTTGAAGAAATGGTTAGAGAAGATAAAGAAAATCCAATTTGTATCATGATGCAATCAAAAGCTCGTGGTGATATCAACTCTTATACTCAGTTAGTTGGTATGCGTGGATTATTTGCTAAACCAAGTGGTGGTCAAGTAGAGATCCCAGTTAAATCTTCATTCTCTGAAGGTGTTACAATTAGTGAATTCTTCTTATCTACCCATGGTGCTCGTAAAGGTGCCGTTGATACAGCGTTAAAAACTGCTGATGCAGGTTACTTAACTCGTCGTTTAGTTGATGTAGCGCAAGATATCATTGTTAAAGAAGAAGACTGTGGTACTGAACAAGGTGTTGTAGTTGAAGACTTTATTAATGATAAAGATGGTACTGTAATTGAGCCACTTTATAATCGTATTGTTGGTCGTTATACTAATAAGAAGATTATTAATCCAGAAACTAAAGAAGTTATGTATGATAGAAATACATATATTACTGAACAAATTGCTGATAAGATTATTGCTGCTGGTATTACAAAAGTACCAATTAGAACAGTATTAACATGTAAGACTGAGCAAGGTGTATGTCAAAGATGTTATGGACGTAACTTAGCAACAGGTTCAATTGTTGAAATTGGTGAAGCTGTAGGTATTATGGCTGCTCAATCAATCGGTGAGCCAGGTACTCAGTTAACCATGAGAAACTTCAACACCGGTGGTGTTGCTGGTGGAGACGATATTACTCAAGGTTTACCTCGTGTTCAAGAGTTATTTGAAGCTCGTAATCCAAAAGGAAAAGCTACTATTTCTGAAATAAATGGTGTTGTAACTGCTATTGAAGAAGATGGTGGTAAATTAATAATTAATGTTACAAATGATGTTGAAACTAAAAAACATACTTCTAACTATGGTGCTAAAGCTGCTGTAGAATTAAATCAAGAAGTTGTTGCAGGACAAAGATTAACACATGGTGCTATCAGTCCAAAAGAATTATTAGTTGTAACAGATCCACTTACTGTTCAAGAATATATCTTACTTGAAATTCAAAAAGTATATGGTTCTCAAGGTGTTGATATTTCTGATAAACACGTTGAAATTATTGCTAAACGTATGATTTCTAAGATTAAGATTTTAAATAGTGGTGATTCAATGTTCTTACCTGGAACACTTGTAAATATCAACCACTTCTCAGATGTAAATAAAGCATTAATCATTGAAGGAAAACGTCCTTCAACTGGTAAGCCAGTACTTTTAGGTATTACAAAAGCATCTCTAGAAACTGATTCATTCTTATCTGCCGCATCATTCCAAGAGACTACTAGAATCTTAACTGATGCTGCTATACATGGAAAAGTTGATAAACTAGAAGGATTAAAAGAAAATGTAATCATTGGTAAATTAATCCCAGCTGGTACAGGTGCTAAAAAATATCGTAAAGTAGATTATGATTTAGAATTAGATTTATTAAACGATGAACCATTAGAAGCTTTAGAACAAGAGTTAATGGATTAATTAGAAGCTATTTTTAGCTTCTTTTTTGTATTTTAAAACATGTAAACAAATACAATTTTTGCAAAAAAATATAAAAAAAGATGTAC
Source organism: uncultured Mycoplasmatota bacterium (assembly GCA_900544605.1). GTDB lineage: Bacteria > Bacillota_I > Bacilli_A > RF39 > UBA660 > SIG204. The sequence goes on along the minus strand of UQVP01000004.1, from coordinate 1,954 downwards.
TATTACTAACAAAAATACCAACTTGGGAGGGATATAATCTATTTGAACATAAAAAGAGAGGAGTGAAAAATAAAAGTTAGTATGAAACTTTATAAAAATTTTTAAATTTGACGTAAAGTTTTGTCGAAAAATTAGAATTATATTGAGAGTAAAATAATAATATGTTATTATGAAGGTGTAAAGGAGAGAAAAAAATGAAAAAGAGTCTTAAATTATTCGCATTTTCTTTAGTTGCAATGTTAGGATTTGCAGTTGGAGTTAATGCACAAGAAGTAAAAGATGGAAATGAGCTAAAAACTTGTCTTGCAAATGGAGAAAAATGTGTATTAACAGAAAATATTGATATCATGGATGATGATTATTCAACTGATGCAGAAAGAGTAGTATTAATAAAAGATGCAACACTAGACTTAAATGGTAAGACATTAAAAGCAATCTTTGGTGTAGAGAAAGGTGCTACTTTTACAATTGACAGTTCAAAAGCAGGTGGAAAGTTAATTGCAAATTCCCGTACCTCTACTGCCGCATCATCTGTATATGCAGAAGCTTCAAAAATCATATTTAACGGTGGTACAATAACAAATGAAAATGGATATGGTTTTTATGCACTTCTTGGTGGTACTGTTATCGTAAATGGTGGTACTGTTGAATCAAGAGATGCAGCTGTAAGTGGTAACAATACAACGGGAGTTACTTATTTTGAAATTAATGGTGGAGTTTTAACTTCAAAGACAGGACCTGCCCTTTATCAAGCAGGACCTGTAAGTTTAAAAATTAAAGATGGCGTATTAAATGGTGGAGTTCAATTAAGAATGGGTATTGTTGATATTACTGGAGGTACTATCAATGCACCAAAAGATAATATTGAAGAACCTAAAGATGTTTATTTTAAGACAAGACCAATTCGTTTACCAGATGCTTTAAGTATTATAGGTGGTACTTATAAAACAAACGAAGGAAATAATGATTTAAAATTAACTGTTACTGCAGGTACTTTTAATTCAGAAAATGGAAAAGGTAGTGCTATTGCAGTTTATGACCTTGGAAATTTAGAACAAAAAATGAATGTTAATATTACTGGAGGAACATTTAAAACAACTTCTAAAAATAGAGGTGCTTATGATGTATTAAGCTTAACAGATATTGGTGTTAGTACTCCAACTGGAGGATTTGGTAATAAAGAATACGTTGGTAAAGTAGGTACATCTATAAAAGGTGGAACATTTAATACTGATATTACTAAATATGTAGCTGACAAGTATGTAGCTAAATTAGTAAATGGACAATATGTTGTAGAAGAAAATAAAACAATTGAATCTACTGATAAAAAAGTTAAGTTTGAAAGTGATAAAGCATTAGACAATGATTTAAAATTAGAAGTAATTGCTAAAAACGAAGAAGAAGTTAAGAAAGTTACTGAAAAAGTAGATGAAGCTTATAAAGAAAATAAAGAAGTAAAAGATGTTAAATTAATAGAGTTGTATGATATTAATGTAACTGATGGTATTCAAGTTTATCCAATGGAAAATGGTAAATTTACTATTTCAATTGCTTTAGAAGATAATGATAAAAAATATGACAATTATAAAGTTGTATATATTGATAATCAAGGAAATATTAGCGAAACATTAGATGCTAAATTAGTTGATGGAAAAATTGTATTTGAAACAACACATTTAAGTGTTTATGGTATTATTGGATATAATAATGCTACTGTACAAACAACACCTGTAACTAATCCAAATACAGGAGATAATTTAAGCATGATTATTATATTAGGTGGATTAAGCTTATTAACAATAGGAATGTCAATTCGTAAATTAAATAAAAATAATTAAGAAAATGCACTGTAAATGGTGCCTTTTTTCTTTACAAAAATATTGATTTATAAAAAATAATTATGTATAATTAGTATAGTAAAGGAAAGTGGTAGTATGGTTAACATAGCTTCAAA
>UQVP01000003.1 GCA_900544605.1 uncultured Mycoplasmatota bacterium | reverse complement strand
ATAAAAATAATACAACTAATAATAATCAACAACCTAATCAAAATAATAATAACAACAATAATAATATACAACCAAGTCAAGGAGAAAGTTCAGAAAATCCAAAGCAAGAAATGCCAAATGTTTTGACAGCAGAAAATATTAATAATGTAGATGTATTTAAATATTTTGCATCAAAACTAAACAAGGAATCATTTCCAGGAGTTACGTTTTTTAATTATGGTTACTATTATGAAGGTAACACATATTATACAGATGGTGAAAAAGAAATGGAATTTATGTTGGCGATGCTTAATTATAAATATCTTTCTTCTGACACTTTAACAACACTTTTTAATTCAGAGTCGTTAGATAATATTAAACGATATAGTTTTTTTATCGTTACTATGGTAGATATGGCACGTGATAAAAAACTAACATATAATTTAAATCAATATTCTGTTGATAAAAATTTTGGTAATTATATTGCTCAAAATCAAAAAGAATATTTAAAATTTATATCAGGAAGTAATAATGATTATGAAAAAATAGCTAAACAATATGTTTTTGGAAAAGGTAATTATCATTATAATCAAGGAAATCCTTTTTATGATAACTTCTTACTTCTTTCGATAAGACTTTCTGGGGTTAATTTAAGAGATTCTGAATTAATATGTCAAATTGATAATGTATATTCTGATATATCAAATAATTATAATTCTTTAGCAACAGATATTTATAATTACTCACATGGAAAAGTAAAAAAAATAAGTAAGTAATTTAATTACATAAAAATTAGTAAAGGTGAAAATTTAAGATGCAAACATGGTGAGTGTCTTCTTGTGGTGTTTATTTAGCTTGTTTACATTAAAAGCAAAGAGAAAAAGAGGTTATGGAGAAAAATATTGAAATATGGTATTAAGCAAATAAAAACTAAACAGGCAAAATTATTGATATCTGGTATAGAGCCTACTAATATTGAGTCAATAAAATTACATGAAAAAGTTGGGTTCCGTAATTCTGGTAAAATGTGGAATGAATTAGCAGATGGCGTTCCAGAAAATCATATGGGATTTATTATGGAGTTTTAGTTGTATCAAAAATAAGGGGGTGAGTAAATCTCATTTTTGATTTGCTTAAGATTAATATTTGTGTTAGAATAGTGGCTAATTAAGGGGATGGAAATATGAAGATAAAAAATTTGATTATTTTAAAAGGTGTAGCGTTTTTTAGTGCAATTGTTTTAGTTGCTGTGCCTTTAACTGGGTGTCAAAAAAATAAAAATAACAATGTAGAATCTGATAATTATTTATCAACAGAGACATCTTATGAACAAAATTCTTCAGAAAATGTTGTTGAAAATAAAGATAAAAAAGTAATAAATTCAGAAATTAACAATCAAAAAGAGTCTAATTTACACAAAGGTGACACAACTATGCAAAATAATACTAGCACTCCAAGTGTAGCAAAAGAACAATATACTGAAAATGATAAAACGGTAATTGCTACGTTTGATAATATTGAAAAAGATGTTGATAATTTATTGCAAGGTGAGAAAACCGAATCAACCAAAGATAAATTAAAAGGAACATTTGTTACAATTGTTGATTTTATTTTCTATGATGCTGAAATTAAAGGAATTAAATTTGACGATTTAACTGAAGGCGCCAAACAAAATATTTTAGAAACAGCTAATAATATAGATAGTAAAATAGAAAAAAGTTTCCCTGGGTATAAGGAAACAATAAGTGATAAAACAAAGAGTGCTTATAATAAAGCTAGTGAAGTGATAAAAAAAGGAGCTAATAGTGTAAAAGAATTTTCTAAAGAAAAATTAGGAGAAGAAAATTATAATGCTATTATAGACGCTAAAGATGAACTTGTTTATTATACTAAAAATGCTTTTGATATAGTAGGAAACGTAACAAGCAATCTTTGGAAACAGGGAAAATCCAAAGTAAAAAGTTGGTATGAAAAATTTAGAAATAATTAATTAAGTAGATGAAAGTCTACTTTTTTAATTCTAAAAAAGTAACTTCCTAATATATTTATAGGGGGAGGACAAACCTATGAATATAAATAATGGACTAAGCGAAGAAGAAGTATTAGAATCAAGAGAAAAAAATGGAAGTAATATTATAACTAATAAGAAAAAAAATACCTTTTTAGAGATGTTTATACAGTCATTGGGAGATCCCATAATAAGAATTTTAATTATAGCGCTTGGTATAAAACTTGTTTTTTTAATTAAAGATTTTGATTGGTATGAAACAGTAGGTATAGTCATCGCTATATTTTTAGCGTCTTTTATTTCCACTATATCAGAATATGGAAGTGAAAAAGCATTTGAAAAACTTCAAGAGGATGCATCAAAAATTAAGTGTAGGGTTAGAAGAAATGGGAAAATAAAAGAAATAACTATAGATGATGTGGTAGTAGGTGATATGGTTTTACTTGAAGCTGGAGATAAAGTTCCAGCAGATGGAATACTAATTGATGGTGACCTTTTAGTTGATGAATCATCTCTTAATGGTGAAACAAGAGAAATAAGAAAAGAAGCATTAAAATCTAATCAAATAGTTAGTGAAAAAAATATGGTATTTAGAGGTACAGTAATATATGGGAAATCAGGGATTATGAAAATTACCAAAGTAGGTGACAATACTTTCTATGGTAAAATAGCACAAGAATTACAAGAATCTACTCCTGATAGTCCTCTTAAAATAAGATTAAGACATCTTGCTGGAATTATAAGTAAAATTGGTTATGTAGGAGCATTCCTAGTTAGTTTATCATATCTATTTTCGATGATAGTAATTAGAAATAATTTTGATATTAATTTAATTAAAGAAACAGCAACTAATTTTCCATTAATGACAGGCTACATTTTATATGCTTTAACACTAAGTGTAACAATAATAGTAGTTGCTGTTCCAGAAGGACTTCCTATGATGATAACATTAGTTCTTTCTTCAAATATGAAAAAAATGTTAAAAAGTAATGTAATGGTAAGAAAGATGACCGGTATAGAAACGGCTGGGAGTTTAAATATATTGTTTACTGATAAAACTGGGACACTGACTAAAGGTAAAATGGAAATGCTATATTTTATGGGAAATGATTTTAAAAAATATCATAAAGAAAGTGAGTTAAAAAAGTATAGTAAATATTACTCTATTATTAAAAAGTCAATTATATATAATAACGCTAGTACTTATACTAGTGATAACAAAACTATTGTTGGAGGAAATATAACTGACCGTGCTATTTTAAAATTTATTGAATATGATAAGAATTCTAATATTAAAATTATTGATACTGTTCCATTTGATAGTAAGAATAAATATTCATTATCTCTAATTGATGATAGAGGTAAATTAGCGTTAATAAAAGGAGCGCCAGAAAAAATATTATCTAGTTGTACATATTATTATGATAATAACGGAGAGATTAAAAGATTATTAAATACTAAAAGTATAGAATTAAAATTAAAAGAGGAAACAAGTAAAGGAGCTAGAATTATAGCTTTTGCTACATCTAAAACAAAAGAATTAAGAAATTTAACTCTAGTTGGTTTCGCACTTATAAAAGATGATGTTAGAAAAGAGGCTATTGAAGGATTAAAACTTATTGATAAAGCTCATATTCAAACTGTAATGATTACAGGAGATAATAAAGATACTGCTTATGCGATAGGAAAAGAAGTTGGAATTATCAAAAACTCATCAGATATTATATTAACAAGCGAAGAGTTAAATAAACTTAATGATGAGGAATTAAAACAAATACTACCAAATTTAAGAATTGTTGCTAGATCACTTCCACAAGATAAAAGTAGATTAATAAAAATATCTCAAGAAAAAGATCTTGTTGTTGGTATGACTGGAGATGGAGTTAATGATGCTCCAGCTTTGAAAAGGGCAGATGTAGGATTTTCAATGGGAAGTGGAACAGAAGTTGCCAAAGAAGCTAGTGATATTATTATTTTAGATGATAACTTATATTCTATATCACAAGCTATTTTATTTGGACGTACTATTTTTAAAAGTATTAGAAAATTTATTATTTTTCAATTAACGGTAAATATTTGCGCAGTTAGTTTATCAATTATAGGGCCATTTATTGGTATCGAGACTCCTGTTACAGTTATACAAATGTTGTGGATAAATATGGTTATGGATACATTTGCAGGTCTGGCTTTTTCATTTGAACCACCATTAAAGGAATATATGGATGAATATCCAAAAGATAAAAATGAACCGATAATTAATAAATATATGTGGCATGAGATAATTTTTACGGGAGCTTATTCATCATTACTTTGTATATTATTTTTAAAACTTCCTATTATTTCAGCAATTTTTAGAGATGGTGATAATAATAAATATTTGATGAGTGCTTTTTTTGGTCTCTTTATTTTTATTGGAATATTTAACTGCTTCAATGCTCGTACACATCGTTTAAATTTATTCGCACATCTTTATAAAAATAAACCATTTATTGCTGTTATATCATTTATTGTGTTAGTGCAAATTCTTTTAATTTATTATGGTGGAAATCTTTTTAGAACAGTAGGTTTAAATTTTAAAGAATTTCAATTTATGATTTTATTAGCTTTTTCAGTAATACCTGTGGATTGGTTTAGAAAAATTTATTTAAGAACAAAAGGGATTAAAGGCGGAGTATAGCCTTTTTTAGTTGCAATAATTGGTAAAATATGGTAACATTTAAAGTAGCTGGTTTGCTAAACGTGAACAAAAAGAGATGATAAAATGATTAACTTTATTATATGTGACGACAATGAAAGGATAATAACGGATATTAAAAATATAATTGATTCATTTATGATGAAAAATAAAACGGAATATAGAACCCATTTGTTTAATGATTTAGATGACGAATTTATGAAAATTGTAAAAGAACCCTTATCTTTTAAAGTATATATTTTAGATATTGAAACACCATCAAGATCAGGTATTGATGTAGCACGTATTATAAGAAAAAAAGACGTAGATAGTGTGATTATTTTTATAACGAGTCATGAAGAATTGGGATTAACATTACTAAAAAATGAAATAATGTTTTTGTCTTTTTTAAACAAATTTGATAATTATGAGGAAAGATTAATAACTTCTATCAAAAAATCGTTGGAAGTTTTAAAACGTAAAAATATTATTAGATTTGAAGAGAGAGGCGTTTTATATACTATTGCTATGAATGATATTTTATATATTACTAGAGATAGTGTTGAAAGAAAATGTATTATAAAAACTGACTACGCGGAAATTAAAACTTATAAACCTTTATCTAGCATTAAAAAATTACTTGATAATAGATTTATACAAACACATAGAGCTTGTTTAGTAAATAAAGAAAGAGTAGCTAAGATAGATAAAATTAGAAAAACGATATTATTTGATAATGGTACAGTTGTAAGATTATTATCAGAAAAATATAGAAAAGGAGTAAGTGAGAAGTAGTATGGAAATTTTTAGTATTAATAACATTATTGGAGCGCTGATTAATTCTTTTGCTTATATTTTTATTTGGTCAAGGTTATTAAATAAAAAGATAAATTTTAAAAGTTATAAGTATTATGCAGTTCAAATTATATTTGCTTTATTGATGTTAGTAAATTTTCTTTTTATTAATACAATTTTTAGAGTATTAGTAATAGTAGTTATAATGACTATATTTTGTTATTTTTTATTTAAGTGTAATTATAGAATTAGTTTTATAACTTCGATTTTTTCTCAATTAACAATGATGATATCAGAATTAATTTTTGCAATTTTGGCAGTGGTTGTATTAAAAATAGATAGTAATTTTATTGTTTCAAACTTGGTTGGAAAATTAATAGCCAATACTTTTATATCAATAATTGCTATTATGGCTTGCAACATTAAAATTATTCAAAATCTTTATAATAAAATAGTTTCATCAATAACAGAAATAAAGATTAATTCTTTTGTGATAATTATATTAGCAACCATAATAACAATCAACTTTAATTTTTTATCTGTTTACTATCATTATCCACTATTAAGTATAATAATTGGTAATATTGCTATTTCAGTAATTTATATTTTTATATATTATAAATATTTAATTGCCGAAACAAATTATTCTAAAATTAATGATAAATATAATAATACATTAAACAGTTTGAAAGAATATGAGGAAATTTTAGATGTCTATAGGGTATCCAATCATGAAAATAAAAATCAATTACTAATGATTAGAAACATGATTATAAAAAAAGAAAAAGATATTCCAGAATATATTGATAAGATAATTGATAATAAAATAAAAGATGATGAAAAATTAATGTTTGATACTAACAAAATACCAGCTGGCGGATTAAGGGCGGTTATATATAGTAAGTTATTGGTTATGAAAGATGAGAAAATTGACTTCAATTTGATTGTTGATAGAAAAGTTCGAACTGTTGATCTTATTGAACTTGGGGAATCTTTAATGTTTGATGTATGTCGTATTACAGGAGTTTTCTTAGATAATGCGATAGAAGAAGTTAAAAATAAAGAAGACAAAAGAATCTTTATTGAATTGTTTACAGATGAAGATAAACTCTGTATAAAAATTTCTAATAATTTTAAAGGATCAATAAATATAGAAAAGATATATGAAAAAGGATATACAACTAAATCTGAAGGACATGGATATGGATTAGCCCTGGTTAAAGAAATAGTGGATAAAAATAGTAAATTAACTAATTTGACAAGTGTTGAAAATGACATTTTCACACAATTATTAGAAATTAAAGTAAAATAAAAATACTAGGTTAACGAGCTAGTATTTTTATTTTATTTATTTAATTAAACTTTTTGGACATTCAGGTTCATCAATTATCCAACCAAAGCAAGCTTGACTTCCTGCTCCAGCAGCACCAAAACCTAAAGCAGCTAAAATAGATGCAAATAATTTCATTTAAAGCCCTCCTTTCTTTTTATTTTAAACCTTTATAGATTTAATCAAATTTAAAGTTTTTATAATTGTTATATGGCAATTTAAATAATTTATAAACTAAAGGACTTGTTATAAAACATTGAATAATTAGTGTTAATAATAAGCTATTTGATATAAAATTATTATTTATAAATATGGATAATGTTGTGTATATAATTGCTATAATTACTGAAAAATATTTGAAAAATAATCTTCTATTTTCATTAATTATTGGTCTTTTATGTGTATCAGCAGGACTGTTTTTAAACATTAGTAAGATAGAGATAATTCCTATAATTAATTTTATATATGTTGGCATTAACAAATATTTAGATACAAAAGGCAGACCAACAAATAACAATGTTGAAACAATTAAACATATCCAACTTTTTGTAGCATGCAATCCAAATGATACAGCTCTAATTGGAATATATATGATGGTAAATAATATAACTTCTTTTAATATCCCTAATAAGAAAGCGAGTATTAAAATAATTATTAATTTAGTAACTAATAAATATATAGCAACCAGGCCATATTTTAATTCTTCTTGTTTGATTTTATCATAGTTATTATATTTTAAAATATAATTCATCGTATTATTTATAATATAATTCTTCATATTTTTTCTCCTACTACGTTTATAGTTTATCAAAAAAATTATTGTTAAATTGAAAATTTGTTTTAGATGCAAGTTTTGAAGAATTATATGTATAAAAAGACAAAAAAATTGCAAATATTATAGTTTTAGACACAAAAATGGCGGTTTAAGACAAATATAATTATATAAATATAAAAAGTATTACAATTTTAATTGTTCTGCCTAAAACATACTAGTAATATAATGCAAATTTTGTCGAATTAAGTCGTCCTAAATTTGTTGAAAATAGCTCATATTCACGGTATATTTATATTGTAGCAGTAAATAGAAGGGAGATTTAAATATGCGTGGTAAAGTAAAATGGTTTAATAACGATAAAGGCTATGGTTTTATTGAACACAATGAAGGTGGCGAAGATATTTTTGTTCACTATTCTTCTATTTTATCTGAAGGCTATAAAACACTTGTTGAAGGTCAATACGTTGAGTTTGAACTAGTAAGAACTGATAAAGGTCTTCAAGCAAAAAATGTAGTAGAAATTAAAACAGCTTTAGTGTAAACAAAGCTGTTTTCTTTCTATGAAAAAAAGAGATGTTGTGGTATAATATAAATGGGAGGATGAGAATATGAAATTTAATATTCGAGGAAAAAATGTGGATGTAACACCAGCAATTAAAAGTTACATTGAAGAAAAGATTGGAAGGTTAGATAAATATTTAGAATCTCCAAGTGATGTTTCTGCTAGTATTGTTGTTAAGGTTAGAGGTAAAGAACAAATTATTGAAGTTACTATACCAGTAAATAAAATAATACTACGTGGAGAAGAATCACATGATGATTTATATGCAGCAATAGATTTAGTTTCTGATAAAATTGAAAGACAAATCAGAAAAAATAAAACTAAACTAAAAAAACGTAAAGAAAAAAATAACTTTATTGATTTCAATTATGAATTTGAAGTTAATAAAGATGAAGAAAAAGATGAAAAGATTGTAAAAAGAAAAGCAATTGAAATGAAACCAATGAATGAAGAAGAAGCCTTATTACAAATGGATTTATTAGGACATGAATTCTTTGTATTTAAAAATACAGATTCTGAATGTGTTTCTATCTTATATAAGAGAAAAGATGGAAATTATGGTATTATAGATACAAAATAAAAGTATGAGTGATCATACTTTTTTTGTTAGATAATTTTTTATATATTCATTATAAGCTTTATTTTCAAGTGTTACATTAAAACTTTTAAATTTAAAATCTTTATTTTTTTGCAGTATTAGTTTTTTACATATTAACTCTAATAGTTCTGAATTTCTTACTAAAATAGGTCCAATCATATATGTTCCATAAAAGTTTTTGTAGTTAATTCCTTCAATATTTGAATTAACATTCGAACCAATACCTTTACTTAATTCAAACCAAGGATTTTTTAACTTAGTTATAATAGAATTTTGATTTTGAAATCCAATTACTTCTTTTTTTAATCTATTACATGTTGCTACAGTCTCTCCAACAAGTCTTAATTCAGTTTCTTCGCTTTCAAAATCAAATATATTTAAAGCTTTAATATTTTTACCATTTAATGGTTTTATAATTTTCCCAAATAATTCTAACGCGTTTCCGGTAGCAATAACAAATTTATCTTCATCAATAAATCTTTTTATATTTTTTTGATATTTCATTAAATCTTTAAGAATTATTTTTTGATTATCGTATGTTCCAGGTCCTAAATATATTAAATAATATTTATCAAAATCAATATTATCGCCAATTGTTAAAAAATCAACAATCGTTTTTATACCTTGATTCTCTAGTTGATACTTAATGGCTTTGATATTTCCGTTATCACCATATAAATTCATTAAATCATAATATAAATGTGCAATTCTAATCATTATAAATCCTCCTTCATATTGTTGGTAAAAGGATCAATCAAATCAAAGTTTAATATAGCATATATGTTTTCTTTCGTTTTCTTTTTAAGATAATATGTGGCATCTTCAACATTTTCAAAACATACTATTTTTTTGGTATCAATTCCAGCTAGTTTTAATCGTACCGCAATATCATATTGTTCTGGTCCGATGCAAACTACTTTTTCTATTTTATGTTTACTTAAAAGTTCAAAATTAATATCATATAGCCAAGATAAATCATTAAAATTATATCTTCTACTTATTTCTTTCCATCCGATGACTATCGTTTTAGGATTTTTATCACGGTCAATAAATAATAATGATTGATTAAAGGTAGTACTATTTTCATTTTTGTTATTTAAAGTATAAACAACACGATTGTTTTCTTCAAATGAATTAAAGTGTTTAGCTTTTTCTACTGATTCATTTAAACGGTTAACAACATCTTCTTTATTATTGTTCAATGAAATTAAAGTGGTATATGCTGCTAAAACATTATATATAGCAAATAACATCCCGAAAGGAATATTTAAAACTGTCTTGTCATTTAAAACAATATTATTATTTTCATAATTTATTTTTGTTACACTAATATCATTGTTAGGATGAACAAAGTCACAGTTTTCACATCTATAACCACCAATATTTTCAAAATGATAAAAATCATATGTTAATTTATGATTACATTTTGGACAATAAGTTAAGTTTAAGTTTTCAAATTTAGACTTATTTGTACTATATTTATTTTTTTCAATTCCATAATAAGTAACTTTATTTTTTTCACCAATAACAAATTTTTGTAAATAAGGATCATCAGCATTTAAAATTAAATGCATATTAGGTGTTATAGCTTTTTTAATTTCTTTAAAAACCATATCAAAATTTCCTTGTCTTGGTGGTTGATCTCTAGTAATATTTGTTATTACAACAGTTTGAGGTTTAATGGCTGGGAAAACATATTTAGTATATCTTTCATCAACTTCGACAATAACAACATCACTTTTAATTTTTCCTGATAAAGAACTATTTTCTATTAAAGTTGTAAGTATTCCAAGATTTAAGTTAGATCCAGAACTATTATGGCAAACTGTGTAACCCATCTTTCTATAAGTTGTTGCAAGCATATTTGTAATACTACCTTTACCAGAACTTCCTGTAACAGCAATTACTGTTTTAGGCATTTTGAATTTATGTAATATATTTTTATCAATTTTTGTTGCAATATTCCCTGGCAAAACAGAACCTCTTTTTACAATTTTACCTAAAAAAATTAGTATTTTTCCCATTGCGATAGCACATACTTTTTTCATAACTACACCTCTTTTTAATTATAACACATATATTTTATTTCTGTTTATATACTTTATTAGAAGGCACTAATTTTTTCTAGTTTTGTCGAATAACATTAATTAAAAAAAATTGGTGTTATAGTAGTAGAGGAGATGATTTTATGGACCAAATGGAAATGGTGTATAGTGATGATACTTTATTTATTAGTATGAGTGGAATTTATAATTCGAAAAATATAAGCAAATTAAAAAGAAAAATGTATCACGTAATTAATCAATACGGAATTAATAATGTTGTTATAGATAGAAAAAATATTTCTAAAATTGATGACAGTGCATTTTATGATATGTTAGATGATTATGATACTAGGTACGGAGGAAACCTAAAAGTTGAAGAATAATTAAGGAAATAATAGAAAAAACTATTATTTTTTTTTAATTTTTGATAAAATAGATATGTATATACAAGAAAGGATTGAGCACATGAAATTTTTAAAAAAATTATTTGATCATGAATACAAAGAATTAGAACGTTTTACTGCTTTATCAGAAGAAGTTCTTGCTTTAGATGAAGAAATGAGCAAATTAAGTGATGAAGAATTAAAAGGGAAAACTGATGAATTTAAAAATAGATTAAAAAATGGAGAAACTTTAGAAGATATTAAAATTGAAGCTTTTGCTGTTGCTAGAGAAGCGGCTTTCCGTGTTATTGGAGAAAAACCATATAAAGTTCAAGTTATTGGTGGTTTTGCTATTCATTATGGAAATATAGCCGAAATGAAAACAGGAGAAGGTAAAACATTAACTTCTACTATGCCTGCATACTTAAATGCTTTAAGCGGTGAAGGTGTTCACATTATTACTGTTAATGAATACTTAGCAGGACGTGATGCTGAATGGATGGGAAGTATCTATAGATTCCTTGGCTTAACTGTTGGCGTTAATTACCGTGATTTAACTCCATCAGAGAAGAAGGAAGCATACAATTGTGATATTTTATATTCAACTAATAATGAGATTGGTTTTGATTATCTAAGAGATAATATGGTTGTAAAAGCAGAAGATAGAGTTGCTAGACCATTTAACTTCGCTATTGTTGATGAAGTTGACTCAGTATTAATCGATGAAGCTAGAACTCCACTTATTATTTCAGGTGGAAGTATGCAATCATTAAATTTATATAAAGAAACAGATCATTTTGCTAAATCATTAAAAGAAAATGATGGTTATTTATACGATGAAAAAACAAAAAGCGTTACTTTAGATGACAAAGGTGTAGAACGTGCTGAAAAAGCTTTTGGTATTGATAACCTTTATGATATTAAACATACATCATTAGTACACTTTATAAATCAAGCTTTACGTGCTAATTATGCTATGAAAAGAGATTTTGATTACGTAGTTCAAGATGGCAAAGTTGTTATAGTTGATCCATTTACTGGAAGATTAATGCAAGGAAGAAATTATTCTGATGGTCTTCATCAAGCTATTGAAGCTAAGGAAGGTGTAGAGATTCAACAAGAAACAAAGACTTTAGCAACTATTACTTTCCAAAATTTATTTAGAATGTATAAAAAACTTGCTGGTATGACAGGTACTGCTAAAACTGAAGAAGAAGAATTTAGAGACATATATAATATGTATGTTATTCAAATTCCTACTAATAAACCGGTTATAAGAGAAGATTATTCTGATTTAATATTCCCAACTAAAGCAGGTAAATATAAAGCTATAGTTAAAGAAATAAAAGAAAGACATGCTAAAGGTCAACCAATTTTAGTTGGTACTGTGGCGGTAGAAACTAGTGAATTAATTAGTTCTATGTTAAAAAAAGAAGGAATTAAACACGAAGTGTTAAATGCTAAAAACCATGCTCGTGAAGCAGAAATTATTGCTAAAGCTGGTGAAAAAGGATCTGTTACAATTGCTACTAACATGGCTGGACGTGGTACTGATATTAAACTATCAGATGAAGTTAAGGCTTTAGGTGGATTATGTGTTATTGGAACAGAAAGACATGAATCTAGAAGAATCGACAATCAGCTACGTGGTCGTTCTGGACGTCAAGGAGATCCTGGATTCTCACAATTCTGTGTATCTTTTGAAGATGATTTAATGGTTAGATTCGGTACTGATCGTGCAAAAACATTACTTCAAAGTGTTGGTTTTGATGGTGATGTATCAATTCGAAATGGAATGTTATCAAAATCAGTTGAATCTGCTCAAAAAAGAATTGAAGGAAATAACTATGATATAAGAAAAACATTACTTCAATATGATGATGTTATAAATCAACAAAGAGAAATTGTTTATGAAAAAAGGAATAATATTCTTGACAAAAAAGATATCCACGATGATATATTAGAAAGTTTCCACAATTTTGTGTATGCTTTAGTATTTGATCATTTACAAGAAAGTGATAATTTAACAGAAAACGATCTTAGTGAAATATTAGAAGTAGTAAATGAATTAGTTAAAAAGAAAATTGATGTAAAAGATATTAGTGATAAAAATCCAGATGAAATTTCAGATTACATTTATAGTCATTTAGTAAAAGAGTATGAAGCTAAAATTAAAGATGTACCAAAAGAAATAATTCAAGAATTTGAAAAAGCTATATCTTTAAGAATTATAGATACACATTGGATGGAACATATTAATACTATGTCATTATTAAGAGAGGGAATTCATTTAAGAAGTTATGCTCAAGAAAATCCATTGCGTGCTTATACAAATGAAGGATACGAATTATTTGAAAACTTCCTTGATTTAATTGATAAAGAAATTACTTTCTATTTAATTAAAGCTGAAATCAGACAAAATGTTGAAAGAAAACAAGTAAGCAAAGGTGAAGCTGTTAGAGATACTAACAAAGAAAAGAAAAGTCAACCTAAAAAGGTTAACAAAATCGGTCGCAATCAATTGTGCCCATGTGGCAGTGGAAAAAAATACAAACAATGCTGTGGTAAATAGCTCGTTTTATAAGGGTTTGTGAGTTTCTCAATAGTCAAAAAAAGGCAAAAAAATGTGCACATAATCCAATTTGTGCACATTTTGTTCTCATAAATGAAAAATATATAATACTATGCTACATAGTGTTATATGTACTGGAAAAAAGTAATCTTTGAGTTTGGCAAGAATCCTAAACAACGTTGTAGTAAATAGTTTGTTTTATAAAAAAATAGGATGGTGAAAATATGAAAATAGTTTTAGGCTCTACGAATGTTTCTAAAAAAAGGTCAATTTTAATTGCAATGAATGAATTAGGATTTGATGATATTTCTATTGTCCCTGTTAATGTTAATTCTTT
The DNA here is from genome assembly GCA_900544605.1 of uncultured Mycoplasmatota bacterium. Lineage (GTDB taxonomy): Bacteria > Bacillota_I > Bacilli_A > RF39 > UBA660 > SIG204. The sequence continues at coordinate 56,016 of UQVP01000003.1, read as the reverse complement.
AGTAAGTTCTAAACCTATTAATGATGAAACTTTAATAGGTGCAAAAAATAGAAATCATGGTTTATATAATTATTGCATGGAAAATGATATTTCATTTGATTTACTAATTAGTATTGAGGGTGGATATGAACAGATAGATAATACATATTTTATTGTTACTTATGCATCAATATTAGACCAAAATGGTAATGAATTTATAGGAAAATCAAGTGGTCTTCAAATTACTGAAAGAATGTTTAATTATGTTAAAGATGGAAAATCTTTGAATAAAGTTATTGAAAGTATTCTTGGTAATAGTAGTAATAAAAAAAATAATGGAATAACTGGATACCTAACAACTGGGTATTATAGGAGAGATATATTTGAATCCTCAGCAGTTATAAGTGCAATGGAAACTTTACTAAATTTTAAATCAACTTACAAAAAATTAGATAAAAAAATAGATAAAACACATAACGTTGGAAAAATTTGAAATAATTAGTAATATCATATATGATGTTATACATTTTTTAATATGTGATGGGAACAATGTGCACATTTTGTGCTCACAGACTAAAAAATGTATGGTAAAAATAATACTATATGTAACATTTATACCAATAATGTTCAGACCTTTTAAACCTTGAAAAACCTATAATACTATATATATTTTATAGTATCATATATACTGAAAAAGGACGAACTTGTGGTTCGGGTAAAAAATATAAGCAATGTTGCGGAAAGTAGTATAAAATAAGTCTTAAAAGGCTTTTTGAACTTTTAAAAATTTATGCTCATAAAAATTTAAAAAACTGTTAAAATCATTGAAAAATAAGGAATGTTATCATAGGAAACGTGATAACATTTTTATTTTGACAAATAGAATTGTAAAATTTAAAGAAAATAATATATATGTGTTCCAAATAACATACATATATGCTATAATTGTATGTAGAAAGGAACTGATATTTATGAATAAAGAAGAACAAATTTTAAAACTTATAGAAGATAACAATGGAGTTATTACAACTAAGGAAATAGTTGAAAATGATATTAACAGAGTGTTTTTAACTAGACTTGTTAATAAAGGACAATTAGAAAGAGTAAAAAATGGTTTATATGTATTACCTTCTACTTGGGGTGATGAATATTTTAATTTAACTTATGGAAATAATGCTGTATTTTCGCATGAAACTGCTTTATATTTTTTAAATTTATGTGAAACTGTACCAAGCACATATCATATTACAGTAAATAGAGGATATAATGGAAGTTTAAAAAAATATGATAATGTTAAATTACATTATGTAAAAAATGAAATATTTGAAATAGGAAAGATGACTATTAAAAGTCCACAAGGACAAAATATTCTTTGTTATAATGCAGAAAGATGTATATGTGATTTATTAAGAGATAAAGATAATCAAGATATTGAAACTATAAAATATGCTATTACTGAGTATTTAAATAATAAAAAAGAAAGAGATTTACCAAAACTTATGGAATATGCTAAAAAGTTTAATGTCGAAGATGATATAAATAAGTATTTGGAGGTGTTAATGTAGTGTTAGATGCAGAAAATTTAAAAATAAAAATTAAAACTAAAGCACATAAAAATAATTTAGAGCCTCAAGATATAATGCAAATGTATTTTTTTGAAAGATTATTATATCGTATATCAAAAAGCAAGTATAAAAATAACTTTATTCTAAAGGGCGGACTTTTACTATCTGCAATATTTGGAGATGAACGTAGAACTACTCAAGATATGGACACAATGATAAAAGGTTTACCTTTGGATACAAAAGAATTAGAAAATATTATTAATGAAATAATTTCTATTGATTGTGAAGATGATGTTAATTTTAAAATTAAAAATACAAAAGAAATAAGACTGATAGATAAATATGGTGGATTAAAAGTTAGTTTAATAGGATTTAAAGAACATCTACAAGTACCACTATCAATTGATATTACAGTAGGAGATCCAATTACACCAAGAGAATTAGAATTTAAGTATAAATGTATGTTTGACGATTCTTATATTAATATTATGGCTTTTAATAAAGAAACTATAATTGCGGAAAAATTTGAAACTTTTATAACTGATAATATTATGAATACAAGAGCAAAAGATTTTTATGATTTATATATACTTTTAACTAGATTCTATGATGAATTAAATAAAGATGCTTTAGTAAAAGCAATAAAGAATACTTTTAAAAGAAGAGAAACAAATTATGACGTAGAAAAAATTGTAAAAACTTTTGATTTAATTAAAAAAAGTGATAAACTGAAACAAAATTTTAAAACCTACAAAAATAAAAAATCTTATGTAGAAAATGTTGATTATGATGATATTATGGATTCTATTAATTTAATTATTGAATTATTAGAACAAGAACTAGTTGGAGTTTAAATATTGTTTGTTTAAAAATGTTGACATAGTTAAATATGCTAACATTTTTTTATGGAAAGAAATTGATATAAAAGTAGTTAGATATGAAGTAAATTTAAATTAAATAAAAAATAGAAAAGGAGAATAAAAAATATGAAATCTAATATTTACAAAAAAATAGAAGATGAGGTAAAGAAAAAAGGTTATGAAATAAATTTGTTAAAATTTTGGACTTAATTTTACAAGCATTTTTTAATATAAAAAAGGTTAAAAAGCAATAATTGATGATTTAAACAGAGGATTATTAGGTATTTTTATTGAATGTTATAGATATCATTAAAAAATAAATAATCTTAGATATGTTTTTAGATATGTTCTGCTAGTGAAGCGAAGTGTAACCGAGAGTAGTTAAGTACAAAAAAATACCAATTTAAAAGAAAAAAATTACTTGGTTGTTTTAAATTTTTACCTTGCGGATCAGGACGTAAATATAAACAGTGTTGTGGTAAATAATAATTAAAATTTCTCAAAGCGTTATACTTTGAGATTTTTATTATCATATAAAGTAAAAAATTTAAATATAAAAACAAAAACATACATACAATTTGTACTTCAATATATGATATAATGACTATAGGAGGGTTTTATGAAAAAATACAGTGTTTTTAATTTATTTGTTGTAGAAGTTGATGAAATAAAATTTATATGTGAATTCATTCCAACAAAACAAGAATATAGAGAAATTCTTACATCTAGAAAAATTAGTTTAAAAAATAATTATACAGTTGAAAAATTAAGTGATTATTACAGTACACTTGTAACAATGATATATAAAACAAGGGAACCATTAATGTTATCAAAAGATGATATTTTAAGAAAATATCTAGAAATCAATGCCCCAGAAATGGAAGACGAATATTATCAAGAACAAACAAATTTAAAATCTATAATAGATGATATTATAGAAAAACCTGATGAATTTTATAAAATGGTTGGAGAAAAATTAACACCAGAAGAAAGACTATATATAAGATCGTTACTTCCAAAAAGTTGTGATACCTGTTCAAATGGATGTTGCAGGGTTGAGCAAGTAGATAAACCTATATATGATTGTATTGGTTGGGAAAATAATAGAATTATTGGACAATATAAAGTATTAGAACTAAATAGAAAAAATTAGAAGAAAGATAGTTAAATCAAAAAAAATAGATAAATACGGGTTATTTATTAATAAATTAAGGCAGTAACAATTATATTATTACTGCTTTTAGTATGCAAAAAAATGTAGTATTTACTCTATTAAAATGTAGTACAACAAATTATAAATAAATGATATAATATTTATATAGATAGGAGATGTGTGATGAAAAAAGATAAAAATTTGATTATAGCAATTGGCTTGATTTTTGTGGCTATTGTTTTAATGGTAGTATTTAATTTTGCTGGTAAAAGTAATACTAGTAGTACTACTATAAATAAAGATAGTTCTGTTAAAATAGTTGCAAATGAAGTAAATAGTTTAGAATTAGAAGACTATGCTAATGATGCTTTAAGTATGAAAAAACCTAAGGGATGGCAAGTTGAAGCTACAGGAACGGGAATGTATTATGCTATTAAGGTATATGATCCAAGCGATACAAATAATGGTTTATTCTTAATGTTAAAAATGCAACCACTATTAAAAAGTGATGCTGCTAAAAAGCAATGGACTGAATATTATAAATTAGCAGGAAGTCAATATCGTTTATTTGCTGATGCAATAGTATTAGATACACCAACAACAGAAAGATTTTATCAAAAATTTAATGAAATAGCGAAATATATGAATGATATTGAACCAACTCTTTCTAATTTTAAATTTCCTACATATACTAATTTTACAAAATTAGAAGAACAAGAAAGTGTTGCATCAATGAAAAGTGTATCTCTAGATAGCAAAGTATTAAGAGCAACATTCACTGGTGAAAACAACAAACAAGGTGAAGGAATGTTTTTAGCGTCTATCGTAAACTTTGGTAACCAATATAGTAATGGGATAGATTCTGGATACTATATGGTTTATGATATTATGACAATTACTTCAAGTGAAAATAAATTTATTGATTATAAAGATTTATTATTAGAATCCATAAATTCTATTAAATTTAACGATTCATATGTACAAAAAACAATTGATGATGGAAATGCTCAAACTAAGCAAGCTTTAGAATTAAGTGCTCAGATTCAAAAATCGTTTGATTCATACATGAGTGCTTGGGAAAACAGAAATAAAACTTATGATATTATGAGTCAAAAGCAAAGTGATGCGACATTAGGATATGAAAGAGTTTATGATACTGAAACGGGAGATATCTACAAAGCTTACAATGGGTTTACTGATGAATATGATGGTGAAAGATATAAATCAGTAACAGATGAAATGTATACTGAAAAAACAAATGGATATATAGAAAAATAATAAGTAAAATGGTGATGTAAATGAAAAATAAAAAATTAATTAATAGCTTTAAATACGCTTTTAGTGGTATTTTTAGTGCTTTTAAGACAGAACGCAATATGAAAATTCACGTTAGTGTTATGCTAATTGTAATTTTAAGTGGTTTTTTACTTAAGTTAAAACTTTGGGAATGGATGATTTGTATTGGTTGGTTTGCCCTTGTTATTGGTGGAGAACTTTTTAATACTGCTATAGAACTTGTTGTTGATTTAGCAAGCCCAGGTATAAATGAAAAGGCAAAAAAATCAAAAGATATAGCTGCGGGAGGAGTTTTAGTATTTGCTATAGGATCTGCTATAGTAGGATTGTTAATTTTTGTACCAAAAATAATAAGTTTATTTTACTAGATTGGGAACATAATAATGTTTATACAAAAGTATGAAACTCCAAATGGTTATTCAAATATAATAATGAGTAGTGATGGAACATTTTTAACAGGACTTTGGTTTGAAGAAAGTAAAGACGCTTTAAAACATCCTAGTGATTTTAAAGAAAATAATTTACCAATATTTGATGAAACTAGAAAGTGGTTAGATATTTATTTTAGCGGAGAGAAACCTCAATTTATACCTAAATATAAAATCAATAACTTAACACCATTTCGAAAACAGGTCATAGATATTATGACTGAAATACCTTATGGTAAATTGATTAGTTATAACGATATAGCTAAAGAAATTGCTAAGAAAAATGGAATCGAAAAAATGCCTGCACAAGCAGTTGGTGGAGCAGTCGGATGGAATCCCATATGTTTGATTATTCCTTGTCATCGAGTAATTGGGGCAAATGGTAATTTAACTGGTTATGGTGGTGGAATACAGAACAAAATAAAACTTTTAGAACTTGAAAAAAATGATATGAATAAATTTACTATTCCAAAAAATAGATAGGAGATTATTATGAATAAAACATTAATAGTATATTTTAGCGCGAGTGGGGTTACAAAAAGAGCTGCGCAAGCTTTAGCAACACAATTACAATCAGATATATTAGAAATTATTCCTAAACAAATATATACAGATGAAGATTTAAATTGGAATAATCCAAATAGTAGATCAAGTATAGAAATAAAAGACTTAAATTATAGACCAGAAATAGAGGATATTAAGGTAGATATAAATAATTATGATACTCTTTATATATTATTTCCAATCTGGTGGGGAGTTGCACCAAATGTTATAAAAACATTCTTAGATAAAATTGATTTAACAAATAAAAAGATTGTTACTTTTTGCACATCAGGAGGTTCTCCTTTAGAACCTGCAACCGAAGATTTAAAAAGAACTTATCCAGGTATTTATATAATATCTGGTAAAAGAGTTTAATCTAAGAAGCAGAATAAAATTTTACAGTTTATTATTAATAGTTATATTAATTTTAATATAATTAAAATGTGAGGTGATATGAGAATAATTAGGAATTTGCTAATTTAATATATAATTATTTATAGACGTAAGTTTATTATTTTCAATACAAATTTTGAAAAATATATGAGGAGAAAATTATGAGATTAAAAAAGATGTTGTTTGTAATGTTAATTGCAGTAATGGGGGTTTTAGGAATAACTTCTGTAAATGCTGCAACTATTAGTGAGAATGGAAAATATTCTTTAGTGTTAACTGTTTATGAGGAAAATGAAAGTATTGATGGAGAGTATGCCAAACTTATAAGATTTGATGTTGATGCAGGCGAAACAACAGTTAAGTTATCTGAGTTGACAAAAGGAATTATTCCGTTCAATGGAAAAAATGAGTTTTCACATTGGGTAGACAACAACAAGACAGAAGCAAATGAAGATTTAGCACTAGCAGATTTTACTAGTAATGGTTCGTTTTATAAATCAAATGGTGAAGAAGTTAATTACAGTAATGGTTTAAGACTTGAGGCAAAATTTGAGGGTAAAGCGTTAGAAGAAGGTGACAATTATTATGTAACACTTGATGCGTTTGCAGGAATGATAAATGGTCAAGGAAAATTGTTATTAGTAAGTAAATCATCAGAGTTCAAGACAATTGATTTAACAAAATATACTCCAGTAAGAAAAGGCTATACCTTTATAGGCTGGGATTTAAATGGAAAGTTTGTTACTTCTATTGATTTAAGCTATTTTACAAAAACTGCTGTAATTAATTTAACTGCAACATATACAAAAAATACTTTTGTTGGAGATGATAGAGTATTAGTATTAGATGCTAACGGTGGAACTATTTCTGGTGAATTATCTAAAAAATATGATTATACAGGCGGTGGTGATTCTGGAACAAGTATGTCACTTTTGCCATACATACCTGAAAGAAAAGGCTATACATTTAATGGATGGAATTCTAAAAAAGATGGAAGTGGTAAAAATTACACTTATATATATTGGAGAAGATGGGATAAAGATGATAAAGGAGATGTAGAAAAAGATACTTTGATAAAAAATAGCTTTGGTGCTGAATACTATCAAAATGTAACTTTATATGCCACTTGGACTAAAAATGTTGATACTGGTGAAACTGTGAAAGAAATCAAAAGTGATGGAGATATAAAAGCAAGTATTGTTTTTGAAGAGGAAATTGACAATGATTATGTATTAGATATTAAAAAGATTGAAGTAAAAAAAGAGTTAGCAGACAAAAATGTTAAATATTTAATAGATATAAATATATTAAAAAATAATCAAGCAGTTCAAGTTAATGGTATTAAAATGAAAATAAGAATTGCTTTACCAGAAGATTTAAAAGGATATAACAATTATAAAGTTGTTTATATTCTTAATGATGAAATAAAAGAAACTATACCAGCAACAATAGAAGATGGATATATAGTTTTTGAAACATCACATTTAAGTCAATATGGTATAGTTGCAACTTCTAATGAAAATATTGAAAATCCTAAAACTAGTGATAATATTGTGCTTTATCTAGCAACAAGTATTTTATCAATTATGGGATTTGTTGGAGCTTCAGTATTTATTTATAAAAAAAGACAAGCAAATTAAAATATATAAGCAGAAATGACTTTTGTTATTACTGCTTTTTTTGTAATTTCTACTAAAATTCTCCAGATTATTATTGAATAGTTATACTAGTTTTAATATAATTAAAGTGTGAGGTGATTCTGTGAATAATTATGAATTTGGTAACCTAATATTTAAATATAGAACAAAATTAAATTTAACGCAGAATGAATTGGCCAATAAGGTTGGAGTAACTGGAAAAGCTGTGTCAAAATGGGAAAATGGCAAAGCATATCCTAATTTTGAAATATTAAAAAAGCTAAGTTCATTATTTAACATTTCCATTGACGATATGTTAAAAAAGGAAAATATAAATAAAAAAATAACAAAAATTGTTATTACTGGTGGTCCATGTGCTGGTAAGACAACAGGTATGAGTCGAATACAAAATTATTTTATAAAGAAAGGATATAGAGTACTGTTTGTTCCAGAAACAGCAACAGAATTAATAACTAGTGGCATAAGTCCTTGGACATGCGCTACAGTAAAAGAGTTTCAAAGAATATTATTAAATTTTCAATTGAAAAAAGAAGAATTATTTTTAGAAGCAGCCAAATCTATGGACAATGATAAAATACTAATAGTATGTGACCGTGGAGCTATGGATGGCAAAGCATTTGTTAGTGATTTGGATTTTCAAAACATAGTTAATAGTGTTAATTCTAGTGAAATTGAATTAAGAGATAATTATGATGCCATCTTTCATCTAGTTACAGCGGCAAAAGGAGCAGAACAATTTTATACTAAAGAAAATAATAGTGCTAGATATGAAACATTGGAAGAAGCTAGAATTAGTGATGATAAGATAATAAAAGCATGGACAGGACATTCACACTTACGTATTATTGATAATTCAACAGACTTTGATCAAAAAATGTATAAACTAATAAAAGAAATTTCTGCCTTTTTGGGAGAACCAGAACCTTTAGAAATAGAAAGAAAGTTCTTAATTGAATATCCAGATATTAAATGGCTTGAAAAACAGGAAAATTGTCAAAAAGTAGAAATTATTCAAACTTATTTAAAATCTGATAATAATGAAGAGATTAGAATAAGGCAAAGAGGTTGTAATGGTAGCTTTGTTTACTTCAAGACAACAAAAAAGATTGTAAGTGATATTAAAAGAATTGAAATAGAAAAAAGATTAACAAAAGATGAGTATTTAGATTTGTTATTAGAAGCAGATACAAATAAAAAACCAATTAGGAAAACTAGATATTGTTTAATCAATAAAAATAAGTGCTTTGAACTTGATATTTATCCTTTTTGGCATGATAAAGCCATTTTAGAAATAGAACTTAATGATGAGAATGATACATTTGAAATTCCTAAAAAAATTAAAGTTATAAAAGAGGTAACAAATGATCCACAATATAAAAATTCTTCTATAGCAAACAATAAATAAATGTTAAAAACTTGTTTCAACTATGAAACAAGTTTTATGTTGAAAAAATAGACATATTTTTGCCATAAAATTAAAAAAATTAAGAGTTATTGTTTAAGTTTATAACTATAAATGTTATAATAAAACTATTGAATGTAATAATAATTTTAGAGGTGTATTATGGGACGTAACAAAAAAACAAAGAAGAAAAAAAATAATAAAAAATATTTTAAATATTTAGATATAATAAGATTATTTTCTTGTATATCAATATTTTTATACCATTTAGGAATTTTAAAAGGTGGATATTTAGCTGTTTGTATCTTCTTTGTTTTAAGTGGTTATTTGTCATGTGTATCTGCATTTAATGATGGAAAATTTTCTTTAAAAAAATACTATACCAAAAGAATTAAAAAACTATACGTTCCATTATTTTTTGTAGTATTTATAACGATTTTAATTACTTCTTTTTTACCAAATATAGGTTGGTTTAATTTGAAACCAGAAACGAATTCGGTTTTGTTTGGATATAATAATTTTTGGCAATTAGGAGCTAATATGGACTATTTTGCTAGTCATAATAATTCTCCATTTATGCATCTATGGTATATTTCAATATTGATGCAATTTGATTTAGTATTTCCAATTTTATATGGAATTTTAAAGAAAATTGGCGATAAAACAAATAAAATTATTCCATGTATTATAACATGTTTAATATCAATTATTAGTGGATTTTACTTTGTTAAGGCAAGTGTTTCAGAAAATATGATGATAACTTATTATAGTACTTTTACTAGAGTTTTTTCTCTTTTCTTTGGTTTAACACTTGGATTCATACATAATTATTATGGTCCGGTACTTACTGATAGAATGAAAGAAAAAGATTTTTCAAAATTAGGAATATATTTTTATTTGTTAGTATTAGCGGGTTTGTTTATTTTTACTGATTCAAAGTCATTATATTTTTCAAGCATTATGATTTTAGTTACTTTAATTACTTGCCGCTTAATTGATTATAGTGTTTCAAACGAACAAAATATATTAAGCAAAAAAGATAAAATTGTTAAATCATTATCAGAAGTTAGTTATGAAATATATTTAATTCAATATCCTGTTATATTTTTCTTGCAAAATGTCGCTATAAATACAACAATTAAAACTGTATTAATTGTTGTTATAACTTTCTTGTTATCTTACGTTCTTCATTTTGCGACTAATATAAAAAATAAAAAATATAAAGGTCTACGCTATTTTGTATTAATTGTTATATCCGCTGCTTCCTTGTTTGGTGTTTATCAATATATTGTAACAGAAGATCATACTGCTGAAATGGAAGAGCTAGAAAAACAATTATCGGAAAATGCTAAAAAGATGGAACAAAATCAAGAAGATTATAATACGTTAGTAAAGGAAGAACAAGAAAAATGGGATAAAGTTTTAGATAATTTGGAAGCTGGCGAAAATCAAATCAAAGATATTGTTAGCAATTTACCAGTGGTGGCAATAGGTGATTCTGTTATGCTTGGAGCTATAGATAATTTACATGCAACTTTCCCAAATAGTTATGTTGATGCTAAAGTATCAAGGAGTTTATGGAAAGCTAGTGGAATACTAGAGGAACTTATTAATAAAAACGCTTTAGGTGAACCTATCGTTATAAATTTAGGTGCTAATGGAGATTGTTCTTTAGGTTGTAAAAAAGAAATTATGGAATTATGTAAGGGGAAAGAAGTATTTTGGTTAAATACGACAAATAATCAAGAATTCAATAAGAACTTATTATCTTTTTCTTCTAAATATTCTAATTTACATGTTATAGATTGGAATAAATTATCAAGAGGTCATGAAGAATATTTTTACGCTGATGGAATTCATTTGACAGGAAGTGGAAGAAAGGCATATACACAGGTTGTTTATAGTGCTATCTATCAAACTTATTTAGCTGAATATAATGTTAAAAAGGCAGAAATTATAAAGAAACACGAAGAAGAATTAAAAAATAAAATAACTTTTTATGGAAATAGTGTATTGTTAAATGCATATGATTATATTCACACTAATTTTTCAGAAGCTCAATTTGTTATTAATAAAGATTTTAACTTCGAAATGATAAAAAATGAACTAATAAAAGCCATAGAAGAAAAATCCTTATCGTATAATGTTGTTTTTGCTTTTGATAATAGTATTAATTTGAGTACAACTGATTATCAAGAACTAATAAAATTATGTGAAAATCATAAGATATATATTGTTGCTATAAATTCTGATTTAAGTAATTTAGTTAATAATTCAGATAATGTTACTATTTTAGATTTTTATAGTGAAGTAAAAAATAATGAAGATTATTTATTATCTGATAAAAAACATTTGACAGATAAAGGAAATCAAGCTTTAAATGATTTCTTAAAGGATAAATTAATGTAAAAAAAGCCATTTATTGATGTTTGTAATATTACATCAATAATGACTTTTTTTATACGCTGTAACTTTTTAATAATACATTCATTTCTGAAAAACTTATTTCATCACTACCGTTAATTGTTGTTTTAACTTGTAGTCTAGCTGGGCTATAAATATCTACAACAGTCATTTCCGAAAAATCCATATCTGGAGTATTTCCTGCTTCTAAAACAAATACTAAATCACTAATTACATCATTTGTTTCAGTATTAACAAGTGAGAATGAAGCCCCTGTATTTTGAGTAACACCTGAAATTCTTCCGCACAGTACAATTTCAAATACCCTAGTTCTTTTTACTACTATATCAGTACCATTTTCTATGGCTAAATAACTGTTATTTCCGGGCATAATTCTTGTATTACCTAATAAAACAGTTCCAGCTTTTTTAGTATCCATAAGACTTGCAAATGCTATTGCATCATATCCTGTTGGACTAGCAGGCCCCTGAGGTCCAATATCGCCTTTGGGGCCTGTAGGACCAATTTCGCCTTGAGGTCCAGTTGGACCAATTTCACCTTGCTCTCCTTTTTCGCCCTGTGGACCTATAGGTCCTTGAATTCCTTGTTCACCTTTTTCCCCAGTGTCACCCTTTGGTCCTTTAATGTTTCCAATACTAACCCAATCATTTTTTTCTTCATCCCAAATATATAAAATACCTTGAACTATATAACAGTCTCCAATATTTCCTGTAGGATGAGCTTGTTTTAATTCATCTAATGTATCAAAAGATCCTTCTATTGATAATCCAGCTCCTTGTTCGCCTTTATCGCCTTTAGGACCTGTAGGACCAATTTCACCTTGTGGGCCCGTTGGACCAACTACTTCTTGAACAGTTGCTGGATATATACCAAGTTCACTTAATCTATTTTTTATTTTTTGATTCTCTTCAATTCTTTTAATTTTATTTTCAAAATCCATAAATCACCTCTAATCTAAATTTTATAGTATATAATATGAGGGCAATGTTTTAATGAAAATTTATTTTAACTAGAAACAAAAAGAAATAGGCATGATTTTTCCTATTTCTTTCTTTTTTCTATATCCATATTACCATAAAAACGCTTATTTTTCAAGACTTGTAATCAGTTAAATATTGGTGTATTAAATATCTAGAGGGATAAAAATGAAAAATAATATGACAGCATTAGTTAGTTGTTTTGCAAGGTATTATCATACTGTAAATAGTAATATTAAAATATATAATGATACTTTAGCGCATGCAATTTTAACAAAATCAGAAATAGAAAATATTTCAAAAAATATGATGGAGGGAATTAAAATTTTTAATCCTAATTATGATGGGGATGATTCTTTAAAGTGGGTTGTTAATAATATTTTAGCGCCTTCAGTTTTAGCGCGTCCTATATTTAATGAAAAGCACCTATTAAATGAAATTAGATTAGGTTTAAAGCAGTATTTAATATTAGGAAGTGGATATGATACATCAGGGTATAAAATTAGTGACAAAGTTAGTGTGTAAGAACTTGACAAAAAAGAAATAATAGAAGATAAAGCAAAAAGAGTAAAGAATGCTAATATAAATACAAAAAATATTAATTGTATAAGTTGTGATTTTAATAGTAATTGGATAGAAAATCTATTAAAATCTAGTTTTGATAAAAATAAAAAGACTTTTTGTTCTTTACTTGGTTTGAGTTACTATTTAGATAAAGAAATATTTAAACAAACTATAAGTATTCTTTCTAAAAATATACCTGCTGGTAGTGTAATCGTATTTGATTATCCTAGTAATATTGAAACAAAAAAAGAAATAATTAATCAGGCACTTGCTAAAGAAGCTGGTGAAGAAATGAAATCCAAATATAGTTATAAAGATATTGAAGCTATAGTGCAAGCTTCTAATATGCTGATATACGAACATTTAAATTATCAAGATATAAATGATACATTTTTTTACGATTATAATACCTTAAACTCAAGCAATAAAATACTTGCTCCAAAAGGAGTGGCTTACTGCCTATTAGTTAAGCAATAAAAGTATAAAAAAAATATATTTATCTATTTATTTTGTGTTATACTTAAAAAGTAAGAAAGTTGGTGGTTAGATGAAAAATGAATGGAGAAATTTTAAAGAAGGTAACTGGTGTAATAAAATAGATGTTAGAGATTTTATTCAAAGTAATTATACTCCTTATGATAAAGATGAATCATTCTTAACAGGAAAAACAGAAAAAACAACGCGTGTTTGGAATAAATGTGAAGAATTACTTAAAGAAGAATTAAAGAAAAAAGTTTTAGATATAGATGTCGATAATATGTCTGGTATAAATAGTTTTAACCCGGGATATATTGACAAAGAAAATGAAGTTATATTTGGATTGCAAACTGATAAGCCTTTAAAAAGAATGGTTAATCCATATGGTGGTATCAGAATGGTATATCAAGAACTTGATTCATATGGTTATAAGCTAAATCCAGAAGTAGATAAATACTTTAATGAATTTAGAAAAACGCATAATCAAGGAGTATTTGATGCTTATACTAATGAAATTAGAAAAGCACGTCATGTTGGCCTATTAACTGGTCTTCCGGATGCATATGGACGTGGAAGAATAATTGGCGATTATCGTCGTATTGCGTTATATGGTATAGATTATTTAATGGAACAAAAAAAATATGAATTGGATAATACTTATTTAGGAGAAATGAATGAAAATTTAATTCGTACTCGTGAAGAGATATCTATGCAATACTGTGCTTTAGATGAAATAAAAAAGATGGCTTTAAGATATGGCTATGATATATCTAAACCTGCTACTAATTCTTTTGAAGCCGTTCAATGGACATATTTTGGCTATTTAGCAGCAGTTAAAGAAAATAATGGTGCAGCTATGAGTTTAGGTCGAGTTGATGCTTTTTTAGATATTTATTTTGAAAGAGATTTAAAAGATGGTACCATTACAGAAAGTGAAATTCAAGAACTAATTGATCAATTTGTTATTAAGCTTAGATTAGTTAGACATTTAAGAACCCCAGAATATGATGAATTATTCTCAGGTGATCCTACTTGGGTTACATGTTCTTTAGGTGGAATTAGTGAAGATGGTAAAAATATGGTTACTAAAACATCATATCGTATTTTACATACGTTAGAAAATTTAGATCCAGCACCAGAACCTAATATGACAGTATTATGGAGTTTGAATTTACCAGAGCCATGGAAAAAATACTGTGCTAAAATAAGTATCAATACTGATGCTGTTCAATATGAATCAGATGATTTAATGAGACCTATATATGGTGATGATTATGCTATTGCATGTTGTGTTTCTGCTATGAGATTGGGTAAAGATATGCAGTTCTTTGGAGCTAGATGTAATCTTGCCAAAAGTTTGTTATATTCAATTAATGGCGGTATAGATGAAGTAAAAGGCGACTTAGTTATAGAGGGCATAGAAAAAAATGAAGATGAAGTACTTGATTATGAAAAAGTTAAGAATAGCTATTTTAAAGTGATAGAAAAAGTAGCAAAAATATATTCAGATGCCATGAATATAATTCATTACATGCATGATAAATATGCATATGAAGCAGGACAGATGGCCCTTCATGATACTGATGTTCACCGCTATATGGCATATGGTGTTGCAGGACTTTCTGTTGCGTGCGATAGTTTATCAGCTATAAAATATGCTAAAGTACGACCAGCACGAAATAAAAATGGTATTACAATTGGTTTTGAGATTGAAGGTGACTACCCTAAATATGGAAATGATGATGATAGAGTTGATGATATTGCCAAACAAATTTTGAAGAAAATGCACGATGAATTAGAAAAACATAAAACTTATCGTGATGCTGAAGTAACATTGTCTGTTTTAACAATCACTTCCAATGTTGTTTATGGCAGTAAAACAGGAGCAACACCAGATGGAAGATTAGCAGGTATTCCTTTCGCTCCTGGAGCTAATCCAATGCACGGTAGAGATATGAATGGAGCAATAGCTTCCTTAAACAGTGTTGCTAAATTAGATTATAAAAATTGCTGTAAAGATGGTATTTCTAATACATTTTCAATTATTCCTAGTGTATTAGGTGAAAATTTAGAGACACAAATAGAAAATTTAGTCGGACTTATGGATGGATACTTTGAAAAAGGTGCTCATCATTTAAATGTAAATGTTTTAACTAGAGAGACATTAATTGATGCTATGGAAAACCCTGATAAATATCCATTACTTACAATTAGAGTATCTGGATATAGTGTTAGATTTAATCGCTTAACGAGAAAACAACAAGAAGAAGTAATTTCTAGAACATTCCATGAAAGGATGTAAAAATGGTTAGAGGTAGTGTAGCTTCAATAGAAACAATGGGACTTGCTGATGGTCCAGGAATTAGAACGGTGGTATTTTTAAATGGTTGTAAGTTAAGATGTAAATATTGTCATAATCCTGAAATGCAGAAAATGGGTGACTTAAATATTACACCTTCTGAACTATGTGAAAAAATAATAAGAAATAAACCATATTTTAAAAGAAATAATGGTGGAGTTACTTTTTCAGGTGGAGAACCACTATTACAAAAAGAATTTTTAATTGAATGTTTTAAAATATTAAAACACGAAAATATTCACATCGCACTTGACACTAGTGGTGTGGGAAATGCTGATTACGAAGAAATTCTTTCATATGTAGATTTGGTATTATTAGACATTAAGCATGTTAAAGATGAGGGATATCTTTATATAACTGGTCATGATATGAGTGATAGTCTAAAATTTATTGAAACATTAAATAAACTTAATAAGAAAGTTTGGATAAGACAAGTAATTGTTCCTGGAATTATGGATAATGATAAATATATTGATTCACTAGCTAATACTTTACTTAAAATAAAAAATATTGAAAGAATTGACTTTCTTCCTTATCATAAACTTGGTGAGTCAAAGTATGAAAAATTAAAAAGAGAGATACCATTTAAAAATATTGAACCTATGGCTAAAGATAAATGTGATAATTTATATAGTAAATTTTTAGAAAAATATCACGAAAAAGGTGGCATATTTATTGATTAAGTATATCTAAATCTATGAAAATATAGTATAATATAGATGTTAATGGAGGTAATTATGAACGAACAAAAGAAAATATACATATTGCTAGGAATAGTTGTTACTGTAGTAGCATTAATATTAGGAGTTAATTTTGCGACAGATTTAAAAAGCAAAAAAGTGTTAGAAAATTTAGATGAGATTGTTGCTAAAGATTCAAAACAAATTATTGTTATTGGTAAAGATAATTGTCCATATTGTCAAATGTTTATACCACTTTTAGATTATATGAAAGAACAATATAGCTTTGATTATACATATATAAATACAAATAAAGTAACAAAAAATACTTTGACTAAAATTTTAGATAAACTAAATATAAATGCAGAAAATTTTGGAACACCACATTTAACACTTACAGAAAATGGAAATATCGTTGATGAAATTGCTGGATATGTTGATGAAAAAGAACTATTAGCTTTTTTACAAAAATATGGTTTTGCTCCTGAAGATGCTAAGTTATCGCTTAATTATATAGGAATGGACGAATATAGAACTTTAATTAATAGTCAAACACCAGAGGTTATTGTAGTAGGACAAACAAGTTGTAGTCACTGTATGATGGCTAAACCAGCATTATTAAGTATTGCAACTAAATATGGTGTAAAAATTAATTATTTAAATATGACAGAAATAAAAGCTGCAGAAAATGGTACTGAATTAATGAATGAATTTAATTCTTCACTTACTTATTTACAAAGTGAAGAATGGGGCACTCCTTTGATGATGATTGTAAAAGATAAAGAAGTTGTTGCAACTAGTAACGGTTATTTATCTGAAAATAATTATGTGAAGTTTTTAAAAGATCAAGGAATAATTGGTGAGTAGTATGAATCAAGATGTTTATGGTAAAGTAAAAGAGTTTAAAAGAAAGTATCCAATGACGATATCATGGAGACTTAAACAACATTCAAAAATTGCTCGTATGCATTTAAATCCGGATGAAGAGATAATTTACTCATTTGCTGCACAAAAAAATGACAATCCATTTGATATTACTACTACTGCTGTAGTAGCGTTAACAAATAAACGTATCATAATAGCACAAAAAAGGGTTTTGTTTGGTTATTTCTTTAAATCTATTACTCCAGATATGTTTAATGATTTAACTGTTAAAATGGGACTTATTTGGGGAAAAATATATATAGATACAATTAAGGAATTTGTTAAGTTTTCTAATATTCAAAGAGAAGCTCTTCCAGAAATAGAGACAGCTATCACAAGTTATATGATGGAAGCTAAAAAAGATTATCAAAAAAGTGAATAAAATAAATGCTTAATAATATTTTATTGATTATGTAAAATTTTAAAAGAGATTTCTATCTCTTTTTCTTTATTATATTGAAAAAACAAAGAAATTCTTATATAATCATAGTAGGTGATACAATGAAAAAAATATTTATGATATTAGTAATTTTATTTATGTTATATTTTGGTATTCAAATCGGGTATAGTTTTTTTGGAAGCGGTCATCAAGCAGAATATTCAGTAAAAACAGAAGAAAAAAACTTTCTTGTTAAAGAAACTTTTTCTAATAAAAAAAATGATATAAAAAGCTACTATTTTGAAATTAATTATGATAATGATATTTTTTATTACCAAACAACTGCTGACTTTAAAAAATCAAACGAAATTATAAAAAATATATATTATTATGGTGACAATATGTATAGTTGTATATTCCCAATTTTTGAAGATAATAAAATTATCAGTGATGTTATTTGTAAAAATAATGACATATTATATAATTATCATAACATTAGTGGTAAAGATAAAGATTTAGATAATTTTATTTTAAATTTGCAAGAAAAAGGATACAATGCTTCAAATTTTTTTGATAATTCTAACACAATAGATAAAGATTTATTAAAAATATATGAAGGTAATGTTTTAAAAGAGACATATTATGGTTTAGCAAACTATAAAGGAGTTTATTTAATTAACTATGCTACTGGTGGAAAATTAAAAGAGGTTGATTTATTTACTAAAGACGTTTATAAGAGACCTTTGAGTATATTTTTTAAAAAATATTACGTAGTTGCTGACTATAATAAAGATTATCGTTTTGATACCTTTTATGTAGTGGATATTACCAATTCAAAAGTTAAAGAATTAAAAATTGGCAAGGAAGTATCTTTTGATGGCTATATACAGGGAATAGAAAACAATTCAATATATTTTTTTGATAAAACTTATAAAACACAATATGAAATAAATATTAAGACAGGAAAAATAATTGAAGTTGGAAACGAAAAAACAGGTATAAAAATGTTGACAGATGGTAGTTGGGATAGAATTCCTGCTATTAATGCTGTAAATCAAACGCTAGTGTTTAATAATAAAAATTCTGAAACTTCTACTTATGCTAAACAAGATAAAGTAGGAATAGATAGTGGATATTATTATTTATATAAGAAAAATATAAATGGTTTTGAAGCTTATAGAACAAATATTCAAAATGATACGCAAAAGATGTATTTATTTAATACTGACGATATAAATCGAATTGTTTACAACAAAGAATATGTATATTATATTAAAAATGGTTGTATAAATTATTATAGTGATAATATTGGAAACAGAAATCTCGTATGTTATAATGAATTAAATTATAATGACAGCTTAATTTTTGGTGTATATAATAATTATTAAAGTGGTGATAAAGTATGAAAACAGCAATTGTATTATCTGGTGGAGGAGCTAAAGGAGCTTACCAAATTGGCGTTTGGAAGGCACTACGAAAATTAAATATAAACTATGATATTGTAACTGGTACCTCTGTTGGTGCTTTGAATGGTGTTATGATGGTTCAAAAAGACTACAAAACAGCTCTAAAATTTTGGCAGCATATTACTTATGAAAAAATATTTGAAAAAGGTTTTTATAAAGTTAATAAAAATATCTACGCTAATTATATAAATGAATTTGTAAAAAAAGGCGGTAGTAATCCTATCAATTTAGAAAAAACATTAAACGAAGTGTTTGATGAAAAGAAATTTTATTCCTCACCAATTGATTATGGCATAGTAGTATATAATTTTTCTAAATTAAAACCGGAATTGTTAACAAAAAATAAATTAAAAAAAGAAACAATAAAAGATTATATAATTGCATCTGCTGCGTGTTATCCTGCTTTTAAGATGAAACAGATAAAAGATGAAAAATATATAGATGGTGGGTATTTTGATAATATGCCTGTTAATTTAGCTATTGATTTGGGTGCTGATAAGATAATAGCGGTAGATTTAAAAGCCTTAGGAATTAAAAGAAAAGTAAAAAATGCAAGTAAAGAAATTGTGGAGATATCTCCTAGAAATAATGTTGGTTCATTTTTGGATTTTAATGAATCGTTAGCTCAAAAAAATATAAATTTCGGATATAATGATACAATGAAAACTTTTCAAAAACTTAGAGGAAATAAATTTACTTTTAGTTTAAAAGTATATGACTTTTTTATTAAGAATATTGAAAAAAAATATAAAGATACTCTTAAATTAATAAATATAAATGATTCAAAAAAAGTATTAGATGTATTGGAGATGGCTGGTAAAATATTTGAACTAGATGAAAGTAAAATATATTTTTTAAACTTTTATAATGGAATTTTGAAGAAAAAAATAAAAAATCAAGAAGAATTAAATAGTGACTTATTTTTAAATAAAGTTAAAAATAAACAAATTAAGAGTTTACTCGATTCCAAATTTATTGTAAAATATATATACAATTTATTAAAGAACAAAGCTTCTTATAAAGAAATAAGTACACTTTATTATATTGCTAAAAAAGAAACATTGGTAGCTGTTTATTTGGTAGCAATTGAAAGTTAGAGGTGAAAAAATGGAAAAGAAAAACATTTTAACAGGAATTAGACCAACGGGGAAGTTACACCTTGGACACTATTTTGGGGCTGTACAAAATTGGGTAAAATTACAAGACGATTATAATACTAAAATTGAGATAGCAGATGTACAAGCGTTGACTGATAATTTCCATCAACCAGAAAAGATGAAAAATAATGTTAGAGAATTGACAATAGATTTGTTATCAGCTGGAATTGACCCAAATAAGACAACTATATTTCTTCAATCTATGATTCCTGAAATAGCTGAGTTAACAATATACTATTCAAATTTAGTAACTATGGCTAGATTATATCGTAATCCTACAGTAAAAACCGAAATAGCACAAAAAAAAGCATTGTTTGGTAATAATGGCGAAAGTGTTACATATGGTTTTGTAGGGTATCCAGTAAGTCAAGCTGCAGATATAACTATATTTGATGGCGAATGTATACCAGTAGGTGAAGATCAACTTCCATTGATTGAACAAACTAGAGAAATAGTACGAAAATTTAATTCAATTTATGGAGAAACATTAAAAGAACCAGAGCCTTTATTAAGTGAGAACAAACGTATTAAAGGTTTAGATGGGAATGAAAAAATGGGTAAAAGCTTAGGAAATGCTATTAATTTATCAGATTCTGAAGAAGAAATAAGAAAAAAAATTATGAACGCTGTTACTGATCCTACAAAATTAAAAAAAGACGATCCTGCTAATCCAGATATATGCATGGTTTATTACTATCATAAATTAGTTAATAAAAGTAATGTATCTAATGTTTGCTCAGAGTGTAAAAAAGGCGCTAGAGGATGTGTTCAATGCAAAAAAGAATTGATCAGCAGCATGAATGAATTTTTAAAACCAATTAAAGAAAAAAGAGCTTATTATGAGAATAACCCTGAAGAAGTAGATAAAATTCTTTTAGAAGGAACAAAAAATGCTCAAAAAATAGCAAAAGAAATGATGAAAAAAATTAAGAAAAGTATGAAAATAGATTATTATAATTAGTTTCATTCTTTTTTTGTATAAGGAGGTAATAATATCGAAAATCTTGTTAATTTCTTAAAAGGTATAATAATCGGAATTGGAAAAGTAATACCTGGTGTAAGTGGCGCAGTACTAGCAGCTTCAATGGGAATTTATGAAAAAGGATTAGAGATTTTAAGTAATTTGAAGCAAAAGTTGTTTTGCAATATAAAGTTTGTTTTTTTCGTTGGTTTAGGAATATTAGTAGCAATGGTTTTTGGAAGTAAGTTAATAATATATTTTTTAGATAAACATTATTTAGTTACAATGTTTTGCTTTATAGGAATGATTATAGGTGGAATAAAACCAATTTTCAATAATATTTATAAAGAATTAGATTTAAAAAAAATTATATATTTGTTGTTTGCTTTTTTTTCGATAATATTACTTTCAATGGTTAAATTTACAGGAAATAATACCAACAACATATTTACATACTTTATTAGTGGGATATCAGAAGCAATATCTACTATAGTTCCTGGAATAAGTGGGACAGCGTTGTTAATGGTAATTGGAACATATAATGAAATAATGAATGTTTTTTCTAATCTTTTTAATTTTTCTTTAATTTTGAAAAATCTTGCAGTAATAATACCATTTTTATTTGGACTTATTATAGGTGTGATTTTTATATCAAAATTAATAAATTATTTATTTAAAAAATATCGAATAAATACATATTATGCGATAATGGGATTTTCATTAGCGTCTGTATTTCTTATGTTTATACAAACTTTAAATAGAAGGTATTCTATAAGTGAAATATTATTAGCATTTATTACTTTTATTTTGGGGTATGTGATTACAATAAAATTGCCAGAATAGCAAAATATTATTTGCATAAAATTAATTGAGGTGAACATATGAATAAAAAATTACCAAAAGTTTTTGCAAATAGGATTGATAAAAATATTTTGAATAATGAAAAAATCTATTATTCTGGAAACTCTGACAAAATTGAGAGTAATGCTCAAAAAGATAATTTTGACAATAAAAATATTTATCAAAAAATAAATGATATTTTTAACTCTGAAAGGTATGTTTATAAGGCAGAAGTAGATTTAAAATTAAAAAACGGTAGTAAAAAAGTTAAAATAATTGGTCATAATAATGGCTATTTGATTACTATAGATAATGAATTAATTCCTATTGCTGATATTCAAGATATAAATTTTTCATAATAAAAAAGGCTTTGTTTAAGCCTTTTTAGATTACGTCTACATAAGTATCTTGTAAACATCTTAAACAACAAACACAGTTTAAGTTCATTGTAAAGAATGTATTTGTTGAAATATATGGAACTGTTGCTCTAGCTGCAACGTCAGGATTAGTTGCTAAAACTCTAAATGTAGCACAACATCCATCGATTTTTTCTACTCTAAATACATTAGAACAAACAACATCCTCTTCGCCACAAACAACATCCTCTTTAGTTATAGGCATTCTCCATGGAGTACCATTACCACAACAAGTATATAACATAATTGGACGCGTATTGCATCCTGCAGTTGTAACTGAACATCCTAAAAATCCTCTGTCACAAGTATCCAAACAAGATTCTGGACAGATTGCATTTTTTTGAAGTATAGCTATGACAGTTAAAATTTCAGAAATGCATTTGCAGTCATTTGTTTCATTATTACACATATAATCCACCCCTTCATTTGATTTTCTAATATAACATATTCTAAATAATTCAAATGGTGTGAATTAAATACCTAAATTCCAAAATTTATGTTGAAAAAAATAATAAATTTGAGTATAATTATATTTAGAATAAAAAGGAGGATCAATATGAATGGAATAGTTGTACAAAAATCTAATGGTGAATCTATTAATATAACTGTCATTAGATATTTTAGATTAAATAACTTTGATTATTTAGTATTTTCTTTAAATGAAATAGATGATGGAGGTTATGTTAAATTATATATTTCTAAAATTGTAAATGGATTGGGAGTTACCATTGATGATGATGTAGAGTGGAATTTGGTAAAAGATACAATTAAAGATATCATTAAAAGAAATAAAGATGGCATTCCAGTAGGAGTTAATGATTTAAATGAAGCTAATATCTCACAAATTAAAATTGAAAATCAAAAAGTATTTAAATTAAATGATTCTTTATTACAACTTTTAAGTGCAAATAAAAGTATTCAAAATAATGAAAATGATACAACTCAAGTGGAACCTAAAATCGAAGATACTATAACAGATGTAACAACTGAAAAAAATGATAAATTTTTATCTCAAAATACAACACCAGTAAATAATTCTATTATAAAACCACAGATTAATGAGATAAATGCAGTAGATAATAACACACCTTTGAATAATGTTTCAGATGAGAAAACTATAAGTAATCCTAGCATAGATTCAAATATATATTATAATGGTGATGTTGAGCCTATAAATAATGGTGTAGCTTCGGTATCAACACAAGATAATTATAAAGATTTATATGAAAATGAAGTTGCAAAAAACAAGGAATTAACAGAACAATTAGAAAAATATCAGAATTTAATTAATGATTTAAAAGAAGTTTTAAAATAGCATCCGTTTTGGATGTTTTTTGTTTTTAATAAAAAAAGTTGGTTTGAATATAATTTAATGAGGTGGAATCATGAAAAATGTGTTAAGTTATTATTATAATTTAGTTCCCACTTCAATACATCAAGTAAACAAACAATATAGATGTTATATTGATAACCAAGAATATATTATGACTGAATATAAAGATGATTTAGATAAAATTGATTATTTATACCAATTAAATATATATCTTCTTAATCTAAATTTTCCATGTCACGAAATAATATTAAATAATAATAATCTAATTCTAACTTATATTAATAATGTTCCTTATATTCTTTTAAAAATTTATAGAAAAGGAAATAAAATAACATTTGATGAGCTAAAGCTTTTTTCTGATATACCTATAGATAATTTAAAATTAGAAAAACTTGTTAACAATGAATGGTATAATATGTGGACAGCTAAAATAGATTATTTAGAATATCAAGTTAGTCAAATAGGAAAAAAATATCCTGAAATTATGGAAAGTTTTAACTTTTTTATCGGTTTGGCAGAAAATAGTATATCACTGTTAAATGAAGTAAGAGATTATAGGGATAATCTAGCTATTTGTCATCGAAGAATAAAATGTACATCTGATGTAGAGGAAATATATAACCCATTAAATTTTATTATTGATAGCAAAGTTAGAGATACTGCCGAGTATATAAAAAGTAAATATTTTTATGATAATTATACTGTAACAGATGCTATTAATGATATGGGAAAAGTACAATTAACAAACGAACAATCAATCCTTTTATATAGTAGACTTTTATTTCCAACTTATTATTTTGATATATGTGAAAATATATTTATTTCAAAAAGTGATAAGAAAGCTCTTAATAATATTCTTTTAAAAATAAGCAGCTATATTGTTTTTTTAAAAAATTTATTGGTAGAAATGAATAAATATTATAAAATTCCAGAAATAGAATGGATAATAAAAGTATAAAAAAATGTAGAGCTATTCTACATTTATTATTTCTTTCACATTAGGAACTTCCTCTTTAATTGCTGCTTCAATTCCCTCTTTTAAAGTAAAATCAAGCATGCTACAATTTGCACAAGCACCATTCATTTTAATATACACGATATTATTTTCGTATTTAATAAAATCAATATTACCCCCATCACTAATAAGATAAGGCCTTAATTTTTCAATTATATTTCTAATTTTCATTTCGTCTTGTTCCATTTGAATCACCTTTAGTTATTATATACTAAAGTTAAATCATTGTAAATAAAAATTTGGACTTTATACTTAGTTCATGTTATAATTGACAAAGAGGTGTATCAAAATGACTAAGTATAAGAAAGGAAAAATTGTTAAAGCTACAGTAAGTGGAATCGAATCTTATGGAATTTTTGTAACACTTGATGAATATTACAGTGGCTTAATTCATATTTCTGAAATATCTAATGGCTTTGTTAAAAATATTCATGATTATGTAAATGTTGGGCAAGATATATATGTTGAAATTTTGGATGTTGACGATAAATTAAATCATTTAAAATTGAGCATTAAAAATATAAATTATAAAATTAGTGTAAAAAAGAAAAAAAAGAAAATAGTTGAAACACAACACGGGTTTACTACTTTAGAGTATAAATTACCAATTTGGATTAAAGAAAATATAAATAAAATGAAAAAAAATGCAAATTCTATTGACAATTAAGTAGTTTATATGTTATATTTAATTACGTCCAAGGAAATTGGGCGATTAGCTCAGTTGGTTAGAGCACCTGCCTTACAAGCAGGGGGTCATAGGTTCGAGTCCTATATCGCCCACCATTTGCCGGAATAGCTCAATTGGTAGAGCAACTGACTTGTAATCAGTAGGTTGTGGGTTCAAGTCCTATTTCCGGCACCACTTTTGGAGGGGTAGCGAAGTGGTCAAACGCGGCAGACTGTAAATCTGTTCTTTCGGGTTCGATGGTTCAAATCCATCTCCCTCCACCACTTTTTGGTTTGGTTAGTATTGCCTCGTAGCCAAGCGGTAAGGCACCACACTTTGACTGTGGCATGCGCTAGTTCGAATCTAGCCGAGGCAGCCATTTTTAATATATTATGTCCCGTTAGCTCAGCTGGTAGAGCATTTGACTTTTAATCAAAGGGTCACAGATTCGAATTCTGTACGGGACACCATCTTTTGTTGCCTGAGTGGCGGAATTGGTAGACGCACAGGACTTAAAATCCTGCGAAGGTCATACTTCATGCCGGTTCAAGTCCGGCCTTAGGCACCATTTTTGTATATAAAGTTGTATTTATAACTTTATTAAACTTATGCGGAGAAATACCCAAGTCCGGTTGAAGGGACTGGTCTTGAAAACCAGGAGGTCGGCAACGGCGCGGGGGTTCGAATCCCTCTTTCTCCGCCACTTTATTTATTATCGCGGAGTGGAGCAGCTTGGTAGCTCGTCGGGCTCATAACCCGAAGGTCGTTGGTTCAAATCCATCCTCCGCAACCATTTGGTTCCGTGGTGTAGCGGTTATCACGTCTGCCTGTCACGCAGAAGATCGCGAGTTCGATTCTCGTCGGAACCGCCATTAATTTGGCTTCGTAGCTCAGTCGGTAGAGCAAAGGACTGAAAATCCTTGTGTCACTGGTTCGATTCCAGTCGGAGCCACCATTTTGTTTAAACTATAAACCTTATTTGCGCTCGTAGCTCAGCTGGATAGAGTGTTTGGCTACGAACCAAAAGGTCAGGGGTTCGAATCCCTTCGAGCGCACCATATATCGGGAAATGGCTCAACTTGGTAGAGCACTTGGTTTGGGACCAAGGGGTTGCAGGTTCAAATCCTGTTTTCCCGACCATTTAAGTTATTACTATCATTTATTGATAGTTTTTTTTATACCTATCCCCTTGGTTATCACATTGATCTAAAAAATTATGTTTCTGATATTTCTTCGTATAATAAACATAAGTCTTTTTCTAAAATTGAAAAACTTGTCCCATGATCATGTGTTTTTCCTATATTTTTTCCTGATTTAAATACTCCAATTTTTAATGATATTCTTATTTTACCTTTTTCAAGTAATTCTATAAATTTACCAAAAGAATATGATTTGTAAAAAGTAATTTTATTATATTTGTAGTAAACTTTACCATTAAAAAACTTTTTATCGGCACTAACAAAAGCTAAATATTTCAACTTTCGTTCAAATTTTTCTTTTAAAAGCTCAATGGACCAACTTACTTCTTTATCAATTAATTGAAGATTATTATCCATTATATGTAATCTAATTTTATTTTCGTTATAATCAAATTTTATTGTTTGCTTAAAGCTACGTCCTAAATTATTAATTTGCTTGGAAAATAAATCACAATTTAAAACTTTATATTGTTTAAAGGTTTTATCAGGGTATCCATATTTTTCCTTTAAATGTTCAATTTCAAATAAATAATCTCCATCAGGGGTTGCATTAAATAGTGTTATGTATGATTCTGGGTAAGAAAGATGAGTTTTTAATTCAAAAATAATAAAGTCAGGTATTTCAAAATTATTTTCTTCGATTTCAAATAATCTTTCTAAAGTGTAACCTACACCAGTATTACCTTTTCTTTTTGATTCTATCCATCCTTTATCCTTAATTAATTGAAATTTATCTTTTATTAATTGCAAAGTTTCTTGCATATATAATCACCTCTATTCATAATATACAACATAAAGTTTCGATTTCCTTCTTACTAGCAAAAAAAAATTAAAATATTACAAAAAAACTCAGATATTTCTGAGTTTTATTAACAATAATGGTGGAGGATAAGGGATTCGAACCCTTGACCCCTTGCGTGCAAGGCAAGTGCTCTAGCCAACTGAGCTAATCCCCCAAATTGCCATCTGCTTATACAATATAACATAAAAATTACTAAAATGTCAATATATTTTGATATATAAATTAAAAAAGTATAAAATTTATTATAATAGATGATAATATAACTGGGAGGAGAAAATGAAAAAGTTAATATATGTAATAATGTACTTATTTTTATTATCTGGGTGTGCTAATATCAGTAATACACCTACCAAACAAGTAGAAAGTTTTTTTTATAAGTATCAAACTTTAGATAGTCAAGTATTAAACGATTTGAATAATGTAATTGACAATGATAAAAGATTTGATGAAACCACGGGTAAAGAATATCAAGAAATAATTAAAAAACAATATAGAAATATGACATATAAAATAAAAGATGAAACTATAGATGGTGATAAAGCGGTTGTTACAGTGGAGATAATTGTTTTAGATTTAGGAAAAATAATTAAAGAAACAGAAAACTATAAAAATAACCATATTGAAGAATTTAAAAATGAAGATGGAAATTACGATGAAGGCAAGTATATTAATTACCTTATATCAAGATTAAAAGTAGCAAAAAAAAAGGTAAGATATACCTTTGATATTAATTTAACTAAAATTGATAAGAAATGGAAAATTGATGGGATAGATAGTGAAACAGAGGATAAAATTCTTGGCATATATGAAAAATAGGACATAAACTAGTCCTTTTTTTCATATATTAATTTAGGTGATGTTATGAAAAAAATAATATGTATATTTTTTACTATTTTAGCCGTTTTACCATTAAACATTAAAGCTTATGACAGTAGTGCAACTTCAGCTATTTTAATGGACATAGATAGTAAAAGAATAATATATGCTAAAAATATACATACAAAACGAAGTATAGCATCAATTTCTAAAATAATGACAGCAATACTGACAATAGAATCGGGAAAACTAGATGATATTGTTACGATCGGTGAAGAAATTGAAGATGCTTATGGCTCCGGAATATATATAAAGCAGCAAGAAAATATAAAACTTGAAGATCTTTTATATGGATTAATGTTAAGAAGTGGAAATGACGCTGCCCTAGCTATTGCTAAGTATGTGGGTGGAAGTGTTAGTGATTTTGTAACACTTATGAATGATAAGGCAAAAGAATTAGGCATGTTAAACAGTGAATTTAATAACCCAAGTGGTTTAGATGAAGAAAAAGGTAATTATTCTACAGCTTATGATATGGCAATACTTACAAGTTATGCTATGCATAATGAAAAGTATCGAGAAATAGTAGAAACTAAGAGGCATAAAGTAGCTACCAATATGAATTATTATGATTGGACGAACAAAAATAAACTATTACTGTCATATAAATATTGTACAGGTGGTAAAACGGGTTTTACCGAAATTGCTAAAAGGACCTTAGTTACAACAGCCAGCAAAGATAATCTTAATTTAGTTTCTGTAACTTTAAACGATGGAAATGATTTTGCTGATCATAAAAACTTGTTCGAAGAAGCATTCAATAATTACCAAAATTATATATTATTAAAAAAAGGTAAAATATCTATACCAGAAGAAAATTATTATAACAATTATGAATTGTATATAAATGAAGATATTTCATATCCTTTTTCTGCTGATGAAACCAATTCTATTAAAATAAAATATGAAATTCAAAAACTTAAAGATTATGAGAATAATAATAAAATTGGAGAAGCTATCGTTTACGTTAATAATGAAGAAATAAAAAGAGAACCAATATATATAAATGTAGAAAAAGATAATAAAAGAATAAAAAACGGTTTTTTCAATAAAATTACGGATTGGATTAAAAGCTTATGGTAAACATAGTCTGGTCAGCATTAATTATTTTAGGAATAATATATAGTATAATTGTTGGCAAAGTTGATGTTATTAATATTGAAATTTTATCAAGTGCAAAAAATAGTATTGATATGGTTATAAAATTGCTTCCCATTATGGCTATATGGTTGGGAATTATGGAAATAGCAAAAGATTCGGGTTTTTTGAAAAAGTTTTCAGCATTTATTTCACCTATATTAGGTAAATTGTTTCCTGATATTCCAAAGGAGCACGAGTCATTAGGATTCATTGCATCTAATATGATTGCAAATATGTTTGGTCTTGGTAATGCAGCTACACCGTTTGGGTTAAAAGCAATGAAATCACTACAAGATCTGAATAAAAAAAAAGATACAGCAAGTAGAAGTATGATTACGTTTTTAGTATTAAATACAAGTGGTCTAACAATTATTCCAACAACAGTAATATCAATGAGAATAATGCACGGTAGTACTAATCCTACAGAAATATTGGTTCCTTGTTTTATAGCAACATTTTTTTCTACTATGTGTGGTTTAATTTTAGATAGGATTTTAGCAAGGAGAAATAAAAATAATGGCTAAGATATCATCGTTAGTAGTACCATTTATAATTTTTATTATCTTGCTTTACGGCATAAAAAAACATATTAATGTTTATGACTCATTTTTGAAAGGGGCAAAAAGTAGTTTTGAAATTGTTATTAATATTTTTCCTTCTATACTTGCCATGATTCTAGGTGTAAATATTTTTATAAATAGTGGTTTCATAAATGTTATATTTACTATTTTAAAACCTATTTTTAATTTTATTAAAGTTCCTATTGAAATAATTCCCATAGCTTTGATGCGACCAATTTCAGGAAGTTCTTCTCTTGCTATTTTAAACAATATTTTAATGTCTTCAGGGCCAGACAGTATGATTGGAAGAATAAGCTCTATTATACAAGGATCAACAGATACAACCTTTTACATTATTTCACTTTATTTTGGTAGTGTAGGAATAAAAAAAATAAGATATTCTCTTTGGGTAGGATTATTTGCAGATATTATAGGAATCATTTCTAGCATTATAGTTGTTAAGCTCTTTTTTTAGTTGCAAATATTATTATTCTGGGGTATAATTTATCCAGGTGATTTTATGGAACGTTTGCAAAAAGTTATTGCTTCATCTGGTATTTGTTCAAGAAGAAAAGCGGAAGAATTAATAAAACAAGGTAAGGTAGTTGTCAATGGTCAAATAGTAAGAGAATTGGGAACTAAAGTTAGCTATGCAGATACAATTGAAGTTAATGGTAAAAATTTGAACCAAGAAGATAAAGAATATATTTTATTAAATAAGCCACGTGGTGTTGTTACAACAACAAATGATGAATATAAAAGAAAAACTGTTTTAGACCTTATTGAGACAGATAAAAGATTGTATCCCATTGGAAGACTTGATTATGATACAACAGGTGCTTTAATCTTAACTAATGATGGAGAGTTAGCTAATTTACTTACCCATCCTAAAAACCATGTTGATAAAACTTATATTGCTAAAGTAAAAGGTCTTGTCAATAAAAGTGATATTCTTGCATTGAGAACAGGAATAAAAATAGATAACTATAAAACATCAAAAGCTGGTGCTAGAATCATTAGTTATGATAAAAAAACAGATACTTCTATTGTTGAAATAACTATTCATGAAGGAAAAAATCATCAAGTAAAGAACATGTTTGCTGCTATTAATCATGAAGTAATAAAATTAAAAAGAGAAAAAATATCTTTTCTTAATCTAAAAGGGTTAAAATCTGGTGAATATCGTTATTTAAATATAAAAGAAGTAAAAAAATTATATAATGAAGCAAAAAAAAATTAAGAATATCTTAATTTTTTTTGTCTTTAATTTCAATAGCTCCAACAGGACAACATTCTGAAGCTTCAATAGCGCTATCAAGTAATTCTTCAGGAATAGGGTTTTCTTTAGCCTCAGCAATTCCTTTATCACCTATTTCAAATAGTTCAGAAATAGCTGTACAAGCTCCACAACAAATACAAATATCTTTTACATTAGCTTCTTTCATAATAAACCTCCTTTAATATTATAAATAAAATGACATAAATATTCAAGTAAAGGTTTAAAAAAATAAAAAAATATGATATTATTTATATAGTCAGAGGTGATAATAATGCCTAGTAGAATGGAAAAATATTACAGTAATAATCAAAACCGTAATAGTAGAACATCAAGAAATAATAGCTTATATGACAAACTATACGACAATGTTCCTTATTCGAATGTTGAAAGTGTCACAACAATTGAAAAGGGAAGTGAAATAGATTTAGAGAAAATAAAAAAAATGTTAGAAGAACATCAAGAAATAAAAGAAGATAATTTAAAATTAAAAGAAACACGTTATCCACAAAGAAGCTATGAAGAACGTAATGAGCCTGAAAAAGATTACGATATTAAGATAGCGTTAAGTAAAGCTAAAGATGAATATAATGATGATAATAAAAATAGATCATTAAGAAATACACAGTATAATATTTTAAAGGATATTAATATAAAAGATATTAATGAAGAAGATGATAAATCTCTAAAAGACTTAATAAACACAATAACAAATACAAGTGTTCTAAATAAAATGGGTGATAAAGATTTAAGCTTAGATATGTTAGAAGATTTAAAATCGGATGGTAAAACGCAGATGAATATAAAACCTGTTGATGAATTTATAAAAAATACAAATACTGATGATAATACTGCAGATTTAGATAAATCATTTTTTACTTCAAGTATGAGTTTTGGTAACAAGGACTTTGAAGAGTTAAGCGATATAAAAACATCTTTGAAAAAAAATAATATTTTAATTTCAATTTTAGTATTTATATCTCTTGTTATTGTCATTACTGGTGTCCTTTTCTTACTTCACAATATAAAATAAACAAAAACCAAGAATATCAATTTTTCTTGGTTTTTGCTTTAATTAACATAGCAATAATGGTTAAAAATATAGTTAAATAAAGTATAATTGGTAACTCATTCAAAAGTACATAATTGCCTTCAGTATTATTTTTGAATATCCAGTTAGAAAACATTAAAATTATTAAAGATATAAAAGACATTATAATTTTTATTTTTGTTTCATTTTGAATATTAAAGGTAACACTTATATAATTTTTTATAAAGTATAAACCAAAAACAACAATAGTAAACATGTAAAATATCCAACGTAATGATAATGTACTTTCAACTCTTTCTATAAAACCACCAATGGATATTCTTTTTAATACATGAAATTCTGGATATTGATATATTAACGCTAAATTGCTTCCTAATACACTTATTATGATAAAAAATAGTATTGTCATAATTATATAAACAAAAATATAGGTTTTTAATATTGATTTATTAAAATTTTTATTATTTGAAATTTCGTTTTTTGGAATGCTTAACAACAATATCAATTGAAATACCATATAACAAATTAACTTGCTAGCAGTAATAAAAATGTTACTAAAATTATTTTCCATAATAGGTTTAATATTATTTAAATCTATTTGCCCTAATAATCCAACTATAGAGAAGAATAAAAGCACAAGTGAAAAAAGAAATAATATGAATGTCGTTCGTCCTATAACTTTTAAATCTTGTAGTAGAAGATATACAACAGGTACTAGTAAAACTACAATTATAAGGATATTGTTAGTTCTATTTAAATATTGTGAACTGATAAAATTTGTTAGATTGAAAAAATAGATTATAACACATAAAGCCACAACGAGTACAATGATAGTGTTAATTATTTTTCCTAATGTTTTTCCAAATAAATATTCATTTAAGGAAAAGAAATTTAACTCCTTTTTATAATTCATTAAATAAAGATAAATTGACAAAGGAACTAATCCAATAATACCAGATACGATAATAGATATCCAAGCGTCCTGTTTGACACTAAAAAATGCAACATAAGCAGCAATTCCTATACCTGAAGATAACATCAATTGCCAAGTAAGACTACACATTTCTAATACGGTTATTTTTTTATTCATTTTACCACCTCTTTTAGAGATTGTTCTAGTGAACCTTTATTGTTTAAACTAATATTGACATCTACATCAAATGTTATACTAGAAAATATTTCATCGTCCCATTTATTTTTTATCATATTCCACTTTTTTAAATTATTTTTATATATATAATTTCCGAACCCGAATATATCAGATTTATATTCATGTTGAACTAAATTAATAGTATCATAAATTATATTTTTTAGTCTGTCGTTAAATTCTTTTTCTAATTCTTTCATTACTTCTTTTTCTTCTAGATTACGTTTACATTGCATTTCAAGTATAGCGCCATCGGCTTTAATTTTTAATTTAATTTTAGGAATATTATTTTCAAATGTAATTATAGGTTCTGTTTTTATATCTTTTAATGTGCTAGTCATATATTTATCATCACATTTTGTTTCAAGCAGTACAAATCCAGCACTGTTGTTAATAATATTTATTCCTACTGTTTCATCATGATTTGCCCAACCAAGTAATTTGTCTTTTTTAAATATTCCTATTGTATCAATTTTCATAGTTGCGCTTGGTGTAGCTTTTTCTAACGATTCTTGGTTTTGACCTTCGTCTTTGTTACCTTCCAGTTCAATTCCGTTTATGATTGGTTCTACGCCTTCGTCAATTAAATCAGTTATAACATCACTATATTTTTGCATAACAATAGTTGATTGATCATCTTTATTTGATTTGATGATTTCGGCAATGTTTTGTGAAGGAAATGATTCAAGTGGTGCTAGTGTCTTTAATAAAGTACCAGCTTCAACATTTTTGCTTAAAACAATATAAAATTCTTTCCTTGATTCGGGATTTCTCATCAAGAAATCTAAAGCTTCTAACATTCCTTTTTTTGCTAAATCTTCAGAAATTATTACTACTTCTAAGTGACTTATATACGGTATTTTAGGATTTTTACTATTCAAATCCATATAAGCAGAACTAATTGTATTTCCTATTCCTTCGTAAACAGTTATTTTAGTTTCAGAACTTTTTGAATCTGTTTCTGCTTTATTAGAATTAGCAATCATATAGCTAACGATATATTGGTCATCTTTAATATCAAAAGCTATTCCGGTTGTTATAGCAAGATCGTTAAGTTCACGATAATTACCACATCCTGTTAATAGGAGCGTTATAAACAAAAATAAAAACATTTTAATTTTTTTCATTATTATTATCTCCTAATCTTATTTCATTTTTTGGTTCTAGATAAAGAGGTCTCTTTTTTAATAAAGTACTAGGAAATTTAAAAATTCCATATTTTAATCCTTCTTTATTTAAAGGACTAAACGGAGATAAATAAGAGATGCCTAGAACATCTATAGAGGCTAGTCTAGTTATTAAAACAATACCTGCTGCTACAACTCCAATTAGTCCCAGTGTAGTAGCTGCAATTATAAAAATAATTCTCCATAATCTAATTGAATTAATAACATCTATATCACTGAATAACAGCCCACCAATTGAGGTAAGTGCTACAATAATAACAGCAATAGGAGAAACAATACCTGCTGCAACAGCCGCGTCTCCTAAAATTAAAGCACCTACAATACTTACTGATGCCCCCATTTGCTTTGGCATGCGTAAATCACATTCTCTTAAAATTTCAAAAGCAGTTAAAAGAATTAATACTTCAATAGTAGTAGGAAAGGGCACACCTTGTCTTTGTGTGGCGAGCGAAATTAAAAGTTTACTAGGTATTAATTTAATATCAAATGTTGTTAAAGCAATATATATTGCAGGTGTTAGGATAGTTATAAAAAAACCTACAAATCGTAATAATCTGGTTATTGATACGTTTAAAGGTAATTGATAGTTATCTTCAGCAGAGTGAAAAAAATCTACGAATAATCCAGGTATTATTAAAACAAAAGGGGAGTTTTCCACCATAATAACAATTTTCCCATCCAAAATAGATGAACAAGCTAAATCTGGTCTTTCTGAACTAATTACTTTAGGAAAATCACCAAAGTTACTATTTGTTAAAAATTCTCTTAGATAACCGCTATCCAAAATTCCATCAATATCTATTTTTTTTAATTTGTTAAGAATTAAATCTATTTTTTTCTTGTCAACAACGTCATTTAGATATGCTAAAGAAACCTTTGTTTTAGTTCTTTTGCCAACCTTAATTTCCGTAAACCATAAATTAGGATCTTTAATTCTTTTTCGTACTAATCCAATGTTAGTACTATAGTTTTCTGTAAAACTATCTTTTGGTCCTCTAACAATAGCTTCTGTAGTTGCCTCAACAACGCCTCTATCTAATTTGTTTTTTGTTTCAACGACAATACAATCACTATAGCCATCTACCAAAATAGCTGTAAATCCAGAAGCTAAATAATAAAATAAATCCTCATATGTATTTATAGTGCTTAATTTACTGTTACTTATTGTATTTTCTAATTCGGAAAATATTTTTTCAAATAAATTAAATTTAGATTTTTTTATATCAAAAGTTAAGCTTTTTACTAGAAAATCACTGATTTTGTCATCGCTACTAACACTTTCTAAAAAGATGTAGCCAACCTTTTTAGTTCCAATTTTTATAGTTCTTGTTGTAATATCACAGCTATTACCATTTATAGTTTTTATATAATCAAATACTTCATTAATATTTTTATCAATTTTTTTCATAATTCACCTACTTTGCTAATGTTATTATGGAAAAATTTAGATAAAATATGTGTTATAATTAAATTGGATGTGATTTTATGTATAAAGTTGAAGTAACAAAATTAGATCATCAAGGACGAGGAATTGCAAAAATAAATGATAAGGTAATTTTTATTCCTAATGCGCTTCCTCGCGAAACTATAGATGTAGATATTGTTTTAGAAAAGAAAAAGTATTATGAAGGTACTATAAAAGAAATAATTAATGCTAGTGATAAAAGAATAAAACCTGTTTGTCCTTATTTTGAAGAATGTGGTGGATGTCAATTTTTAAATATGAATTATCAAGATAGTTTAGACTATAAGCAAAATAAAGTAGAAGAAATAATGAACAAATATCTAGGTATAAAAATTAAAATAAATAATATTGTTGCATGTGATAATAATTTATACTATCGTAATAAGACAACTTTTCAAGTAAAAAATGATATTGGCTTTTTTAAAGAAAAGACAAATACTTTAATACCTGTTGATAAATGTTATATATCAGATATCAAAATAAATGATATTTATAAAGCTATTAAAGATAATATTGATTTAACTAATGTTAAGCAAGTGATTATAAGGGCTACAAAAAATACTTTAGAAAGCATGGTTGTTTTTAAAACAAGCAATTATATAGATAATAAAAAAATTATTGATATACTAAAAAACAAAGTTGATTCTATCTATATAAATGATGAATTAATATATGGAAAAGGTAAGATAATTGAAAATTTATGTAATAAAAACTTTTATATATCACCATCATCTTTCTTTCAAGTAAATACTTTGCAAGCTGAAAAATTATATAATAAAGCAATTGCTTATGCAGATATAAAAAAAGAAGACACAGTTTTAGATTTATATTGTGGTACTGGTACAATAGGAATTGTCGCAAGCGAAAAAGCAAAAAAGGTGATAGGTATTGAGCTAAATAAAGAGGCTATAAAAGATGCTAATGAAAATAAAAAATTAAATAATATTAATAATATAGAATTTTATGCTGGAGATGTTGGTAAAATTTTAAATAAAAATAATTATAAACCTGATATTATCATCGTAGATCCACCACGCGCTGGATTAGATTCTTTAGCACTCGCTCAAATACTTAATATTAGACCAAAAAAACTTGTCTATGTATCTTGTGACTTAATGACTCTAGCTCGCGATTTAAAACTATTAAGCAATGATTATGATATATTAGAATTAACTCCTGTAGATATGTTCCCTTATACCGCACATGTGGAATCTGTTTGTGCTTTAAAACTTAAATAGAAGGAGTTAAATATTATGATATATTTTGCAACTGAACATAGTGAAGTATATAATAAAATAATACATGGATTTTTATGGAGAGATATATTTAGTAAAGCTGATATTGATATAGGTGATGTCATTGAGGAAATTATGCCTAAATATTTACGTAGAGAACAATATGCGAAATGTGAAAAGACAATGATTGAATTATACGAGTGGACAGGTGATGTATTTGAACATGAGATGTCATGTTTTCATGAATTAATGTTAAATAATTATTTGGATTCTCTAGCTGAATTAAAAGATGATCTAGAAAACTTTAATGACATATTTTTTGATGAAGAAACTAAGAAAATGATTCATGAAGCCAGTAAAGCTGATTATGAAGCATATGGAAAAGAAGAAGATATATCTTTAGAAGAAATAGAAGATTCCTTTTATGATCCTTATTGTTATGCAGATTTTTTGTTTACAGACTTAGACTTTCAATTTTTAGATTATTTATACAATGAACGAAAACATAATTTACCAATTATAGCCAAAAATTTAGGAATAAATTTAGATTATTATTTTGATATGTTACCAATGGACATACAAAACAAATATAAAAGTCATAACATAACATTAACAGGAGAAGTATCTGAACTATTAAGTTTTATTCAAAAAACGATTACAAATGGTAGTCTTTCTAAGTTGTTTTGGGAAAAAGGTGTACCAATAAGTGAAACAAAAATTCAAATAATTTTGGAAAATTTAATGGAAGCTTACTTTTACAATAAAGGCGTAGATATTACTAGAGAAGCATTAGTGGCTTCTGGGGAAATCGACTTTAAATTATATAAAAATAACGTAGAAAATGAAAAAATATTGATAGAAGTTAAAAAAGCAAGCAATCCTTATTGGAAATCAGGATATGAAAATCAACTGATTGAATATATAAGAACATGTGGGTGTACTAATGCTTTTTATCTAATTGTTTGTTTTACTGACAAAGAATACGAAAAGGCTGTAAACTTTATAAAAAATAATGTTTATACCGATAATTATCAAATGTATATTAATATAAGTGTTTTAGATGTAAGAAAAAAAGTTTCTGCATCAAAACGAAAAACATCGTATTAGTTAAACTAAATAAATATGGCATTTTTATAATATTAGTATTTGTTATTGTATGTTGAATATGTTTTTGATATAATAACAGTGTATTAATTAAGTTGCCTATTATTAATATGACAATTTGGTCGACTAGGGCTTATAATCTTTTGGCAATGAAGATTATATGCATGCGAAGATATACTTTTATAAAAGAAGTATATCTTTTTTATTCCATAAAAGAAGGAATAGTAAATATGAATGAAATAATAGAAAAAGAAAGAATAGAAGATATGATTTACGAAATAAGAGGTAAACAAGTTATGTTAGATTCTGATTTAGCAAAATTATACGAGTGTGCTAATGGAACGAAAGATATTAATAAGGCAGTAAAAAGGAACATTAACAGATTTCCAAATGATTTTTATTTTCAATTAACAAATGAAGAAACAGAAAAATTGTGGTTCCAATTTGGAACCGCAAATAAAATGACTAGAATTAATCCTCATGTATTTACTGAAGAAGGCGTTGCTATGCTTGCTTCTGTATTGAAAACCGATGTAGCTAGTGAAATGAGTGTGAAGATAATACGTGCATTTGTATATATGAGGAAATATATATCATATGAGAATAAAAGTAACATACTTCTTAATCATGAAGAAAGAATACTAAAATTGGAAAACTCATTTGACAAAATGTCTTCTCGTCAAAATTCTATTATATATGAAGGAAAAATATATGATGCATATTCAATTTTTATTGATATATTAAATCAAGCAAAAGAAGATATAATTATTGTGGATAACTATGCTAATAAAGAATTGTTTGATATTTTAAGAAATATTGATAGAAAAATAATTATATTATCTAAAAATTTAGACGAAATATTAATAAAAAAATATACTAGTCAATACAAGAATGTCGTATTCATATGCAATAACCCATTTCATGATAGATATATAATATTAGATAAAAAAGAAGTTTATATAAGCGGAATGTCAATAAAAGATATTGGTAAGAAATATAGCTATATTTATAAAATTAATGAAGAATTATATATAAAAGAATTAAAGAAAAGAATAAACTGTATGATATAATAAAATTGTATGTAATTAGTAAAATAGTGTAGTATTTGTAATGTGATAAATAGAAAATATATATAAATGAAATGTTAAATCAAATATAAAATTTATAATTTAAAAAATAGAAAATAAGAACTAATAAAGATAAATTCTGACTACATATTAAGAACTAAATTCAACCTTTAGTTCGTGTTAATTTAATGTAATTTATTGTATATTAAATTAAGAAAGGAGAAACTATATGGATCAAATTAAAATAGGAAAATTCATAAACAAATTAAGGAAGGAAAATAAACTAACGCAATATGAACTTGCAGAAAAATTAAATCTTACTGATCGAGCAATTTCTAAATGGGAAACTGGTGTATGTATGCCTGACATTGGTACTATTCCTGAATTATGCAAAATATTTAATATTTCTATTAATGATCTATTTAGTGGTGAGATAGTGGATAAAAAAGATTATAATGAAAAATCAGAAGCTAATTTATTAGCAATGGCAAAAGAAAGAGAAGCACAAAATAAAAAGATGATGATGTATGAAATGGTTATTGGCTTTATGTCAAGCATAACTTTTATTGTTCTTATATTTGTAGCATCATTTATAGAAATGAATGTAATAGTAAAAACTATGTTGTTTATTTTATCATTCTTAATTTTAATTGTAGGCGTTTCATTTGCTTTAAAAATAGAAACAGAAACAGGCTATTATGAGTGTAAAAAGTGTCATCACAAGTATGTACCTAAATATTCATCTGTTTACTTTGCTATACACTATGGAACAACAAGATATTTGAAATGCCCTAAATGTAATAAAAGAAGTTGGAATAAAAAAGTATTAGGATAAAAGTGCAGACAAAAGTCTGCCTTTTTGATATAATGAATGTATTGTAGAAGTGTGGAGTTTGGTAGTATGAAAGAAATGTATAGTAAATATTTAAAAGAAGATCATTCATTTGATAAAATGACTTTACTCGGTATATTTTGTTTAATTATTGTAATAGCAGGTACATTTGGCTTTTTTTATGAAGTTATATTTTACTTCTTTGATGGTGGTATGAAACAACTTTATTGGCGTGGAGGTAACTTCTTACCTTGGATAAATATTTACGCAACGGGTGCCATGATAGTATATTTTTTAACATATAAATATCGTGAAAAACCACTTAAAGTATTCTTAATAAGTGCAGTTGCATGTGGATTGTTAGAATATATATCCGGTTTAGGCATTTATTTACTATTAGATGGGACTAGGTATTGGGATTATAATGTTGAAATATTAAATTTTTGTAACATAGGAGGATTCATTTGCTTTAGAAGTGTCTTATTTTTTGGCCTTTCAAGTTTATTTCTTATATATGCTGTAGTACCACTTTGTTTCTATCTAGCGAAACATATGAATAAAAAAACATTTTTAATAATGAGTTTTACACTATGTTCAATAACGCTTATAGATGAATTTTATAACTTAATATTTACTAAATTATTTGGTTTACCTAAATCAACTACACTATATAAAAAATTAGGAATACATTATGTAAAACGTTTATAAAGGAGGCAACATGAAAAAGATTGGAATTATTTTTGCAATGAAAGAAGAGTTAGAGGCCCTTCTTGATATTGTTAATGTAGAAAAAGAATATAAAATTTTTGAATTAGATTTTTATGAATGCACGATAGGTAATACTAATTGTGTTTTGTGTGAATCAGGAGTTGGAAAAGTAAATGCCGCTAGATGCACCCAGATATTAATTGATAACATGCAAGTTGATTATATTATAAATGTTGGTGTAGCAGGTGGATTAAATGAAAATTTAAGTGTTTGTGATATTGTGATTGGAAATAAATTAGTTCAACATGATTTTGA
The DNA here is from genome assembly GCA_900544605.1 of uncultured Mycoplasmatota bacterium. Lineage (GTDB taxonomy): Bacteria > Bacillota_I > Bacilli_A > RF39 > UBA660 > SIG204. Next base: position 14,136 of record UQVP01000003.1, on the reverse strand, counting down.
TATAACGGCATTTGACCATGAAAAAGGTTATATTCCAAACGTGGGTAAATTTATAGATGGTGATGAATATTTAATTAAAATTGCTAACGAAGTAGCACGAGAAAATAAATATACTATCCATAATGGTGTTATTGCATCTGGAGATATATTTTGTACAGATAAAAATATGGCTACTAAGATAAAAAACAAATTTGATGCTTACTGTGTTGAGATGGAAGGCTCTAGTATAGCCCAAGTATGTTATCTATGTCATATACCATTTTTAGTACTAAGAGCTATTTCAGATATACCTAACGGAGATAATGTTATAACATATGAAGAATTTTTAGAACAAAGTAGTAAAAATGTTGCTAAATTCATATCAGAGATTATATATAAATTGTAAATGAATTGGTTTTATAGACTAATCCATTTTCTCATGATATAATTAGATAGTAGATGATGGAGGGATGATATGAGAAACGTAGGTACAACAGTTAGAGGTATTAGAACACCTATAATTAAAGAAAATGATGATTTAGCTAATATTGTTGTTAATTCATTAATGGCTGCAAAAGAAAGTGAAGGATTTGAATTTAAAGATAAAGATATAGTTGCAATTACTGAAGCAGTAGTTGGAATTAGTGAAGGAAACTATGTAACAGTAGATGATATTGCAACTGATGTTCAAAATAAATTTCCAAGTAAAAATATTGGGGTTGTTTATCCAATTTTAAGTCGTAATAGATTTTCAATGATTTTAAAAGGCATAGCTCGCGGTATGGATAAAATAATAATGTTATTGAGTTTTCCAGCAGATGAAGTCGGAAATAGTATTTTAGATGAAGAAACTTTAGATAATAGTAAATATAATTTATCTAGTGTAATTAGTGAAGATGAATATAAAGAAACTTTTGGAACTTTTATTCATCCATTTACAGGAATTAACATGGTTGATTTTTATAGAGATTTAATTGAGAGTGAAAACTGTGATGTAGAATTTGTTTTTGCTAATAATCCAAAAGAAATATTGAACTATACAAATGATGTTTTAAGTTGTGATATTCATACAAGATATCGTACAAAGAAAATGTTAGAAGAAGCAGGCGCAAGTACTGTTTACGGGCTATATGAAATCATGAATGAACCAGTTAATGGTAGTGGCTTTAACCCTAATTATGGATTGCTTGGTTCAAATAAATCAACAGAAGAAAGAGTAAAACTATTTCCAAAAACAGGCGATAAATTAGTTTTAGATATTCAAAACAAATTAAAAGAATTAACAGGTAAAAATATAGAAGTAATGGTTTATGGCGATGGCGCATTTAAAGATCCTGTTGGACATATTTGGGAGCTTGCTGATCCTGTTGTATCTCCTGCCTATACAAGTGGTCTAGAAGGTACACCAAACGAAATCAAATTAAAATACATTTCTGATAATAAATTTGCTAATTTAAAAGGTGATGAATTAAAAGAAGCAATTAAAGAAGAAATAAAAAAGAAAGATTCTGATTTAAAAGGTAATATGTTATCCCAAGGAACAACTCCTCGCCGTTTAACTGATTTAATAGGTTCATTATGTGATCTTACCAGTGGTAGTGGAGATAAAGGAACACCTGTAGTGTTTATTCAAGGATATTTTGATAACTTATCAAATGATTAAAAATATATTGAAAAAGAAATGAAAATATTGTAAAATTAATATAGTAAAGGAAAGTGGCAGTATGGTTAAAGTTGTTGTTAAAAATTTAACAGAAACACCAACCTGGGGGGTATTTAATCATACTATAATATTGAATAATAAAGAAAACACAAAGTTTCTAGACTTATTTGTAGTCTAGATTTCTTTGTGTTTTTTGCTATGTCCTTTATAAGAATGGAGTTGATGTATAAGTAAAAAAATATATAAAAAGTTGTATAATGACTAGATGTTTAATCAAAATAAAATAGGGTATAATTAAAGTGTAAAGTATAGGAGGTAGAAAGAAATATGAAAAGAAAAGGCTTTACTTTAATAGAGTTATTAGCGGTAATAGTGGTATTAGCAATCATCGCTCTTATTGCAACACCAATAGTAATGAATACAATTAAGAATGCAAAGAAGGGAGCAGCAGAACGTTCTGCTGATAATTATGTAAAAGCAGTAGAACAAAAAGTGGCAGAATCAAAAATTGATGGAACAAAGATTTCTAATGGAGATTATCAAATCCAACCAGATGGTAATTTATGTCCAGCATCAGGATGTGGAGAAAATGATAAAGATAAAATCACAATAGATATGAGTGGAAATAAACCAACATCAGGAACAGTTAGAATAGCCAATGGTGGAGTATATCATCCAAAAACATTATTGACAGTAGATGATTATAGTGTTGGTTATGTAGATGATAAAGCTACAGCAAGGCAGTCATATAATGGTGTATTATGCAAAGTAGCTGAAAAAAAAGTAAAAAGTTTTATATGGAATGCTAAAGCTGATCCATTGTTAGAATCATCATATTCAGAAGAAGAAATTGGGTTATTGTCGACCGAAGCAACAAGTAAATATGATAATGGAGTAACATATATATGCAATTTGGGCGATAGTGATGATAGCAAAAACCTAACGTTTTATGTATTAGAAACAAATGGTGATAAAGTCTCACTAATATTAAATAAAAATATAAGTGGTTCTGTATCATGGTTATCGGCAGAAGATTTTAAAGCTGCTGGTGGTGTAGTGACAGATACAATGAAAAAGGATAACGGTCCTTGTCAATTAGGCGGTATATGTGCAACAAATGAATTAGGGCCAATCACAGCAGAATTTGCGTTGAGAACGAATACAGCATCATGGACAAAGTTATTATTTAATCAAATTACATTGCCATCAAAAGAACAAATTGAAAATGTATCTGCCGAATCTTTACCTAATTTTGTAATGGGACCTGTGTATCAATCTATTCCTACAGATTATTCAACTATAAATGATGCTTTTCATGGTTATTGGACGTCAACACCAGCTAATACATATTATGAAGCTTACTGGGTATCAATAGAGTTTTCTACACTATCTATGTGGGCCTCCCCAAATGGTCCAGCCGGTATTCGCCCAGTTATAACTGTCTCAAAATCAAACTTAAGCTAAAAAAATCAAGAAAAGTAAAAAAACACTTTTCTTTTTTTTCTTTTTTGCTATAATGATAATAGGTGATAGTATGGCACAGAGATTAAAGTATAATAATATACAGTATGACATCTTAGATGCCATACCAATGAATGGTTTTGAATATTTAATTATGTCTAATCCAGATAATTTAAATGATATTATGTATGTTGAAAAATATAATGGTGAAGACGGTATTCGTCTTTCTTTACCGCCAAGTAGCTTTAAATTAGAAGAACATCCTAATGTGGATTTAAAAAGATTACAAATCAATATTATTGTTAATGAAATTATTAAAATACTAAAAAAAGAAGTTGAAAGAGATAATATTAATTCAAGAAATGAATTGGTGTCTAAAATAAAAGATATACAAGAATTTATTAATACAGATTCTGTCATTAAAGAAGTTATTGTTGATAATCGTAATTTAAATTATGACTCGTTTGAATTAATTGCTGATCGTGTAAGGAAATATTTAGACATTCAATTACTTAATCCTAAAAAAACTATCAGTAATGATGATAATAAAGTAATTAAAAATTCTCAAGGACTAAATTATGAATGGTTATACAATCTTAGTTCTGATGAATTAAAAGAAATTGCTAAAGATAAAAATAGAACAAGTGAAGAGTTAATTTATATATTAGATGCTTTAGATAAAAAATTAAAAACAGAAGAAGCTATTGGTACTTATACAAACAATGGTTTTACTAAAACAAAAAAGATAGATCATAAAGCTGCTTTTGTAGATACATTATTATTAGTTTTAATAACATTTAGTTTTGGGTTGTTACTATTAATATCATTGTTTTAAAAAAGAGTTTGTGAATTTCACAAGCTCTTTATTTGTTTGTTAAACGATAAAAATTGATAGAAGGTTTATTAAATAACCTGAAACTTATTCCTGAAGTTCCTATACCACTTGAAATATATAAATCTGTATTATTTATTTTATAATGTTCTTTATAATATTTTTTTGCTCCATTAGGTAAGATAATACCACCGATAAATGGTAATCTTACTTGCCCATTATGGGAATGCCCAGCTAAAATTAAATTGAAGTTTGAATAATCTATATTATTTATATAATCTGGTTCATGAATTAATAATATTTTGTATAATTCTTTGATATTTTCATTATTTGAATATTCAAGAATTTTATTATATCTTTCAGTAATATCAACTTGGTTATTTAAATTAGAACTTAATCCGGCAAGTAATATAGGTGTATATCCATCATTATATATAAGCTCATATGTATCATTTAAATTTTTAAACCCACTATCGTTAATAATACTCTCCCATTCACTAAAGTTACTATCATGATTGCCACTTATCGCATATTTTCCTACATTAGCATTTATTGAACTTAAAGCTTCACTTATTTCACCTTTTAAATCATCATCTAATTTTGTATCTCTATCAATCAAGTCACCAGTGAGAACAACAATATCAGGTTTTAATAAATTAACTTCTTTAACCATATTGTTTAAATCTTTTTTATCAGTTGTTCTTCCATAGTGGACATCACTTATATGTACTATTTTAAAGCCATGGAAGTTATCTTGAATACTACTACTTGTTATTTTATATTCTTTGGTTACTAACCCCTTTGTTGCAATAAATCTACTATATAATAATATAGCAGCAATTATTAAAATAAATATAATTATAAATTTTATAATGGGATGCTTTTTCTTTTCTTCATTCATAAATGTCATTCCTATTCTAAACTTATATTAGCACAATTCAAAAAAAAATACTAGGTCTAAATTTGACCTAGTACCATTAATAATATTTGTAAAGATATCATAACTCCATTGTGTAAGAAGTGAAGTCCCATTGAAACAAAAACGTTATCAGTTTTAGCCATAATATAAGCAAATACAAATCCAGGTGTACAATAAGGTATTAAATATAATAAATCAACTGGACTGTTTACATTACCAATAACATGTAATCCTCCGAATATTAAACCTGACATAATAATGAATACTTTATCGTTAGAAAAAATATTCCTAAAAGCTTGTCTGAACGTTAATTCCTCAAGGACAGGGGCAATAAATACAGCTGATATAAACATGTAAATTGGTGCTTTTGTAAATATTTGTCTTATTGTTTCTTCGTTGCCAGCAACCCCACCACCATTTATAAAACTAATAATGATATTTGAACCAGCCATTATAATTAAAGAATATAACCAATATTTTAAGTATTTACTAAAATATTTTTGATGATTTTTTTTAATATCTGTTAAAGCTTTTTTTATTTCTTTATTTAATATTAATCCTATAGCAGAAACCATTAAAATTTCAAAACTTAATAAATATATTACTTTTAAAGCAAGGGGCATAACATTATAATCTACACCAGATAAAACTAAAGGTAATGTTTGTAACTCACTTAAAGTAAAATATGTAAATAAAGCTGCCATGCCTTTTCCAAAAGTGATAAGTCTTTTTTCAACGTTTTTAGCTTTTTTATTTACTAAATAAAAAGTAATTGCAATACAAAGTGAAGTGAAAATATAAGCTCCATCTACAATCTTTCTTAAATTACCTAGATTGTTAATATCTATTGATAATGTATAATAAAAAAAGTTTTCTGCAAGTAGTAATACTATAAATAAAATAAACGAACTAAATGTTAATAAAAATTTATCTTTTTCTTTCATTCTATCACCTTAATATATTATATCATGTATTTCTTATTTTTTTCATTAAATATATTGTGAAAAATATAAAATGTATGTTATAATATATGCGTATTCAACGAAGAGTGGGCAAAACCCACTCTTTAATATAGTATGGGAGGTATTTATGGATTTAATAAAAAAAGTGGAAGATTTAATAAAAAAAACAATCGAAGAAAATGGTTATAAATTGGATACAGTTGAATATGTAAAAGAAGGAAGTACCAAGTTTCTTCGCGTTATCATTGACAAAAAAGGTTATATTACTGTTGATGATTGTGTAACTGTATGTAAATTAATTAATCCAATCTTAGATAAAGAAGATCCAATTGAAGAAAACTATATTTTAGATGTATGTTCTAAAGAAAGAGGAAGTGAATATGATGAACAGTAAAGAATTTAAAAATGCGATTGATCTAATCGTTAAAGAAAAAGGAATATCAAAAGATGTAATTATTGAAGCTATGCAACTAGCACTTACTTCTGCTTACAAAAAGAATTACCACTCACTATCTAATGTTAGAGTAGATGTTAATGGTGATACCGGTGAAGTACATGTTTATTCATTTAAAACTGTTGTTCCAGATAACTATGAAGAGTTAGAAGAATGGGATTTATTAAATGAACAAGAAGCAAAAGATAAAGAAGAAAACGAAGAAAATGCAGATGAAGAAGTAGAAGAAAAAGAGCCATTCATTTTTGATGAAAGAATCCATATCCCACTTACTGAAGCTCGTGAAATAGTTCCTAATATTGAAGTAGGGGAAACAATTGAAGAAGAAGTTACACCAAAAGATTTTGGTAGAGTTGCTGCTGCAACAGCAAAACAAGTTGTAGTTCAAAAAATTCGTGAAGCTGAAAGAAATACTATTATTGAAGAATTTTCTGATAAACAAGATGAAATGATTTCAGGAATTGTTGAAATGGAAGATGCTAGAAATTATTATATTAACTTAGGAAGAACACAAGGAATATTACCTAAGAGTGAAATTATTCCAGGAGAAACTATCAAGATGGGTTCTAGTATTAAAGTGTACGTTAGTAAAGTAGAAAATGGTTCTAAAGGTCCACTTATCTTACTTTCAAGAACTCATTATGGATTTATCAAAAGATTATTTGAACTAGAGATTCCAGAAATAAATGAAGGACTAATTTTAGTATACAGTGTTGCTCGTGATGCTGGTAATAGAACTAAAATTGCTGTTTATTCAGAGAATCCTAATATCGACCCAGTTGGTTCATGTATTGGTGAAAGAGGTTCAAGAATTGCTAATATTTTAAATGAATTACATGGTGAAAAAATAGATATCGTTCCATACAACAAAGACGTTAGTAAGTTTATTGAAAATGCGTTAAGTCCTGCTAAAAATTTACATGTATTTGTAACTGATGAGAAAAAACAAGAAGCTTTAGTTGTAGTTGATAATGATAATTTATCACTTGCAATTGGACGTAAAGGTATAAATGTTAAGTTAGCATCTCGTTTAACTCATTATAAAATAGATGTAAAAACATACGAACAAGCTAAAGAAATGGGCATTAACGTTGTAGAGTAGGTGTTAACGTGAAAGCAAAGAAAATACCAATGAGAACTTGTGTTGTAACAAGAGAAAAATATCCAAAACAAGAACTTGTAAGGGTAGTAAGAACTCCAGAAGGTGAAGTTATTATTGACACTACTGGTAAAGCTAATGGACATGGAGCTTATTTAAAAAAAGATATAGCTGTTTTTGCAAAAGCTGAAAAAAATAAATGTTTAAATAAAATATTAGAGGTAGAAGTACCAAATAGTATTTTTGAACAGTTAAAAAATTTAGTTAAGTAGGTGTAACATGAAAAGAGAAGATTATATAAGTTGGGAACAATATTTTATGGCTGTTGCTATGGTTGCAGCAGAAAGAAGTAAAGATCCATCTAGTCAAGTAGGGGCTTGTATTGTTGATAGTGATGATAAAATAGTATCAACTGGTTATAATGGAGCTCCTCGTGGATACGATGATGATAAGTGTATGACTTGGGAAAGAGAAGGAGAATTTCTTGATACAAAATATGCATATGTTTGTCATTCAGAGCTAAACGCTATTTTAAATTCACCACGTTCCGTTAAAGATTGTCGTATTTATGTAACTTTGTTTCCTTGTAATGAATGTGCTAAAGCAATTATTCAATCGGGAATAAAAGAAGTTATTTATTTAAGTGATAAATACGAAGGAACAGAAGGAAATATTGCTTCTAAGAAGATGCTTGATGAATGTGGTATAAAATATCGTAAATATGAAGTAAAGGGTAAGAAATTAGTATTAACAATATAGAAAAGAGGTGTTAATATGATGAGTGTATTAGAATACGCTGAAGATATTAATAAAACAGTTGAAGAGGTATTAAATAAATGTAAAGAACTTAGTATAGATGCTAGAGTAGAAGATGATATGCTTAGTGATGAAGATATTACTACTTTAGATAATTATTTCGCAAATACCGAAGATGTTATTGACGAGGTAGAAGAAGTAGATGAATTTATTGTGGAAAACAAAAAAATTGATACTGATAATACTATCTCAAAACAAAAATTAAAGAAAAAATCAGAAATTACTAAACAACCTAAAAAAGATATATCTCTTCAAAAGAAAGAAATGTATAAAAATAAAGAAAAATTAAAATCAAATAAAAATACGGTTGATGATAAAATTGTTTTATACAAAGAAAATATGACTATAGGAGAGTTAGCTAGTAGTCTAAATATAAATAGTAGTGAAATAATAAAGAAATTATTTAATTTAGGTGTTATGGCTACTATTAATCAACCAATAAGTTTTGAAAATGCAGAAATTTTAGTTCTTGAATATGGTAAAGAATTGAAAAGAGAAGAAACTCAAGATGTTACTGATTTTGAGAATTATGAAGTTGTTGATAATGAAGAAGATTTAGTATTACGTGCTCCAGTTGTTACAATCATGGGACACGTCGATCATGGTAAAACAACTTTACTTGATACAATTCGTAAAACTTCTGTAGCAGAAGGTGAAGCAGGTGGAATAACACAAGCTATTAGTGCTTATCAAGTAAAATGTCAAGATAAATTAATAACATTTATTGATACTCCAGGACATGCTGCATTTACAGAAATGCGCGCTAGAGGAGCTAGTATTACTGATATTATTATCATTATTGTAGCAGCTGATGATGGTGTTATGCCTCAAACAAAAGAAGTTATTGACCACGCTAAGGCTGCTAATGTACCAATTATTGTTGCAATCAATAAAATTGATAAACCAGGGGCTAACCCAGATCGTGTTATGACAGAACTTACAGAATATGGTCTTACTCCAGAAGAATGGGGTGGAGATACAATATTCACTCGTATTAGTGCTAAGACAGGCGAAGGTGTTAATGATTTATTAGAAGATATCTTATTAGTTGCAGAAATGCAAAATTATCGTGCTAATCCAAATAGATATGCAATGGGAACAGTTATTGAATCAAGACTTGATAAACACTTAGGACCTGTAGTAACCGTACTTGTTCAAAATGGTACATTACGTTTAGGAGATCCAATTGTAGTTGGTACATCATTTGGAAAAATAAGAACATTAAAAAATGATTTAAATGAAGAAATAATAGCAGCAGGTCCTTCTCAACCTGTTGAAATTACGGGTATTAATGAAGTCCCAGTTGCAGGGGATAAATTTATGGCATTTGAATCAGAAAAAGAAGCTAGAAGTATTGCTGAAGAAAGAAAAAATCAAGCAAGAAAAAGAGAAACTGCTTCTAAAACAGCTGTATCTTTGGATGATTTATTTGCTAAAATTCAAGAAGGTGTTAAAGAAATTAATGTTATCATTAAAGCTGATGTAAATGGTTCTAGTGAAGCAGTTAAAAATTCTTTGGAAAAAATTGAAGTAGAAGGCGTCAAAGTAAAAGTAATAAGAAGCAGTGTTGGAGCTATAACAGAAAGTGATATTGTTTTAGCGAAAGCATCAAATGCACTTATTGTAGGATTTAACGTAAGACCAAGTAATAATATAAAAGATTACGCTACTGAACAAGGTGTAGAAATAAGATTATATGATATTATTTATAAAGCAGTAGAAGAAATGGAAGCTGCTATGAAAGGTATGTTAGATCCTGAATATGAAGAACAAATCTTAGGTAGTGCTGAAGTTAGACAATTGTTTAAATTCTCTAAAGTAGGTACAATTGCTGGTTCATATGTAACAGATGGTATTATTAAAAGAGATTCCAAAGCTAGATTAATTCGTGATGGAGTTGTTATATATGATGGAAATATAGGATCTGTACAAAGAGAAAAAGATTCCGTAAAAGAAGTTAAAAAAGGCCTAGAATGTGGTATAACAATTGAAAACTTCTCTGATATCAAAGTTGGGGATGTTATCGAATCATATGAAATGGTAGAAAAGAAGAGATAAAATGTCTCTTTTTTTGTATAATATGTAGGCTTAAAATTCACTCTGTGTTAATATTATAGTGGGTGATAAAATGAAAAAAATAATAAAAAAAGATAATAACAAAAAATTAAAACCTAGTAAAGAATTATTAGAAGCATTAAAAGAAGCAAATGATATCAGAAATGGAAAAATAAAAACTAAAGGCTATAGGAATGTAAGCCGGATGTTTGAAGATATCTTAGCTGGAGATGTAAGATAAATCTCTCATTTTTTCTTTATTTATGTTATAATGAAAAAGGAGGGATAATATGAGTATTAAAACAGAGAGAATTGGAAGTAACCTCGTAAAAGAAATAAGTTATATTTTAGCAACTGAAATAAAAGATGAAGATATTAAATTTGTAACTATTACTGATTGTAAAGTAACAAATGATTTAAGTTTTGCTAAAGTGTACTATACAGTATTTGATGTAAGTCGTAAAAAAGAAACTGCAGAGGCATTAAAACATGCTAGTGGATATATTAGACATTTACTTCATGATAGAGTTGATATTCGTCATATACCAGAATTAACATTTATTTTTGATGAATCTATCGAATATGGTAAAAAAATAGAAAATATAATTGAAGAAATACACGAAGAAAACGAATAAAATATTGTAAATATACTTTATTTGTGATATAGTTTAATTGTTATTTAACAGAGAAAAATGAAATAGTATTTATTTGGTAATTAGAAAGTTAGTGGTTGATGAAAACTAACCTAGAATAAATATGAAGTTATACATTTGGAGTTAAAACGTTATCTCACGTTACGAGCAAAGTGCATAAGTCATTATGAAATAAGGTGGTACCGCGAGATTTCGTCCTTATATTTGTAGTGACTTTTTTTGAAAGGGTGATATTATGGATATAAATAGATATATAGATTATACAAATCTAAAAGCTGTAGCAACTAAGGAAGATATAAAAAAGTTATGTGATGAAGCAATAAAATATGGATTTGCTAGCGTATGTGTAAATCCCTGTTATGTAGAACTTGCACATGACTTACTTGATGGTACTAATGTTAGCGTATGCACAGTAGTTGGGTTTCCCTTAGGGGCAAATAAAGTAGCAACCAAAGAATTTGAAGCTATAGCGGCAATTGAAGATGGTGCTGATGAGATTGATATGGTAATTAATATTGGTGCTTTAAAAGATAAAGATTATGATTATATTAAAGAAGAGATAGAAACAGTTAGAGATTCTATTGGTGGAAAAGTTTTAAAAGTTATTGTAGAAACTTGTTATTTAACTGCTGAAGAATTAAAGAAAGCAACTGAAATTTGCAACGAAACATTTGTTAATTTTATTAAAACAAGTACAGGATTTGGAACTAGAGGAGCTAGTATTGAAGATATAAAAACTATAAATGAAAATAAGAACGAAGTATTAGAAATAAAAGCAGCTGGTGGCATTAAAACTTATGAAGAAGTTATGGATTATATCGATAATGGTGTAACTAGAATAGGTATGAGTAATGTATCTGATTTGGTAAATAGTCACTGTGACTGTGAAGAATGTAATTGTGGAGATGATTGCAATTGTGAACATGAATGTCACTGTGAAGATTGTGAGGAGGAAAAATAATGACATTTTTTGAAGAATTAAAATGGCGTGGCTTAATTAAAGACACTGCTGGTGAAGACTTAGAAAAAAAATTAAATGATGAAAAAGTAACATTTTATTGGGGAACAGATCCTACTGCAGATAGTTTACATATAGGACATTATTCTTCACTGATTACAGCTAAAAGATTAGCAAAACATGGACATCATCCTATTTTATTAGTAGGTGGTGCAACAGGTTTAATCGGAGATCCAAGACCTACTGCTGAACGTGAAATTATTTCTAAAGAAGCAGTTGAAAAAAATTTAGAGGGAATAAAAAAACAAATAGATAAAATATTTGAGGGAAAAGCAGAAGTAGTAAATAACTATGACTGGATTAAAGAATTTGATTTAATAACTTTTTTAAGAGAAGTTGGTAAGTATATAAATATAAATTATATGCTTAATAAAGATATTATCAGAAGAAGATTAGAAACTGGTATAACATTTGCTGAATTTACTTATACTTTGATTCAAGGATATGACTTTTTACATCTATATGAAACTAAAAACTGTGTACTTCAAGCTGAAGGTTCAGATCAATGGGGAAATATAACAACAGGTATAGAACTTATTAATAAAAAATTAGGTAAACAAGCTTATGCTTTTACAATGCCTTTAGTATTAGATGCTAATGGTAATAAATTTGGAAAATCAGAAGGTAATGCACTATGGCTTGACGTAAATAAAACGTCTAGTTACGAGTTATATCAATACTTAATTAACACTGATGATTGCATGGTTGAACAGTATTTAAAAGTATTCACATTCTTAACACCAGAAGAAATAATGGATGTAGTAAAGAAACATAATGCAGAACCACATTTAAGAATTGGTCAAAAGACACTAGCCCGTGAATTTATAACTGATCTTCATGGTAAAGAAGAATATGAAAAAGCTGTAAAGATTAGTGAATGTTTGTTTAATGGAGATGTTAAAACTTTAAATGTCGAAGATATATTAGTAGGATTTAAAGATGTACCTCACTTTGAAGTAGAAGAAAATATTAATATTTTAGATTTACTAGTTAACAATGCTGTTGTGTCAAGTAAAAGAGAAGCAAGAGAATTCATAAATAGTGGTGCAATTTCAATAAATGGTGATAAAATAGAAAGTGAAGAGTTAGTTATTACTAAAGATATAGCTTTAGATAATAAAGTTTTAGTGATAAGAAGAGGAAAAAAGAAAAATTATATTGGATTAATTAAATAAATCTAGGGAGGTATTTATGAAATTAAAAAATATAAATTATAAAAGAATGGATGATCTAATTACTTATATTGCAGAAGAAAATAAAGTAAAAAAAGCAAAGGTATATTTTGATTTCTTTCTTAATGCTGCAACTAGAGGTATAGGATATGTTGATTATTTAAAAGGAAACTATATTAATCTATCAAATGAAGAAAAGAAAAATTATTTAACTAAAAGAAATTATGTAAGATTAGTAAAATACTTAAATAAACGCGGATATCAAATGATATTTCACGATAAAATAGTTTTTAATAGAATTTTTAAAGATTATATTGGAAGAGATTTTATTGATATTAGAGAAGTTGGATACAAAGGTTTTAAAAAATTTGTAACTGGTAAAGAAAACGTATTTGCTAAAAAACACAACTCATTTGGTGGAGATGGTGTAACAAAAGTGAATATTGCTGGAGAAGATTTAAAAGTTTTATTTAATCAACTTTATAATAACAAACAATATTTAATAGAAGATACATTAATTCAAAATGAATATTTAGATTGGATTAATCCCAAAGCTGTTAATAATGTTAGATTAGTAACACTTCTTAAAGATGGTGAAGTATATGTTGTGTTTAAAACATTGCGTATCAATGCTGGTAGTGAAGAAGTAATTAGTTGCCATGATATTTATATGACTTTAGATGATGAAGGAAATGTCTTAGGTAACGTTGTAGATGATGAATGTAATATTTATAAAAAACATCCTGTAACTGGCTTTAAATTTAAAGGAGCTAAAATACCTCACATGGATAAAGCTTTAGAACTTGTAAAAAGTGCAGCTAAATTAGTTCCTGAAATGCGTTGGATTGGTTGGGATGTAGCAATCACCGAAGATGGTGCTGCTATAATTGAAGGAAATAATTATCCTAGTTTTGGGCTTCATCAATTCTATTTATTAAACGATGGTGAAGAAATAGGTAAATATAAAAAGATTAAAGAAATCCTAAAAGATGAAATCTAAAAATATTGCATTATAAAAAATAAATATGTATAATTAGTATAGTAAAGGAAAGT
>UQVP01000002.1 GCA_900544605.1 uncultured Mycoplasmatota bacterium | reverse complement strand
AGGAAAAATAAAGATAACAAATGGAAGTGTTGATCAATCATCATCAAGTATGACAGTAGGAGATTACACTGTTTCATATAATTCTACTAAGAAAACATATGAAGCTACAGAGAAAGGAAATGCACCACAAGTAGAAGTATTGTGTATAGCCAAAACAGCAGCAACAACAGGGAAAGTACCAAGTGGTAATTATGCCTATGGAGATGAATATACATGTGAATTAGGTGATAATGATGCAAAAACATTCTTTGTACTAGAAACAAATGGAGATAATGTATCATTAATCATGGATAGAAACATAGATTCAAATGGTAAAGGAACAACAAGTGGAAATACAGTAGCTTGGTGTAAATCAGGAAGTGATAATTCTTGTGCTGCAGATAGAGCTTTAGAATATTTAAAAAATAGTACAACAAGTTGGACAAAATTAACAGAATCACAAATAAGCTTACCTTCATATGATCAAATATATAAAGCTGCGGGTAATAAAACTTCGGGATTATCAACATGGTTATATGGAAATTTACATGTTAATAATAGTGCACCACACGATTATTGGACATCAACCCCTTATGCGTCTCTCTCTAGCGACGCTTGGTTTGTGTTCTTCGAAGGCTCCTTGGGCGCCGACAGCGTCGACATCGACGGCAGCATTGGCGTTCGCCCAGTTATAACTGTCTCAAAATCTAATCTCTCATAATAAAGAAGGCCCATGTATAATTAATTGTATAAATTATAAAATTGTTGATAGAAATATCAACTTTTTTCTTTATAAAACTATTGACTAATATAAAAGAGAAGAATATAATTAAATGGTATGACAATCTGTCATGTTTAACATATAATATAGAGGTGGTTAGATGCCTAGTAAGACATTTTATAATCTAGATAAAGAAAAAAGAGAAAAGTTAATAGAAGCAGCTCTAAACGAATTTTCTAGAGTTGAATATGAGAAAGTATCTATTAATCAGATTATTATGCATGCTAATATAGCTAGAGGTAGTTTTTATATGTATTTTACTGATAAAGAAGATTTAATGAAGTATTTATTAGAAGAACACTATAAAAAATTACTTAAAATAATAAATGATTGTTTAGATAAGAATAAAGGTGATTTGGAACACTCTTTTATTGATATATATGATAAGTTAGAGTGTTATGTCAAAAAATTGAAGAACAAACAATTTTTTGACAATGTGTTTGTTTTTATAAATAATTATAAAATAAATTTAAAACCACCAGAAATGTACTTTATGGATACAGTTAAAGATAAGATTGATTATTCAAAATATAAAGAAAATGTTAGTATTGCCTTTAACCTTTTACTTAACAATTTATTTAGATTTATTATCATTTCTATGGATGAAAATTTTAAAGATGAGAGTAAGGATATTTATTTAAAAACTATCCATGTTATATGTTATGGAATTTATAAGGAGGAAAAATAATGATTAAAATTTTTAAGTATTTAAAAAGTTCGATAGTTTCTGTTTTAGCAATCATTCTACTTTTGTTTGTTCAAGCATACTTAGATTTAACACTACCAGATTATACATCAAAGATTGTTAATATAGGTGTCCAACAAGCTGGTATTGAAGATGCGGCTATTACAGAAATAGGTGAAAGTTCACTAAATCATTTATTATTATTTATGAATGATGATGATAAGAATTATATTATGGATTCTTATACAGAATTTAACGATTTAAATGGTGAAAAGATTTATAAACTAAAAAAAGATGTTGATAAAACTAAAATAAACGATATTTATAGAAAACCTATGACTATTATTTCATTTTTAAATCAAAGTAATAAAAATGAAACAAGTATTAGTTTTAATATACCAGAAGGTATGGATTTATATAGTGCGCTTACTGTGATGACTAACGACCAAAAAGAAGAGATGTTAAAGGGAATAGATGAAAAAATAAAAGACGTTCCTGATACTATTTTAAATCAAGCAGCAATTAGCTATGTAAAGAGTGAATACACAAGAATTAATGTTGATGTTAATAAGATTCAAATGAATTATTTGTTTAAAACAGGAGCTATGATGGTATTAATTGCTCTTGCTATTATGTTAGATGGAATTCTTATTGTTTTAATTGGCTCAAAAATGGCTGCTAAGCTAGCTAAAACATTACGTGAAAAGGTATTTACTAAAACTGTATATTTTTCCAAAAATGAAATGAAAGGTTTTGGTCAATCATCATTAATTACAAGAACTACTAATGATATACAACAAGTACAAGGGGTAATAGTGTTCTTACTTCGTGTTGTATTCTATGCTCCTATAATTGGTATTGGTGGAGTTATAAAAGCAATGAATACAAATTCATCTATGACTTATATAATAGCTGTAGCACTTATCACTATTTTAGTAGTAATGATTACTTTATTTGCTATTGCAATGCCTAAATTTAATGTTATTCAAAAAATGATTGATAAATTAAATTTAGTATCACGTGAAATTCTTTCTGGTCTTCCTGTTATTAGAGCTTTTTCTAACGAAAAACATGAAGAAGAAAGATTTGATAAAGCTAATAAAGATTTAACTAGTGTAAGTTTATTTATTAATAGAGCAATGAGCTTTATGATGCCAATTATGATGGTTATTATGAATTTAGTATGTGTATTTATTGTATATAAAGGCGCATACGGCGTTGATAATGGTTCTATGCAAGTAGGAGATATTATGGCTTATATCCAATATACAATGCAAATAATAATGGCATTCTTAATGATATCTATGATGTCTATTATGTTACCTCGTGCTAACGTTAGTGCAAAAAGAATTATAGAAGTAATAGAAACTGATAATATTGTTAAAGAAAAAGAAAATCCAGTAGTATTAGGAGATCATATAAAAGGTGTTGTTAAATTTAATAACGTTTCATTTAGATATCCTGATGCTGATTATGATGTTATTACAGATATTGATTTTACAGCTAATCCTGGAGAAACAACAGCATTTATTGGCTCTACGGGTAGTGGTAAGTCAACCGTTGTAAATTTACTTCCAAGATTTTATGATGTTACAGGTGGTAGTATTACTATTGATGGAGTTGATATTAGAGATTTATCGCTTCATGAATTAAGAGATAAAATTGGCTTTGTTCCACAAAAAGGAATTCTTTTTACTGGAAGTATTAAAGAAAATATTAGATATGGTAATAAAAAAGTTAAAGATATTGATATTATCAACGCTTTAGCAGTTGCTCAAGCTGATTTTATTAAAAACTTAAAAGGTGGAGTTAACTATAAAATAGCTCAGGGTGGTACTAACGTAAGTGGTGGTCAAAAACAAAGACTATCAATTGCTCGTGCTATAGCTAAAAATCCTAATATATTTGTTTTTGATGATTCTTTTTCAGCACTTGATTTTAAAACCGATGCTAAATTAAGACAAGAACTTTCAAAAATAGTAAAAAACAAAACCGTTCTTATTGTTGCCCAACGTATTTCTACAATTATGAATGCAGATAAGATAATCGTTTTAAACGAAGGTAATATTGTAGGAATAGGAACACATAAAGAATTAATGAAAAAATGTAAGATTTATAAAGAGATTGCTTTATCGCAATTAAGTAAGGAGGAGTTAGAAAATGCCTAAGTTTGGTGGACCAAAAGGACCTGGAGCAACCGTAGAACGTGCTGAAAATTTCAAAGGTACTTTAGATAAAATTCTTTCTTATTTAAAACAATATAAACTCTCAATTGTTTTTGTTATATTATTTGCTATTGGCTCAACAATATTTACTATAATAGGTCCAAAAATTCTTGGTAATATTACAACTGAGATATTTTCAGGATTAATGAAAAAAATAACTAACACAGGTTCAATTAATTTTAATTATATTGGTAAAATAACCTTAATATTAATAATTATATATGTAGTTAGTTCTATTTTCTCTTGTTTACAAGGATTAATAATGAGTAGAGTATCAAATGATATTTCATATAAATTAAGAAGTGATCTTAGTAAAAAAATCAATAAATTACCAATGAAATATTTTGATAGTAAAACACATGGCGAAATTCTTTCTATTATAACCAATGATATTGATACGTTGTCACAAAGTATTAATCAATCAATAACCACAATTATATCTGGTATAGCTACAATTGTTGGTGTTCTTATTATGATGATATCAATTAATATTCCAATGACTATTGCTACTTTATTAATCATTCCAATATGCATGATTATGGTAAATGGTGTAGTTAAGAAAAGTCAAAAGTATTTTACCCTACAACAAGATTATTTAGGACATATCAATGGTCATGTTGAAGAAATCTATGGTGGCCATGATATTGTATCTTCATTTAATGGTGAAGAAAAAGCTATAGATACTTTTAATGAATTAAATGAAACTTTATATCATAGTGCTTGGAAGAGTCAGTTTTTATCTACTACTATGCATCCAATAATGAGTTTTATTGGTAATATTGGTTATGTAGTTATAAGTATTCTTGGTGGATATATGGTTATTAAAGATCGTATTAAAGTAGGAGATATCTTATCATTTACACAATATGTAAGAACATTTACTAACCAACTTGCTCAACTTGCTCAAGTTATGAATAATGTTCAGTCTGCTGTAGCGTCCGCAGAGAGAGTATTTAACTTCTTGGATTTAGAAGAAGAAGTAAGTGAAGGAAAACATTTAGATATTAATAAAATTAAAACTAATATCGAATTTAAAAATGTTAATTTTGGATACAATAAAAATAAAATTATTATTAATGATTTTAATGCCAAAGTAAAAGCTGGACAAAAAATAGCTATTGTTGGTCCTACCGGTGCTGGAAAAACAACTATAGTAAAACTTCTTATGAGATTTTATGAATTAAATAAAGGTTCTATCTTAATTGATGGAAAAGACATTAAAGAATATAATCGTAGTGATGTTAGAAGTTTATTTGGAATGGTTTTACAGGATACTTGGTTATTTAATGGAACTATTGCTGACAACGTACGTTATGGTAAATTAAATGCTACTGATAACGAAGTTAAAGAAGCTTGTAAAGCTGCTAGTGTTGATCACTTCATTAAAACACTTCCTGATAATTACAATATGGTATTAAACGAAGAAGCAGATAATATATCAGGAGGACAAAAACAACTTCTTACTATTGCCCGTGTTATTTTAGCCGATCCAAAAATATTAATTCTTGATGAAGCTACAAGTAGTGTTGATACACGTACCGAGATACTTATTCAAGAAGCTATGGATAAACTTATGGAAGGTAGAACTTGCTTTATAATTGCGCACCGTTTATCTACAATTAAAAATGCTGATTTAATACTAGTTATGAATGATGGTGATATTGTAGAACAAGGAACACATAAACAATTATTAAAAAAAGATGGGTTCTATGCTAAATTATATAACTCACAATTTGAAGAAGTATAAATCTTTACATTTATATAAAAAAATGTTATTATGTATATAGATGAAGGTTTCTTCATAAAATAAAAAGGATATACTTAACTTTCGTGTGGTTAGGTACACTCTTTGTTGTGTCACACTAATGCTCCAGACGAAGCGTTAGTGTGCTTTTCTATTTAAACAGTAAAATAAATACCAGAATAAATAGGAGAATAATTATGATATGGAGAAATTTTTCTCTGCTAGTCATAAGAATCACCTCCTTTTTTTGTTAAAAAGGAGTGCACCTAACGCTAATTAAATATATCCATGAACATTATAATAAAATAATATAACGAATACAAATGCATGAATTTTTAAATTATAGTTAATTTAAATACAAATTTTATAAAAACATACACTTGAAAGAAAAAAATAAATATGTTAGAATGTATACAGATGAGATATTTCTCATAAAATAAAAAGGATACATTTGAAGGCTGAATCAAATGCAGTCCCTTAAGGGTTATGCATCTGAAATCAACGTTTGTTGAAATCAGATGCTTTTATTATTTTAATAGTAAAATGATTACTATAAAAAGTAATAGTAGAATTATGATAAATAAAGAATATTCTCTTTTTGTCATAAAGACCACCACCTTTCCATATTAATAACAATAAAGAAAGGGAAGGCACCTGATATATTTCAAATGTATCCAAATGCCTTATAACAAAGTAAAAATTTTAATACAAATGAGTAATTTTAAAAATTTGTAACGTTTATAATATATAAAATTAAATAATTGAAAACTAGTTTTAATTCCTCTATTTTTCTGATATAATAAATGAGTAGAATTTGGAGAGATGTATATGCTTTATTTACTATATGGAACAGAAAACTATTTAATAAAAAAGGAAATAGATAAAATATTAAATGCAAATTCTATTGAAAAAATTAACGTTAGTGAATATAATTTAGAGATAGATAATTTTAAAGATATAATTGAAGACGCTAATACAATATCCCTTTTTGCTGATAAAAAAGCCATTATTGTAAATAATAGCTATCTTTTTACAGGAAAAAGTATTAAAAATGAAAATGATCCTGAATTATTTCTAGATTATTTTAAAAATGTTAATCCAGATTCAATTATAATTTTTATAGTTGATTCAGAGAAACTAGATGAAAGAAAAAAAATAGTAAAAGAAATAAAGAAAATTGGAACAGTTAAAGATTTTAATCAAAAGAATGATTTAACAGATATTTTAAAAAATATGTTTGAAGGCTATAACATAAGTATTCAAGATATTAGATTTATGATAGATAGATGTGGTAACAATCTTGATATATTAAGTCAAGAAGTAAATAAAATAAAAATATATAAAGATGAAGATAAAAATATAACTAAAGAAGATATAATAAATTTAACTAGTAAAAATATAGATATTGATATCTTTGGATTTGTAGATACAATTGTTAATAAAAATAAAAACAAAGCTTTAGAAATATATAAAGAGATGCTAATAAATGGGGAAGAACCAATAAAAATACTTGTGATACTTGCTAATCAGTTTAGAATTATATATCAAGCTAAAGAATTATATAAACAAGGGTATAGTGGTAATGATATTGCAACCATGATTGGAATTCATCCTTATCGTATAAAATTAGCACTTAAAAAAGCAATAAATTACAATTCTGATACTTTATTAGATTATTTAGAAAAACTTGCAGATTTAGATTATGATATTAAAATTGGAAATATAGAATCTTCATTAGGATTAGAAATGTTTATTTTAAGTATTTAAAAGTGATTTTTTAGTCACTTTTTTGTTTTGAAGTTAATTTATCATAAACACTTTTTAAGGATTCTTCATACTTGCTTGTTGTCTTAGGTAGATAATATTTTCTATCCTTTATTTGATCAGGTAAATATTGTTGTTTTACCCAATCATTTGGATAAGAATGAGGATATAAATAGTCTTTAGAGTTAGTTTTAATATGATTTGGCACGTTGCCTGTATTACCACTTCTAATATCGTTTAAAGCTGCTTCTATAGCCATTTCAGCACTATTAGATTTAGGAGATAAAGCAAGTTCTATAACCGTTGCAGCAAGAGGAATTCTCGCTTCTGGAAGTCCTAATCTTTCACAGGCATTAATACAAGCATCTACCTTAGGACCCATGCTTGGATTAGCAAGGCCAATATCTTCGTAAGCTATAACACTCATTCTACGGTAAATAATATCTAAATCTTCTGCTTCGATAAGTCTAGCTAAATAATGTAACGCCGCATTAACATCACTACCTCTGATACTTTTTTGAAATGCACTAATAACATCATAATGCCCATCTTCATTTTTGTCATGAAAAAATACTGGTTTACTATTAATATTCTTTATAACATCAATAGTAACATTAAAATCAGAAGTAGAGTAGTAAGCCATTTCAAGCAAATTATAGGCATATCTTAAATCTCCACTAGATAAATTAGCAATATATTCAATTGTTTTTTTATTTATTTTAATATCTTTTAAATAGTCTGTTTTAGGAACTTTATTTAAAGCTTCAATAATATCATTTATATCTAGTTCATGAAGTTCAAATATTTGACATCTACTTCTAATGGCTGGATTAATTTTATGATAAGGATTAGAAGTAGTCATTCCAATTAAAGTAATTAAACCACTTTCTAGGTATGGAAGAAGTAAATCCTGTTTATCTTTATTTAAACGATGAATTTCATCCATAATAACAACCATTCCACCAAACATTTTAGCTTCTTCAACCACAACATCAAAGTCTTTTTTATTATTAATGACAGCGTTTAACATCCTATATCTTAAACCAAGCTCTTCTACAATTGCAGTTGCAATAGTTGTTTTACCAATGCCAGGTTTTCCATACAATATCATAGAAAATAGTCTTTTATTATTTACCATATTTCTAATAATTTTATTATCGCCAATTAAATGTTTTTGACCAACAACGTCATTTAAACATTTAGGTCTCATTTTTATTGCTAAAGGCTCATTCATTTTTATCACCACTAATATTTTAACACATAATTTGAATTTATTAAAATAAAAGAGTACAATAATAGTGGTGAATGATATGGATGAATATGAAGATATTTTAAATGATTTTTGTGATTATTTAAAAATTGATAAAAGATATAGTGATTTAACGGTTGAGTCTTATCGAACCGAAATAAAAGGATATCTAGATTTTTTTAAAGAAAAAAACATTAAAGTTAAAGATATAAAAAATAGTGATATAAAAGACTATTTAGCTTATATAAAAAAAGGTGAAACTTCAGAACGCACTTTAGCGCATAATGTTTCAGTTATTAGAACATTCTATAAATTTCTTTTAACTCTAAAAATAATTGAAAGAAATCCAACAGAGTTTTTAGAACTGCCAAAATTAAGAAAAAAACTACCTACCGTACTTTCAAAAGAAGAAGTAGAAAAACTTTTAGACATAGATTTAACTGACTGCTATAGCTATCGCAACAAAGCCATGCTTGAACTTTTATATTCAACAGGGCTACGTGTTAGTGAACTCGTTAATTTAGAATTAAGTAATATTGATTTAGAAAATTGTACATTAAAAACAATAGGGAAGGGAAATAAAGAGAGAATTATACCTATTAGTGATTATGCCCTTTATTATGTTGAAAAATATATTAATGAATATCGTGGCAGTATGTTAAAAAAAGGCGTTAATAATTATGTTTTTATTAATAATCATGGTAACGTTATGACAAGACAAGGATTCTTTAAAATAATTAAAAAGTTGGCGGCAGAAAAAAATATAAAAACACCTATTTCTCCCCATACTCTAAGACATTCTTTTGCAACACATTTACTTGATTATGGTGCTGATCTTAGAAGTATTCAGGAAATGTTAGGACATTCTAATTTATCTACTACACAAATATATACTCATGTATCAAGCGAACATTTAAAAGATAACTATAATAGTTCTCATCCGCATAGTAAGGAGTAAATAATGTTTGAATATAATTGGAACAAAGAAAATTATCAAAAATTTTTAGATTATTTAGACGTTAATAAAGATTTAAAATATCGTGAATTTCATTATAGATTATTAAAAGATAATCGTATAAATTTTATTGGTGTTAGAGCACCAATATTAAAAGATATCGCAAAACAAGTTAGTAAAACTAATTATATTGAATTTATTAAATTAAACACTTTAAAAACATATGAAGAAAAAACGATATATGGATTATTACTAGGATATTTAAAAATAGATTTTAATATTATTTTAAATCTCACTAATAATTTTTTAGTAAATATTGATAACTGGGCAACTTGTGATTTAACTTGCGCTAATTTAAAAATATTTAAAAAGAATAAAGAAATAGGATTTAATTATTTAAAGAATAAAGTTAATAGTAATAATATATGGATTCAAAGATTTGTAATTGTTATGTTTTTAGATTACTTTTTATGCGATGAATATATTGATGATGTTTTAAAAACTATAAGCAGTATTAATACTAATGAATATTACGTAGAAATGGCTATGGCTTGGCTTTTAGCAACAGCCTATATAAATTATCAAGATAAAGTGTTAAGTCTCTTAAAAAGCAGTAAAATAAGTAAAAACGTTACTAATTTAACTATTAAGAAAGCAAATGAATCATATCGCATTACAAAAGAGAAGAAAAAATTAATTAAAAACTTAAAAACTATATAATGAAGTGGCTAATTATTACCATTCACTATATAGTTTTCTTTGTTTAACTCATCTAACATTTGTTTTTTAATTTTATCAATGTCAGTAAAGAAAAAATTTAATCCTTTCTTTTTCAATTTTAACATTTGATTAAAATTTTCCAAAATTTCATCACAAGTTGAACTAATAACTTTAGCTGGTTTTCCATTATTTAGAATATGAGCATGGTCAATATATTTTTCTAATGTAGGAAATGCATTTTGAATTAATATTGCTGATTCATTACCTAAAATATCTCTGATAAGAATAGAATTACAAACACCATATTTTTTTATTTTATTACTGACTACCTTTTTATATTTATCTACTTTACTACTAAGTGGAATAAACCATAATATATCTTTATCTTTTATAGTAAAATAAGTTGGTCGTTTTTTGCCACGCTCATGATTAGTCATTAAATTTTCATCATTTACTATATCAAAAAATTCATCTTTAATATGATATAGATATCCAGTTTGTATTTTCATAACATCAACTCCTTTGACATGATTTTATCATAAAGTAAAAGAAAACTCTATCAATTAAGATAAAGTTTTCAAAACATTTTCATTCGGGATAATTTATTACTCGCACCACCCGAGAGCGAGAAACATTGTCGACCGGAATAATTTATTACTCGCACCATCCGGGAGCGAGAAACATTTTCTTATTGATGCACTTCTTCAAATGCAATAATAATATACTATATTTTATGCTAAAAGTCAAGATTTTGACATAAAATATGCAAAACAAGTTTACTGTTTTAATATGTACAAACTATAACATTTTAAACATAATATTAGTTAAAAGCTATATAATTAAATGGTGATACTATGT
Source organism: uncultured Mycoplasmatota bacterium (assembly GCA_900544605.1). Classification (GTDB taxonomy): domain Bacteria; phylum Bacillota_I; class Bacilli_A; order RF39; family UBA660; genus SIG204. The sequence continues at coordinate 70,373 of UQVP01000002.1, read as the reverse complement.
CCATTACATTATATAGTTTTCTTTTAACTTTTATAGCTGGTTTTTCTACAATGATTGGAACCATTTTAATTTTTTTTAAAGAAAAAACAAATAGGGTAGTAGTAGCTTCTTTATCTTTTGCGTCTGGAGTTATGCTTACTGTATCTATTTTAGATCTAATTCCTGAAGCTATAACTCTTTTAAATTATAAAAGTATTATAGAAATACTTATAATTACTGTTTTTATGGTGCTAGGAGCATTATTAACTAGAAAAATAGATAAGTGTATGCCTGAAGTTGATAATAATTCTAAAAAAGGCTTATATAGGGTAGGGATAATATCTATGTTTGCTATTATTATGCATAATATCCCTGAAGGGATAGCTACATTTATGACTACTAGTACCAATTTGAGTTTAGGATTATCTTTAACTATTGCCATTGCATTACATAATATACCAGAAGGAATAAGTATTGCAGTCCCTATTTTTTATTCGACAGGAAATAGAAAAAAAGCATTGTTTTATACACTTGTTTCTGCAATATCAGAGCCATTCGGAGCACTACTTGCCTTTCTTTTTTTAAAACCATTCATGAATAATCTGGTTATGGGTTTATTAATGGCTATGATAGCTGGAATAATGAGCTATATATCATTCTTTGAACTATTACCTAAATCACTAAGTTATAAAAATAAATCGTTATCTTATATATTTTTTGTTATAGGAATAATATTTATGGCTATTAATCATTTCTTATTCTAGTTAATCATGTTATAATAAGCATTAAGGAGGTTTATTCAATGACAGAATTAGAAAATAAATATATTGATTTGATTTTAAAAAGATGTTTAAATTTTAAAAATACCAATTCATTATTAATCAATTGTGATTTAAAAGAACATTTACCATTTGCGGAAAAAGTAAAAAAACGTGCGCTAGAATTAGGTATTAGTGATATTTATATTAATATAAATGATTTATATGAAGTACACGATTATTTACTAAAAACAAATATAAAAGACATTAAAAATAATAAAATTGTTGATAGAAGTAAATGGGATGAGTATGCAAAAAAAGGTGGCTGTTTACTATTTTTAACTTCAACTATTCCTAATCTAATGAAAAATATTGACAATGAAAAACTTACTAAACTAGCTAAAGAAAGAATAAAAACAATATCATATTATAAAGAAAATGTAGCTAAGTATTTGTTCCCATGGTGCATAGTTAGTCTTCCTAATGAAAAATGGGCTAAAGAAGTATTTAATAATGACCCAAATGCTTATCAAAAACTTTATTTATCTATTATGAAAATGTGCATGGTTGATAAAGAAGATCCAATTAAAGCTTGGAATGATTATATAAAAAGCAATAATATATATAAAGAAAAATTAAATAATTTAAAAATATCTTATATGCATTATAAAAATTCTTTAGGAACAGATTTAACAGTTAAAATTCCTGATAAAAATACATGGATGAATTTAGATAAAAACAGTGGTGTTATTGTTAATATGCCTAGTTATGAAATATTTACAACTCCTGATTACCGTGAAACAAATGGCATAGTTTATTCTAGTAAGCCTTTAATCTATGATGAAAATAAAATTGAAAATTTTTGGATTAAATTTGAAAACGGGATAGCCGTTGATTGTCATGCAGAAGTAGGAGAGAAGTATTTAAAAAATCTTTTAAACAATTTTGACAATACTAAATATTTAGGAGAAGTTGCATTAGTTCCCTATGATTCACCAATTTCAAACACAGGTGTTGTATATAATTCAACTTTATATGATGAAAATGCATCTTGTCATTTAGCTGTAGGTAGAGGTTTCCCAAATGCTTTTTATAATGGTAAAAATTTAACTTCAGATGAGCTTAAAAAATTAGGCTGTAATATTTCTAATTACCATGTTGATTTTATGATTGGAACATCAGATTTAGAAATAGAAGCAGATACAATTGAAGGCAAAAAACTAATATTTAAAAATGGTAATTTTAATATATAAAAGAGTAGGGAATAAAGTAAAAGAAGCATATATTGCTTCTTTTTTGGGTAATTATTCAAAATCTAATGAATCTTTAGCTCTGGCATCATAAGAAGCTTCGCTAGATTTTTCATTTGACTTACAGTTTTTACAATCTTTGCAAGAATTATTTTTGCAGTTATTTGTTTTACTGTTAGTATTTTTTGAATCCATCTTTTTATTCTTTTTCATCTTTCATCACCCAGTATTATTATTGTTCTACTATTATTATTTATAAGTGGTAATATTTGTTAATTATAAGAAGTTAACATAATATTCATTATTCGAATTTTAATTTAATTAATAATTTTATGCTTTTTTAGCATTTTTTAATGTTTTTAATATATATAGTTATCTATTATATTATGTATATTTTATATAATTATAATTAATAATACATATGTAGTATTATTTTGAATTATAAATTTATTTTATTGTTATTAATATCATTATTTTAATTTTAAATTTAAATTAACTTATATTTATAAATAATTTATTATGTATGTCATAACTACATAACTATATTCTATTTTAGTGATTAATTTTAAGCAATCGAGCTTAACAACTATATTGCTTTTAAATTAAAAAGTGCTTAAAATTAATCTATATATTTTATATAGTTGTTATTTTTAAAATATAACTCCCCTTTTTTAAAAAAATATTAAAGTAGGGGGAGTAAACAAAAAAATAGGGGTCTTAACCTATTTTAATTTGTAACATTACGAGATTGAATTTCAGCTATTTTTTCAAATACTTCAGCAGCATTTTGTTCATTTATTTCTGTATAATTTAATTCCTTTAGTGCTTGAACTTTAATGGTATTAAGCTCTAAAGTACGACTGATTTTTTCTTCCATCTTATGTTCGATATGAGCAACAAAACGTTTGTGAGATTCAGCCAATTTTGCTTTAGAAGCCCCTCCCCCATTATATAATGTCATAGCAGAGAACATAATAGCTTCAAAAGTAAATTGTTCATCTTCGTTAAAAGCAAACTCACTTGGTTTAACAAATCCTGTGGCTTTAGCAACATACGCTAACATGTATTTAAGCTCTACAGAAGAGTTCATAGATTGTAAAAAGTTATAAAGATATTTCATTGCAAAATATGATTCATGATCTTTTTCATCATCTAATTTTTCTTTAATAATATCTATTAAATTTTGAAAAAGTTCCTTTTGACTTTTACCTAATCCTTCATAAATAGATTTATCCATTGCATTATGAATACTTTGTTCACTTTCTACCAAGCTATTTAATCTATTTTCAACACTTAATATATAATCGGTGTCTACTTTAATATTATTTAACTCCTCTGGTGATTTAATACCTAATAAATTTAATAATAATACTTTTTTATCTTTTGGCCATTTGTTAATATCATCTAGTTCTAAATAATTATAAATCATTTGTCTAGAAACTCCTAAAAATTTGGCTAGTTTAACTTTTGAGATACCTAATTCATGTAATATTTCGTTTAATCTTTCCATATTCTTAAAACCTCCTATTATCATTTTAACACTTCTATGTCAATTGTCAAGTGTAAAGTAAAAGACAAGATGATTTTTCTTGTCTTTCTCCCCTATTTTACTAATAATAAAATAAGGTTAATAAATTTAGGAGTAATAAACACTTCAAAAAGAAGCGTTAAAACAGCAATAATAGCAGATAATAAAAGTACTAAAAGATATTTATTAATAATAGGTTTAAAATCTATTTTATCTTTTTTTATAATCGTTGAAATGAGTTTAATAGACATCTTAATAGAATATACAGTTAAAATAGTATAAACTATAATGTATATGATATGATGAGGAAATATGTAAGCAAAACTAAGTAAACATCCTTTAAGACCATAACCCTTAATAATACTTGAAATAGAAAATCCTATTACAAAAAATTTTGAAAAATACATAAATAACACTATAGGCATTCCAATTATAGATACTCCCAAAAGCCACACTATTAAAATAAAACCTAGAGAACTTATACTACCATTTTTTAAAGCTAAAATATAATTTAAATTATTATTTTTGATATTTTCAAAAAAATTATTTATATACTCCAGAGTTAAATTTTTATCACTTTCATTTAACATAACACTAAATAATGAACCAAATATTATGGCTATTACAGCTATTATTCCTAGAAAGAATATTACTTTTTTATTATGTTTAATAGTTATTTTGAACTTGTCCGTTACTTTTTTCATGATTCACCTCTAATTAAAAATATGAAAGTAAATTATTTATATTCCAAAAAACTTTAAAATGTATTATAATTATGTTGAGGTGCATTATGGATAAAAAAGTTCAAAAAATAGTAGTTTGGATAATGTTGCTTGTAATGATAGGATCTTTTGTAGCAACAATTATCTTTATTTAAAATTATTGTAAAGCAATAATTTTTTTTATTATCTTTTATTTGTTTTAATACTTATATGAGATATAATTATATTAGGTGGTATTTATGGCAAAGAAAAAAAGAAAACCTCTAAATCCTATAATTAAAATTTTACTACTAATCTTTATTGCTTTTCTTGTTATATGTAATGTAATATTTTATAAGGGATACATTACTTATCAAGCTGCAATAAATGAAATATCAATTGAAGAAAAAATTAATAGCATTAAAATGCAAGACAATTATATAAAAATTGAAGATGTATCAAAATATTATAAAGATGCGGTTATTGCAGTTGAGGATCACAGGTTTTATAAGCACAAAGGAATTGATTTAATATCAACTTTTGGAGCACTATTCTCTAATATTAAAACTAAATCGTTAGGAATGGGTGGCAGTACTATAACTCAACAACTAGCTAAAAATATGTATTTTAGTCAAAAAAAAGAATTTACTCGCAAAGTAGCAGAATTATTTGTAGCTCTAGATTTAGAAAAAAAACTTACTAAAAATGAAATTTTAGAATTATATGTTAATATTATTTACTTTGGCGATGGATACTATGGAATTGAAAACGCTAGCAAAGGTTATTATGGTAAAAGTGCGAACGATTTAACACTAGAAGAAGCCATTATGTTAGCAGGACTTCCTGCTGCTCCTTCTGTTTATTCTCCTAATGTTAATAAAAATTTAGCTAATCAAAGATATAAGCAAGTAGAGAGTGCAATGAAAAAATATGGATACTTAAAAAATGAGAATTAATTTTCTCATTTTTTATCGTCAAACTTTTTAATTGTATTAAACATAAATTCTATTTTACCTATTTGTTTTTCTGTATGATAGTGGCCACAATACCATTTTTTATATATTAATTTATTTTCAACTTCATCCAAGAAATACTCAGTACTATTATCAACTTTTGATTGATCTATTCCAGATAAAAATACTTCTCTAGGTATATATTTATAAGGGCAAGTATGACTTAATACAATATCAACATCTTTATTTTTATTAACAATATCAAGTATTTTCTTTTTAGTTTCTTCACTTGGTTGTTCTGATTCATACCACTGATAACCAAAGATTAATCGATATTCTTTATCTACAGAATATGCTCCACCTATAGTTAAAACACTTTTATTATCTAAATTATATATCTCTCCATCTTTAGCAAATAGTATATTTGGATATTCTTCTTCATAATATACTATTCCATTACAAAAGTTCTTTTTCTTATAAGTTTTAATATTTTCTGGTCTTTCTTCATGATTTCCGTGTACACAGAAAAAAGTTATATTACATTCTTTTAATTTGTTTTTTAATTTATAATCTCTTTCATCATTAAAATAGTTTATCCCAGCGTCACCTAAAATTATCATTAAATCATTTATATTTGTTTTTTCTTCTTCACAAAAATTATATACTTCATAAAAATTTGCGTGTTTATCTACTGTTATATATATCATGAAATCACTCCTTATTTATCTTTAAAACTACATTTTTTACATAATAACTCACATACTTTATTATTATTAAAATTTTTAATCATATCCTGACTACGCTTTGAATTAATAATATCATCAAAGTTTTCATTAAATATGTTGCCTAAAGCAATTATTCCTTCAGAATCTAAACAGCAAGGAACTACAGTACCATCTGCAAGTATTCCAACGTGTGTTTTAAGTCCATAACACTTCCCTACTTCATTATAATAATCATTTTCAAGTGATGGCCAAACAAATAAAGATTCTTTATTTAAATATAATCTTTCACATAAAGTAATATTATTTTTTTCTTTTATATCTTTTATGATGTTAGCATCAAGCTTAAAATATTTAATTATCTTCATGATAATATCTTTTTGTAAATTAGAAAACTGATTATTTTCTAAAGCCCAAAATCTTAAAACAATTTGAATATTTGAATTACTTAAAATATATTTTACACTTTCTAAAATATCATTCAAATAGTTTTCATTAACCATACTTTGCATCGAAATATTTATTTGTCTTACAACATTTGAATTTACTATATCAAACAATTTAGACTTTAATAAAGTGCCATTTGTAGTAATATTAACTTGTTTGTGATACTTTTTACTAAGAGTTAAAATATCGTTAAAATGAGAATGTAATAAAGGTTCTCCTTTCACGTGTAAATAGATGTAATCTGCATAAGCATCTATCTTTTTTAATACATTTTCAAATTCAATTGTACTCATTTCTTTTTTCTTTTTATTGCTTTTGGAGCAAAAAGAACAATTTAAGTTACATTTATTTGTTATTTCTATATATATTTTTTTAAACTTCTTCATGATACATATTATAGCAAAAAGAAAACTAGAAATCTAGTTTTCTGCTTCTTCTAACATGTTAGTAATTAATATTCCATATCCCTTTGTAGTATCATCAACTACAACGTGGGTTACTGCTCCAATAATAAAATCACCTTGAATGATAGGTGATCCACTCATTCCTTGAATTATACCACCAGTTTTTTCAAGTAAATTTTTATCTGTTATTTCAAAAACAATATTTTTTGTTTCACCACTATTATTTATTTTAATAATATTAATAGCAAATTCTTCTACATTGTCTTTATCAATAACAGTTCTGATAATAGCGTCTCCTTTTTTTATATCAGATATTTTTCCTACTTTATATATTTTACCAGTATTTGTTTCTAATTTGTAATTACCAAATATTCCTTTACTCGTGTTTTCAAAGATATCTCCTAATACTTCATCACTATTTAATTTAGCGTTTTTCTCGCCTGGAACACCATTAACACTTGGCTCAATATTAGTTACACTAGACGCATATATTTTACCATCTTTTACTTCTAATATTTTACCAGTGCTTTTTTCTATTATTTCATGTCCTAAAGCACCGAAAAGACGAGTGTTAGGATCTATATATGTTAACGTTCCTATTCCAGAAATAGAATCTTTTACATATAATCCAGTTTTATAAACATCGTTATCTTTATATAATTTTAAATTGGTATAATCACTAATATTGTCTCTTACATATCCAATTTTAATATTATCATCACCACGAGTATTTATTTTTGAAGATAAATCAGAGATATTTGCGACTACTTCATCATTGATACTTGTAATAATATCTCCTACTTTTATTCCGGCTTCACTTGCAGGATAATTATCTCCTACTTTATAAACACCAACAACGATAATTCCTTTTGCTTTAATCTCTATACCGATATTCTCTCCACCAGCGATAATGTAATCTGAATAAGCAAGTGCATTTATTGGAATAATAAATAGTGAAAGAAGAAGCGTTAGACATGCTTTTTTAAATTTTTTAAAAAACATAAAACATCTCCTTTACATAACACAGACTACATTAATATTATGTTGATTTATGTTTTTATTATTAGAAGAAAAAAGTGGTATTAATTATGAACCAACACTAGAATATTTTTTGACGCCTTTGTAAAAAATAAAAAGCGATGGTATTAAATATATAATCGTTATTAATGGAGAAATAGCAACAAAATAATTATTGGTTTTTCCAATTAAAAACAATAACGGATAATAATTAACAAATCCTAAAGGAATAATAAAAGTAAAAAAATATATTATGCCTTTATTAAATATACCAATTGGATACTGAGCCATGTGCTTTCCACCATCGGTAAAAACATTTCTTACTTCTAATCCTTTAAAAGTTATAAAGCAGTACGCTGCAGATAATATAAAGATACTTAAAAACACAATAACAGAGCTGATGATCATAAGTAACAAAGTTATCAATTTCAAGATACTCCAATTTATTTCAATTTTTATTGATGCATATATTAGTATTAAAGTCGAAAAAATAAAACGGGCCATTTTTGTAAAACTTATCTGCTCTCCACATATTTGTAATAAAATGTTCTGCGGTCTAATTAAAAGTTTATCAAATCCTCCAGAAATTATTAAGTCATCAAATTGATCTATACCTCTAAAAAATGATGAACAAAAGGAATGCCCAAAATTAATAATAGCAAATGTTAATAACACTTCGTATAAATTAAAACCTCCAATGTTGTCAATTTTACTAAATAAGCAATAAATAGTAAAGCAATATCCTAAAGTATCAAAAATATTAGCTATAAATGATAGTATAAATGATGTTTTATATTGTAAGGCGCTTTTGAAATGAACGTTTAAAAATTTTAAATATAATTTCATGTTTATCCTCCTTGTATAACAGCTTTCTTTAAAGCTTTTTTCATAAGTATTTTTCCTGTTATCATAAGTATAAATATCCAAATAATTTGAACTATTATACTAATATAACATTCATTAAAATTAATATCTCCTACATAAAATCTAAATGGGAAATCACTAATATACCTAAACGGAAGATAATTATTTATTTTTTGAATAAATGTTGGAAAGAAAGGAACTGGAACAAAAGATCCTGACAATATATCGGCAATAACCATAAATATGTTAATAATTCCTCTATCATCTAAAGTAAATATACATATAACATGATATAAAACTGACAATGATGTAATTAAAATACTTGAAAGAATAAAAATAATGATAAAAATTAAAAAGCGATATAAACTAATTTCTAAATTTAAATTGTAAGGGTTTGGTAGTATAAGTGCAATACATAAAATAGGTAAAAAGCGAAGAACTACTTTAGAAAGACGATCACCATACATTCTAGCCCACCACATAAAATATAAATCTTGGGGTCTACATAGTTCATATGATATGTTTCCAGATATAATCATATTAATTATCTCTTTATCACGATAAAAAACATATGTAAAACTAAAAAATATCTGACATAACCATAAATAACTGACAAGCTTTGAAAGTTCCATAGGAAGATTATTATTCCCAGAATTATAACAAGCTATATAAACAGAAATGAAAGCAAAACCAAAGAATAATTGTGTTGCCATACCCGCAAGTGCAGCAGCTCGATATTGAAGTCCTGTGGTGAATTTTAACTTAAAATATGATAAATATGATTTCATATTTTAAAATCCTCATACAATCTAACGATTAGTTCATCAATATTTCCACTATCAACATCTATATCAATAATTGATATTTTGGATGAGATTAAGTTTATAAAACTACTAATTTCTGTCTTTCTGATATCTATAACAAATTCTATACTATCTTTAGTATTAGTTTGTGAAACTACATAGTCTTCATCTACACTTATTTTATCTTTGGTATCTATTTTAATTTTTCTTAAATAATCATATTCTTTCTTTAGTTTAGATAAAGTCCCATCATATAAAACTTTTCCTTTCCCTATTAAAATAATTCTTTTAGCTAGAGCTTCAATATCACTCATATCGTGTGTAGTTAAAATGATAGTTACTTTATCTTTTTTGTTAATCTTTTTAATAAATTCACGAACAATCTTTTTAGAAACTGCATCTAAACCTATCGTTGGTTCATCAAGAAATAAAATTTTAGGTTTATGAAGAAGTGATGCGGCTATTTCACATCTCATTCTTGAGCCTAAACTTAATTGTCGAACTGGAACATTTATAATATCTTTAAGATTTAACAAAGCAATTAATTCATTTAATGTTTTTTTATACTCTTTATCATCAAGCTTATAAATATCTTTCAAAAGATTAAATGAATCTATAGCCGGAATATCCCACCATAATTGACTACGCTGCCCAAACACTACACCAATTTCAGAGACGTATTCTTTTCTATTAGTCCACGGAACTTTTTTATCTATTATTACGTTACCGCTATCCGGAACTAATATTCCCGAAAGAATCTTAATAGTTGTACTTTTACCAGCTCCATTTGGACCGATATATCCAACTATTTCTCCTTTTTTAATAGAAAATGATATATCATCAATAGCTTTAATATATCTATACTTTCTATTAAAGAAGTCTCTCAGAGTACTAAATTTTCCCTCTGATTTTATAGGCACCTTAAAAGTTTTGTTTATGTGCCTAACCGTGATGAATGACATTTTATCAACTCCTCTCCACGCAAAGAATCAACAAATGTTTTCATATAACGCAAAAAACCACATATTTCTATGTAGATACTCTGTTGTAATTATTAAATTGTAGATTCTTTGCAAAACGTCTCTTTAAATATATATAAAAATATCACTTTTGTCAATACTATTATTTAAAATATTTTATTTCAAATATAGTACCTTCATCTTTTTTTGATTTTACATCAATAAGACCATTACTTGCTTCTATAATTGATTTAGCAAGTGCAAGACCAATTCCTACACTATCTTTAGAGGAATTTTTTCCTTTATAAAATCTTTCAAATATATGTTTTAAATCTTCTTTATCAATACCAACACCATTATCAATGATGGAAACTTTTGCATATAATTTATTATTTTCTAGTTTTATTTTAACAGTACTAAATTCTTTTGAATGTTCAATCGCATTTTTTAAAACATTACTAATTGCTTCTATTTGCCATTTATAATCAAAATTGATAATTGCTTTATCACAATAACTTACTTCTATTAAAACATTTTTTAAATCACAAATGCTAGAGACATTTTTAACAGTTTCTTTAACAATTTTATTTAAATCATTATCTTTATTATCAAACTTAATAACATTAACATCAAATTTTGATAACTTTAAAATAGCTTGCACTAAAAAGTTTATGTTTAATGATTCTCTTTTAATATCGTTAATAAAATCTAGTTTAGTTTTATCATCCATACTAGGATTGTCAATGATATTATCAAGCATAATTATAATTGATGTAAGAGGTGTTTTTAATTGATGAGAAATATCTTCTAAAGCTTTCTTTAATTCTTTTTTGTCATTAAGAGAATTATCGGCAAGTTCTCTTAACATAACTGTTGTTTTATAAAGCTCATTTTTTAAAATAGATAATTCATCTTCATTATTATCATCAATATCTATTTTATAATTACGTTTATTTATTTCTTTTATATATTCGGTTATTTTTCTAATTTTCTTTTCTTTATTATGATCATATAAATAAAATATTATAATTATTATTAACCATGTTATAATAAGAACAATTATATTAAACACTAATTGATGCTTAAAAGTTAATTCATTTTCTTTAATTAGGTCATTGTTATTTAAATCATAACCATATTCTTTTAGCATATTATCATACTTATCTTCTGAAATTAATATATCAAATAGTTCATCTTTAGTTATATCGGGATTTTTATCTAAAACCAAGTTCATAATACCATTAATTTTATTATTAAAATTATCTTTATATTTCTTATATTGTATCCCAGATATTATCGTAAAACTAATAATTGATATAATACTTAAAATGATAATTAGTCTTAAATATTTTTTTAAATATACTTTATTATTCATGTTCATCAATCCTATATCCAATTCCTTTTAGAGTAATAATAATATCAGAATCTAATTTTTCTCTAATTCGTTTTAAATAAACAGTAACAGTATTGTCATTTACATCATTACCAGTCCATTTCCAAATATTTTCTATTATATAATTCCTAGTAATTACTTTATTAATATTTTCAAAAAGTAAACTTAAAATTTTAAGCTCTAAACTTGTCAGATTAATTTTATCATTATTTTTATAAACTTCCATTTTATCTAAATCAAATGTTATATCTTTAACGTTAATTATATTATTACTTTTATTTTTAGAAAGTATTCTGTTAATACGAGCAACTAATTCTCTAGTTGAAAATGGTTTTGTAATATAATCTTCTGCTCCATCTTCCAAACAATTAACAATATTATCTTCATCATCATTAGCAGTTAAAAAAATAGTTGGTATTTTCTTTTCTTTAATATTGTTTTTATAAAATATATATCCATTACCATCTGGTAGTGATATATCTAAGATTATAATATTGGGTTTGTTTTTTATCAAATACTCTTTAGCACTTTTTAAATCACTTTTATATACTAAATTAAAATTATTTTGTTTAAAAGCATATTCTAAACCTTTTATAATACTTTCGTTATCTTCAATTAGTAATATATTCATTTTTATCACCTACTTAAATTATAACATAAAAAGGGATAAATCCCTTTTTAAATGTTTTCATTTCTTATTGTTTCTATTACGTTTTGTTTATTAATTTTATTAATTGAATATCTCATAATAAAGAAAATTAAGATCAATACAGCAAGTACACTAATGATTATTCCTCCCCAAGGCAATTGATATTTAATTACTAAAGATCCAGATGTAAGTGCTTTAAATATCAAATAAGATAAGAATATACCTATAGGAAGACCAATTAGTAGTGACTTCATTCCGTAGAAGAAGCTTTCCAAGCGAATCATACGATTAAACTCTTTTTTTGTCATTCCCACGCTCTTTAAGGTAGCAAATTCTCTGCTTCTAAGTTCCATATTAGTTGTAATTGTATTAAAGATGTTTGTTATCCCAATAAGAGCAATAACAGCTATAAATCCATATAAGAAAATAGCAATTAATGTGTAAAGTGAATTCATTTCTCTAGCACTTTTAGCTATATTATTTAGATTATATTCCTCTGTTGATAATAACTTGTCTATTTCATCTTGAAGTTTATCTGGATTGCTTGAATCAATAAATATATCTACCGAATTAGCATCAATATCCTTTATATAATTTTCATTTACAATGATAATAGGATACATATATACATTTTCTAATCCAAAAGGTCTTATATCAGTTGTCTTAACAATATCTATATTTTGTGAAACCTTTTTATCATCATTTTTATCATCCTTTTTATCGGTATATATAATTATGTTTCCTTTTAAATTATCATTCTCTTTTACATTTAGCATATTTGTTTCTATTTTCTTTTGTTCTTCATTTTCATAAGTGTTTATAATACTATTATTAATAAGAATTCCTTTATCTTTTGCATCATTATAGCTTAAATTTAGTTTTTTTAGATAACTTCTATATTCGGAGTCACTTACAGATATCAGACTTATAAAAGCTTGATCTTTATATGTATTAGCGAAACTTTTATAGTCTTCATTTATATAAGATTTATCTATATAGAAATTATAATATTTGTTTACTGAATATCTTTTAATATTATCTAATTCTACTATTTCAGTTATATATTTTTCTTTATCATTAGTTAAAGACATATTAACATTTATATTGTAACTAATTTCCCCCATTTCTACTTTAATGAAGCGGAAAGCTAAATTAACAAAAGAATATAAAGCAATAAAAACAGAGACACAAATTATAATAGATATAATAGTAGTACGATATTTTTTACGGCTTCTTTTCAAATTTTTATAAGAAACTACTCCACCTATACCAAATATGTTTTTGATTAATTTTGGTGTTCTTAATTTTTTTGATTTAATCTTTATATCACCACTGTTTCTAATAGCTGTTATAGGTGATATTTTAGATGCTCTCCTAGCGCTTTTACGTGCTGAAAGATAAATAGTTAATATACTTAGTAAAATAGATATAACAATAGATATAAAAGAAATTGAAAATATAAGTCTTATTTGTATAGTAGCACCAAGTAAATGATTAGATACTTGAATTAAGATGAATGCAGCTAGAATTCCACTTAAAATACCTATAGGAATACCTATAATACCTAATATAAATGCTTCATATAAAACATTTCTCTTTATTTGCTTACTAATTGCTCCAACACTTCTTAACATTCCATATTGTTTTGTTTTTTCAGTAATTGATATATCAAAACTATTCTTAATACAATAAACAGAAGTAACTATTATAATAATTGTTACTATTCCTGCAACTGTATACAAGAAATTAAGAGTATTATCACCAGTAGTTAAATATTCTAAACTTACTAAATAATCATTTGTTGTCATTTCATACTTAGCTTTTTCTAGTTCGTCTCTAAGCTTATCAAACGTTTCTTCATCAATTGGTTCACTACCACCCTTAGTTTTAACAAATAAATTTTCATCTATTCCTAATATATTAGCAGTCACTTTATATTGGTTTTTTATTCCATTTTTTGTATATCTTGTATAAACATTATATGAACTAACATTACTATCCTTTAGATATGTAATAAAAGTAAAACCAGGGGTTGAATAAGGTTCAATATTATAACTTGGTCTTTCAACAATTCCTACAATTTTATATTCCCTTTCGAAAGAAGGTTCAAACACTTCAGCATCCTTGTTGAAATCATCACTACCATAATACATAGTATTTTGATCTAATTCTCTTCCATCAAACATTCTTTTTCCAATTGTTAATTTAATGGTATCCCCAATATTATAGTTTTTAACACGTCCATTGGTTCTTAAGTGATTTGGAATAACTATTTCTCCTTCATTTTCTGGTAATTTACCATCAATAAGTTCTAAACCACTATTTTTTAAAGCATAATCATTCATTCCTAATACAAATATATATGGTTTAGACTTATTTTGACTTTCTTTTAACTCGGCATATCCAATATTGCCAGTTACATAATACGATTCAATATTAGGATTATTTTTAAAATATTTTAAATCATCATAGGAAACATTTAAGTATCCATAATGAAAATTACCACGTAACATCTTTTCAAAGTAAACTAAACTCTTTCTAAAACTTACAACTAAACTAGAAAGCGCGGTAATAAGTGCAACTGAAAGAATAATTCCTACAATAGTAACAATTGTTCTTTTTTTATTTAGTTTTAAATTTTTTTGGGTTAAACGGTTAAGAATATTCATACTACACCTCCTTAACTATTTTCCCATCTTCTAATTTTATAATTCTATCTGCACTCTTTGCTATTTCTAAATTGTGTGTAATCATAATTATTGTTTGATTATAGTCTCTATTTGATTTTTTTAACAAATCAACTATTTCATCACTTGCCTTTGAATCTAAGTTACCAGTAGGTTCATCCGCTAAAATAATCGCAGGATTAGTAATAAGTGCTCTTCCTATCGAAGTTCTTTGTTGTTGCCCTCCCGAAAGCTCATTAGGTAAATGATTTTTTCTATTTTCAAGTCCTAAAGTCTTAAGTAAATTTTTAAGTTCTAAAACATCTACCTTTTGATGATCAAGTTCTAAAGGTAAAGTAATATTTTCTTCTACGTTTAAAATTGGTATTAGATTATAAAATTGATATATAAGCCCTATTTGTCTTCTTCTAAATATAGCTAGTTTATCATCATCTAAATCATATATATCATTACCATCAATATATACTTTTCCCTTAGTAGGTCTATCAACTCCCCCAATAAGATGAAGAAGTGTGGACTTTCCAGAACCACTAGCTCCTACTATCGCAACAAACTCTCCTTTATCTACTTTAAAAGAAACATCATCTAAAGCTACAACTTTAGTAGTTCCTTTTCCATATATTTTAGTTAAATTTTCTACTCTTAATATTTCCATAAAACATCTCCTTTACAGATTAATTATATTATAACGTAAGTGACTAGTTAGTGACAATATGAAAAAAGTACCACTATGGTACTTAACTTCTATTTAGTAATAATTATCTTTTCTATTCATCTATTTCAAAATCTTTTTCTTCGCCATTTTCCATAACAATCTTACTTACTTGTTTTTCAATATTTTTTAACTTATCATCACATTCTTTTACTAGTTTCATGGCCTCTGTATATTTATTAATTGATTCTTCTAAATCAATGTTTCCACTTTCTAGTTCATTAATAATTGTTTCTAATTCTTTAATCTTATCTTCAAATTTCTTTTCTTTATTTTCCACTTTGTACCTCCATAATATTAGTTATTTCTGATTCTATAATTGCACTTTCTAAACGTGTTGTTATTTTATCATTTATTTTTAAATTATCAATATTTTTAATAATATTATTATCCTTATATGTTAAAGTATAACCTCTTTTTAAAGTATTTAAAGGATTAACTAAATTAAGTTTATCTATAATATTGTCTAATTTTATTTGTTTATTTTTATATAATTCTAATGGATTGTTTAAAAGATAATTAGATTTTAAAATATTAAATTTATGTTTATTTTCATCTAATTTGCTAGTAATTATATTTTTGATTCGTTCTATTATCATATCAAGATTTTGTTTTTTATTTTCATACATAATCATAGGATTTTTTATCACAAATGAATTCTTTACAGAATCTAATAATAATTTATTATAATTTACTTGTTTGTATATATTTTCGTTAGCTCTTATTTTTAATTGTTCTAAATGTTTCTTAACATCAACTATATTAGGAACGGCAATTTCAGCTGCGCCAGTTGGTGTTGGAGCACGAAGATCCGCCACATAATCAGCAATCGTAAAATCAACTTCGTGTCCTACAGCACTTATAATAGGAATTCTTGATTCATATATAGCACGGGCAACAATTTCTTCATTAAATGGCCATAAGTCTTCAATAGATCCACCACCACGACCAACAATTAAAACATCTAAATCATAAGTATTAGCTAGTTTTATATTTTTTACAATATCAGGAGCAGCATTTTCTCCTTGTACTAAACTTGGAAAAAGAATTGTTTCACACAAAGGAAATCTTCTTCTAATTGTTGAAATAATATCTTTAATAGCCGCACCAGTTGGTGCTGTTACAATTCCAATACGAGTTGGTATTTTAGGTAATTTCTTCTTTTTTGCTTCATCAAACAAGCCTTCTTTAGCTAAATCTTGTTTTAGTTTTTCAAAAGCAACATATAAATTACCTACTCCATCTTCAAGCATTTCATCTACATATATTTGATAATTACCTGTAGCTTCATAAACACTAATTCTACCAACCACTAATACTTTATCACCATCTTTAGGATGAAAATTTAATTTAGTTGCACTTCTTGAAAACATAATCGCATTTATTTTACTAGTTTCATCTTTTAAAGAAAAATATAAATGACCTGTTGTATGAGCTTTAAAGTTAGATATTTCACCTTTTAGAAAAACACATTTTAAATGCTCATCAGAGTCTAATTTATATTTTAAATATCTCGTAATAGCAGTAATTGTTAAATATTTATCATTATTATTCATACTAATCCTTCTTACTATGATATATCTTATCCATAACCCCATTAATCATATTTTTAACATCATCATCACTATATAATTTGGCAAGTTCAATAGCCTCATTAATAGCAACTACTTCTGGTGTATCAGTATAAACAAGTTCATAGATTCCCATTCTAAGAATAGCTTGATCAGTATTACCTAAACGATCTATTGTCCAATTATTTAAATATTTATTAGCAAGTTCATCAATATCGTTTTTGTAAGTAATAACTCCATAAACCATATCTTTAACAAATTCATTATCTATTTCACATACTTCTTTTATAACACTATCAACATCAAATTTAATTTTATTTTTTTCATATATATTAATTTGATATAAAATAGTCATAATTTTTTTTCTTAATTCACTTCTATTTAATTGTTCCATAAAACCACCTATAATCATTCTATCACAAAAAAAGAGAATTACCTATCTCTTTTTATTAAATTTATTATTTTATTTTTTTAGTAAACTGTGTTCCTTTTTCTAATTCATCTTCTAAATCTGTTCTTTCTTCTAAATTTGCTTTTTGATTTTCAGCTATCCTTATATTCTTTGATTCTAAAAGAATATCATTAACGCATTTTTTACTACTTTCTACCTCTTTTTCTAATTCTTTAATTGTAGCATTTACATTTTCTAATAATGCTTCACACATTCTTATAGAATCATCTATTTTATTAACATCATAATTTTTAATCATGCTATTTAAATGAATTATTTTTTTCAAATCAGAAATAATATTATAATTAGCTAAAAAAATATTTAAAGTCATAAGAATGGTTAATAATGCTGAAGGCGTGAAAAAAAGAGCTATCCCTGAAAATAAGATTGGAACAACTGAAATAATTACATAAATAATCATCTTTTTTATTAGTTGTTGCTTAAAAGCTGGAGCTTTTTCTATACTGCTTTTTAAAATTTCTAAACTTTTAATATGTTTCTCAATAAATTCCTTATCAACCTCTTCAAGGTTTTTAATCTTCATACGTTGGCTACTAATATATCTCTGTAAATGTATAATTGCCTCAGAATTTTTTTCTAATCTCTCTTTATTTTCCATAATCAGGCCCTCTTTCAAAAATAATATTGCTTATTATAGTAGATAAAAAAGAAAAAGGCAAGTGTTTGCCTTTATTTAATATACTTTTCAGCTTTTCCTTGGTAAAGAGCAATTAAAATAGCTATTTCTAAATAAATTAAGCCTATTGCTATACATGCCCATCCAATAAAAGGAATAATACATGCAAGTAACCATAAATATGGACTTAAATATATTTCTTTACCTTGTACATCTAGTTTAGCAGCTGTTTGACATAATATTTGAATAGTAAATATTGATAACATTATTGTAGCTGGAAAAATAAAACACACAAGTCCTATTACCCAATATTTCCAATTAGCATACCATGCATCTTTTTTATAAACATCTAAAAGTGCTCCTAAAACTAAAGTACTGCTTCCTTGTGAAAAGAGCGTTAAAAGTAACCATATCCACCAATTTTCACGTTTTAAAATTTTCATAAGAACCCTCCTTATTTATTTTTTACTTCTTCTTTTAGTTTATACAATATATTTAAAGCATCAAGTGGTGTTATTTCTAAAGGATTAATATTTTTTAATTCTTCTTCCACCTTAGATTCTTTTTCTTTGATTATTACCTCGTCAAGTGGCAAAGTTTCTTGTATTTTAATATCTCTTTTTTTCTCTTTAGCTTCATATATTTTTAAAATATCATCAGCTCTTTTAATTAAAGCATCCGGTAAATTAGCAAGACGCGCTACATGAATACCATAACTTTTATCAACACTACCTTGTTTTATTTTATGAAGAAATGTTATATTACCATTTTCTTCACGTGCACTAACATGAATATTTTTTAAATGTTCTAATTTTTCTTCAAGGTCAGTTAATTCATGATAGTGGGTTGAAAATAATGTTTTAGCGCCTATTTCATTATGAATATATTCAATAATTGATTGAGCTAGAGCCATTCCATCAAATGTTGCTGTTCCTCTTCCTAACTCATCAAATAAAATTAAACTATTTTCTGTAGCATTACTAATCGCGTAATTAGCTTCAATCATTTCTACCATAAATGTTGATTCGCCACTAACTAAATCATCACTAGCCCCTATTCTTGTATATATAGCATCAAATATTGGCAGTTTAGCGCTTCTAGCAGGAACAAAACAACCAATTTGAGCCATTATAACCGTTATAGCAAATTGACGCATATAAGTAGATTTACCAGCCATATTAGGGCCTGTTATTAAAAGTATATTAGTATTTTTATCTAATATTACATCATTAGGAACATAAATGTCACCATCTAATACTTTTTCTACAACAGGATGTCTGCCATCTATTATTTCTACTTCTCTTTCGTCACTTATTAAAGGACGTACATAATTATTTTCTTCTGTTACTGTTGCAAATGATTGTAAAACATCTATTTCACTAATAATTTTTGAAATTTTTTGTAAAGCAGGGATAAATGTTTTAACTTTATCTCTAATAGCTAAAAATAAATTATATTCTAAATCAATTATACGTTCTTCAGCATTTAATATTAATGCCTCTTTTTCTTTCAATATTGGACTTATATATCTTTCACAATTACTTAAAGTTTGTCTTCTCTCGTATCCATATTCATCTTTAATTAAATTTGTATTACCTTTACTAACTTCAATATAATAACCAAAAACTCTATTATATCCAACACGTAAATTTTTAATACCAGTTCTTTCTTTTTCTTCAGCTTCAAAGCGCGCAACAAAATCTTTACCACCTTTACGTAAGTCCTTTAGTTCATCTAATTCTTTATTATATCCTTCCTTAATTAAATATCCTTCTTTAATTGATATTGGAGGATTCTCATAAATACTTTCTTCAAGTAAATCAAAAAGTTCAGGCAAAGTATCAATAGTTTCCTTATACTTTATTTTATCAAGAATATCTTTTATTTTAGGTAAAACTCGTAACGAATTTTTAAGTTGTAATAAATCCTTCGCATTCGCATTACCAAAAGCAACACGTCCACTTAATCTTTCTAAATCATATACTTCAAATAGTGCTTCTTGCAAATCACTTTTTAAAATAAATTCTTGAAGTAGTGTTTCAACTATATTGTATCTTTCTTCAATTTCTTTTTTATCTATTAAAGGATTTTCAATATAGTTTTTAAGCATACGTGAACCCATAGCTGTTTTTGTTTTATCTAACAACCATATTAAAGAATAATTTCTTTGTTTTAAACGTAAGGTTTCTGTTAACTCTAAATTTCTTTTAGTATGAATATCCATTTTTAATGCTTTATTTGTTTCTTTCACAATAGCTTCCTGCATATGAGCAAGATTTCTTTTTTGTGTATTAGTTATATAAGTAAGTAAATGTTTAATTGATGTAATATATCTAATATCATTTAAATTTTTATAAATATACTCATACTCTTTAATATCGTCAATATCATCTATTTTTGTAACACTTATTTTAAATTGGTTATTTAATAAACTAATTATATTTTGATCTAATTTATTATTAGTAATTATTTCTTTGATTCCTATACTAACAATTTCACTTACCAATTTGGAAATATTATGTTCAACTAATTCAGTATAAATAACACCAGTAGATATGTCGGAATAACTTAGAACATAAGCATGTTCAAAGTCAATCACATCACCAATATAATTATTCTCTTTTTCATTTAAGTTTTCACTATCTACTACAGTACCTTTACTAATTATTTGAACTATATCACGTTTAACAATACCTTTAGTAACATTTCTAGGATCTTCTAACTGTTCACATATTCCAATACGATATCCTTTATCAATTAACTTTTCTATATATACATTAGCAGCATGATGAGGAATACCACACATTGGAATTTTTTCATCTAGTCCTGCACTTTTTCCAGTTAAAGTAAGTTCCAATTCATGAGAAACATTTATTGCATCTTCAAAAAACATTTCATAAAAATCTCCTAATCGAAAAAATAAAATAACATCAGGATTTTGTTCTTTAATATCTATATATTGCCTCATCATAGGCGTTACTTTTGTCTTGTCTACTTCACTAATAGTCATACTACCACCTGTATTAATTATACCACATTTTGCTAATAAATGGTGTATATATATTACTTTTTTAGGCAAAGTTAACTCCTAGTATTTAATTGTAAATAAAAGATACTTAATAATTTAAGTACCTTTTTTAGAGTTAATTTTGCGTATTACATTTTACTTAATTACAAACTTATTTTAGTCCTACTAGTTTCAATTGCTGTTCTTTGTACAAGTGTAAGCGCAACTATAAATGATATTGTAAATGAACCACCATAAGATAAAAATGGTAGTGGTACCCCGGTTAGGGGAATAATTCCTAATATACCACCTAAATTTAAGAATATATGGGCAAATAAATAAACAGCAACTCCTAGGCATATATATTTGCCACGTATTGTACTAGCTTTACTAGAAAGCATTAAAATGCGATATAAAATAAAAATATAAGCAATAAAAATAATACTACTTCTAACGAAGCCTAACTCTTCACCAATGATTGCAAATATAGAGTCTGTGTGTGGTTCTGCTATATATGAATATTTTTGTTTACTTTTTCCTATTCCTAAGCCTAATAAACCACCATCATTCAAAGCTATAAATCCATTACAAACTTGATAACCACCTTTTTCATATCTTGTACATGGATTAAAGAAATTAAAACGAGCCATTTGTGCCTCTGTTAAAACATATCCTTTTATAGCTTTCATTCCCAGTATACCGATAAGTGCGACTACTACTAAAATACCTATTGTTTTTATTTTATCTTCTTTTAAAATAGGACTAGCTAAAAACATTACCCCAAATATAGCAACAATAATCATCATTGTACCTAAATCCTTTTGAAGAAATATTATCGCAGCAGATGATAATCCTGCAAATAAAATCATACCTATCATATCCCATTTTGGACACTTAGGATCATTTAATTTTTTAGAAAATTTTTCAAATAATAAAGATAAGCATACTATAATAATGGGTTTTGCAAACTCGCTGGGTTGAAATGTTCCAAAGCCAGGGATATATAACCAGTTTTGAGCTCCTTTATGAGCAGATCCAAACAACCATAAGTATACTAATAAAGCATTTATACCAATAAAACCAATTACTGCAAATCCCTTATATTTTTTTGATGGAATATTAATAATAAAAAGTGATAAAATAAAACCTATTATTAACATGGCAAGTTGACGCCAAAAATAATGATATAAAGTTGAACCATATCTAACTACAGCTTCTCTACTTGAAGCAGATACTATACTTAAAAGTCCAAATATAAACATTGCGATAGTAACAAAAAATAATGGTTTATCCATATCTCTAAAATTTTTTCGTATTTGTCTTATTGTGTTTCTCATATATCCACCTACTATAAATATAATAACACATTTATCGCAAATTTTAAAAATAAATTTACTATTTTATAAAATATAGGTCATATATATATGCATTTTTGCTTAGAATTAATAAACTATATTAGGAAAAGGAGGAATTCTATGTATTACTATGGTGGTTACCAAGGATATGGTAATGCTTGTGGATGTGGTGGCAACTACGGTGGCGGTTATGGTACTGGATACGGTGCTGCTATAATCCTAGTATTATTCATTCTTTTAGTTATTGTTATTGGTGCTCGTGCATTCGGACCAACTCAAAGATAGGAAGTTTTTACTTCCTTTTTTTCTATTTTGTGGTACAATATATATCGGAGTTGGTATTAATGTTTAAAAAATTAAATATATTAGATGAAAAAGAACCAATATTAAGACAAATTAGTGAAGATGCTACTTTTCCTATCTCAAAAGATGAAAAAAAATTGATACAACAAGCTATTGATCATTTAACATATAGTCAAATAGAAGAATATGAAAAAAAGTATGATCTACGACCTGGTATGGGGGTTGCTTTTCCACAATTAGGAATTAAAAAACGTATTATCATTATTGTTCATGAAGTAGAAGAAAACACTTTTGATAACTATGTTGTAATTAATCCTGTTATTGTAAGTAATTCTGAAGAAATGATTGCTGCTGAAGCTGGTGAAGGTTGCTTAAGTGTTAATCGTGAAGTTGAAGGACATGTGCCTAGATATGCTAGAGTTACTGTTGAAGGTTATGATGAAGATGGTAATAAAATAAGAATTAGAGCACGTGAAGATTTGTCAATCGCTTTTCAACATGAAATAGATCATTTAAATGGAATATTATTTTATGATCGCATTGACCCTAAGAAAAAATTCTATGATGAATCAGAAATGAGATTAATATAAAAAGATATCAGTCGTTGATATCTTTTCTTTTTGAATATTTACATCCACAATAATCTTGACGATATAAATTATAAATTTTGGAAAGTTCTATTGATCTTTTATAACCTTCTTTTTTCTTAAAATCAGAGTATAAGTATGGAATATTGTATACACAAGAAAGTTCTTCTCCTATCCTATTTAAAACTTCCGAACTCTTATAAGGACTAACACTTAAAGTAGTACCAAAATAATCAAAGCCCTTTTCTTTAGCAAGTTTAGCAGTATATTCAAGTCTTAGATGATAACACTTTAAACATCTACTACCACGTTCAGGTTCTAATTCTAATCCCTTTATTTCTTCTTCATATACCTCGTTATCATAGCTACACTCTAATAAAGATATTTTGTTTATACTTTTCATTTCATTTATTAATCTTATTTGTTCAGCTAACCTTTTCTTGTATTCGTCATAAGGACTAATATTAGGATTATAATAAACAATAGTTATTTTAAAGTATTTACTTAAATATTCCAGAACATAGCTACTACAAGGAGCACAACAAGAATGAAGCAATAATTTAGGAACTTTTCCTTCTTCTTTTTTTATAATCTCTTCTAATTTTACTTGATAATTTATTTTCATATATCACCACTACTTTTTAACAAATACTTTTCCCTTATTTTCTTCTAATTTTTTGTCCAAGATTTCCTCTTTAGTAAAATCAAATGCTTCTGTCACTAAAAATTTATATCTCAAAGGAAATTCATTATATATTTTTTCTAGAGTATTATTCTCTTTTAATATTTCCAAATTAGCAACAAAATTAATATCGTTTAAAAAGTGATTTAAACGCCACCACATTCCTACTATAAAACTATAATCTTCTCTATTTTGTAATTTTTTTAAATCTAAATCTTTATTTTGAAAGAAACTATCTTTAATATCATTAGGAACAACTAATTTATTTAGATCAACATAATCACTTGGAATGTTAATATATTTTCTATTCTCAAGATTATCATTTTCCAAATTATTATAATTTTTTAATATTTCTTTATCTATATTATATTTGCTACATATTTCATCTAAAGTTTTACCATTTATTTCATATTTGATAAATGGTCTAACAACAGGAAATTCTCCTGTTATATGTTGGTACAGAATATCTATTTTATCAACATCTCTAACTAATTGCGTAAGAGTGGAAATAATTATAAATTCTTGTTTTGATAATTGTTCTTGTCCCTTTAAAAAGTTTACATCTAATTCTTTTACATCATTGAAATGAATATTAGAACTATTATTTTTTTGATGATTAAGTACCGCAAGCGCTAATGCATAATGATACTCCTTAGGAATTTGATAATCATTAAGCATTTTATCTATATAAAGCATTTTATAACCATATTCAGCATGACTTAAACCATTAAACAACTTACATTCTTTATCATGGAAGGTATTACTTGTTATAGCTTGAGGAAAACGTGCTATATCGTGAAACAATGATGCCAACTTAGCAACTTCTGTAAAATCATTATTTACTTCAATTTTATTGCAAATAGTTTCTGTATCATTAACAACTCTATATGTATGGTTTTCCTTTACTTTTGCCATATTTAAACGATGATCTTTTATTACGTCACCAACCTTTATATCTCCAGTTATAAGACCTTTATTAAGTAAATCTTGATATATAGCAAATCCTTCTTGTAACTCTTTATTATTAAAATTTAACTTTTCAATTTTATCTTTACATTTCAATATATATTTATTAAACAACTCTTTATTAGTTTCATACAAACTATTCACATTATCACCTGTTTCTTTATATGTCATTTTTTTATAATTTATGACCTTTTATTTTACCTTTAATTATTTCAGTATCAGCTATAGTATATAAAGGTTGATGTTCTATTTCATTATATTTGATATCTAGCTTTTTAAAAACATCATATATATTCATACTAACTCTCCTAACTGTCACTATATTATATCACAATAAAACTCAAACTAAAAGCTTGAGTTAAACACTATCTACATCTTTTTAAAGAATACCAAATATTCTAGCAATACCGTTAATTATAAGACATGACATTAACATTGTAGTACATATAGAAAATAAGCAGAAACTTAATTTTAAAAATAAATTTTTCTTTTGTTCAATTGTATCAATAATATAAAATATACTAACTAAAATTATCAATATATTATCAACCCACAATGTTATAGTAAATGGTTTACTTATTAAAATATCATTAAGTGCGATTGTATTAAATGAATCACTATATATAAGGTTTGTATACTCTAAAGCACTTATTATTAAACTAATGATAGTCAAAACTATTAAAATTATTTCTACCCACTTACCAAAATTTTTAATTTCCCTCTTCATAACACATTCCTCCTATTTTCATTATATCATAAGCATTTTAAATTATAAAGATTAGAAAATTAGAAATTTTTACAAAAAAACTAATTCATAAACGAATTAGTTATATCTAAATGGTACAGATAAATAACGTGTCCGAAACTTTAGAAATAGTTGATAAACAACTGATCATTAATTTCATTCTACCGTATATATAATTTATTTCAATATTTTTTTATCAATTCTATAAAATAATACGAAAAAAAGGAACAGCGTTCCTTTTTTTCCCTCTCAAAAAGAGAGGCATTTCATTACATATTCATAATATCATATTTTATAATTAATGTAAATATGTAACACTAATATTTTATGATGATTTTACTTAATTATTCATTAATTTGTCAAAATACTTCTTATCTATACCAGTATACTTAGTGTATGCCCTATCAAATAAGAAGTGTGTATACTTCATACATTCATTATTTTTATTATTCTCGTTTAATAAGAATTTCATCTCATTTTGCATCTCCCTGATTTGCTTATTTAGTGATATTAAATTTAATTTAATTCTTTTATCATTATCATATTTTTCTTTAATATTATTTATATTAAAATCGATAGTACTATAATCATTTAATTTAGATAATATTGTTTCATATAATTCTATCTTATTAGTTGCAACCTTACTTGGTCTTAAAATAATATTATATTTCTGATATACATAAACTAACTCTATATACATATTAGTGTTTTTATCTAAATGTGAAATAATTTTATAGATTATATATATAACCCATGATAAATTAATATTTGTATTACCAGAAAAACTATTGTATCTATCACTACCAAAAAATTCTGCTAAGTAAGACATATAATTTGTTGTTAATACATATTGTTCTTGTTGATTATGTGCTTTTGGTAAAATATAATGTACATTACTTGATTTTGATGAATAGTATTCTTTTACGTTAAAATTATATATAGGTTGATTATGAGCTAAACTATTTCTTAATAAACCAACAACATTTAATATTTCACGCATAACGTTTAATTTATTCCAATATTTTTCTTTATCTTCATTTGTTATTATTTCATCTTTATTTAATTTAACATTAGTAAAACAATTAACGCAATTTTCCAAAATGCTTTGCATATGAGTTCTATCTAAATTAATTATTAACTTTATAGTTTCTCCTAATGTTAGTTCATTTATTATAATCCAGTATGGTACTGAAAGTTCCTGGTCATTCTTTCTTTTAATTGGATTAGAATATTTATTAGTTTGCTTACCAAAAATTTTCTGTATCGAATTAATAGAATTTGTAATATTTTTAGGAGTTGTATCATATTGATTTATATCTGTTAAAAAATTGTCTTTTGCTTCAACACTATTTAAATATGTGACCAAAACGTTTTTTAAGCTTTCTTCTATTATTAGTGTATATTTTAATAATACATTCCTAAGCTCATGTTCAAATTTATAAATTCTAATAAAATCACTATAAATAACTTTATTAGAATATAAATGATTATAAAATTTTATTCCTTTTATTTTTTCTTTAAGTTCTTCATTTGAATCAGTATTTTTTAAATTAATACCATATTTTTGACATATACTAATTAATATTTCTCTATATAAAGCATTATTACTGATGTCATTAGAAATTGAAAAATTTTTTTTATATCTATCAATATCAATTGAATTTTTTATATTATTCTCAATATCATCAATATTTTCAATACTAGTAGAAAAAATATTTTTATAGGCATTAATAACTTGATAATAACTATATTTATCAAAATACGATTTCTTTTTTTCATCAAGGGTAATACCTTTATTTTGTAATTTCTTTCTTAATTTCGTATTAGTATATGATTTCATTTTTATTCCTCCTACTAAAAAGAGCATAGCATCCTTATAATTATAATAAGTCATTACTAGCCCTTATTGAATTATTTATTTTGTGTTTTTATTAATTTCTTTATTTCTGCTTGTTCTAATTATCTATTTTTTTCTTCTAATAAATATACACATTTTTATCTCTTTACTTGTCAAATATTATAACACATTTTCATATTGTTTTTAATACATTTTGCTAAATTGGGTAAAATTTATCTTTCAAAATCATCTTTTTTAGGATAGCTTTTAATGACAAAAAAACTAATTCGTTTATGAATTAGTTAGTTATATCTAAATGGTAGCGATGGAGGGGATCGAACCCACGACCTTTCGGGTATGAACCGAACGCTCTAGCCAGCTGAGCTACATCGCTATAAATTAAGTAAACAATATAATAATATCATAAATATTTTTAATTGACAATACTAAATTTAAAATTTCGTTTAAAAAATAATAATGGCATTTATTTCAAAATTACTACTGCTTACTTTTTTATAAACTAGTTTAACCCCTATTATACTTTTTTCTATACATTTTTGTAATAAATAATGATACATAAGAAACTACTAAACTAATAGCAATACTAAATATAAAAGTTGCTGCTAGCAAGTCAGAGTTGGAATTAAATTTTGTTAATATTAAAAAATAAATGAATAATGGTATTGTTGATGACAGTTTCTAGCTAAAATTTTCCCTAAAGTAATGGGTTTATCAGACATTCCAGAACTTCCAGATGGATATTTATTTTGACTATTGCTAGGCATCTGAATATTATTTATTGAATTATTTAAAGCAAAATCCTCTTCTTTTTCTTCTATCGGAGTTCTAAGTTGGCCCGATTCATCATAGTATTGGTCCCCAGGTTGTCTTAAAATACCCTTAGCATCATAATACTGATCTCCTGTCATTCTTAGTTGTCCATTAGCATCAAAAAAAGTATCTTTTTTATATTTCTTTCCCATATATAGTCTCCATTTCTATCTTTCACTATAAATAGCATATCATATTTTTTTATTTCACCAAAAATAAAATTGCTAGTATTATTTACTAGCAATCATTCTTTTATATGTATCATTTACATTTTTAAGTAACATCGCAACTGTCATAGGGCCTACGCCTCCAGGAACTGGAGTAATATACGCTACTTTATCTTTTACATTATCAAAATCAACATCACCATATAATTTACCATCTTCACGGTTAATTCCAACATCAATTACTGTAGCTCCTTCTTTTACCATATCTTCAGTAATTAAATGTTTATGACCAACAGCTACTACTAAAATATCAGCTTTAGATGTAAAATCTTTCAAATTATTAGTTTTTGAATGACAAACAGTTACCGTTGCATCACTGTTCAAAAATAAACTAATTAGTGGTTTACCTACTAAATTACTTCTACCAACAATAACAACATTCTTACCACTTACTTCAATTTCATATTGTTTTAAAAGCTCCATAATACCTTGTGGGGTACAAGAAACTAAACATTTCTTTTTATTAACTAATTTACCAACATTAATATCAGTTAAACCATCCACATCTTTATTACGAGCTATATAATTAATTAGTTTTTCAGTATTGAATTTTTCTGGAAGTGGAAGTTGAAGTAATATACCATTTACATACTCATCATTATTTAATTCAAGGATTTTATTTATAACTTCAATTTCACGAGCTGTTTCCTCAAATTTAATATGCTTAAAATAGATTCCAACCTCACCACATGCTTTTTCTTTTGCTTTAATATAAACATCGCTAGCTGGATCATTTCCTATTTGAATAACTGCTAAACAAGGTTTAATCATATACGTTTTTACTTCAGCTTTTAATTCTTCTCTTATTTTTTCACTTATCTCTTTTCCATTTATTATCATATTTACCCCAATCTATAAAGCACTTGTTAATTTCAGTACTTCTTCTTTTAATATTTCTTTATTTTCATTTTCTTTTAGTGCACTATATATAATATCTGCAACTTTAACAAAATCTTTTTCTTTAAAACCACGTGTTGTCATAGCAGGAGTTCCCACTCTAATACCACTTGTTACCATTGGTGATTCGTAATCATAAGGAATAGTATTTTTATTTACTGTAATATTTATTTCATCAAGAATTTTCTCAGCTTCCTTACCAGTTAAGCCAAATGATGACTTAACATCAATTAGCATTAAATGATTATCTGTATCACCAGTAATTATTTTAACTCCCAATTTTTTAAACTCATTACACATTGCTTTACTATTTAAAATTATTTGTTTAGCGTAATCTTTAAATTCAGGTTGCAATGCTTCATAGAAACATTCTGCTTTAGCTGCAATTACATGCATCAAAGGTCCACCTTGTATACCAGGGAAGATTATTTTATTAATTTTTTTAATTATATCTTCGTTATTAGTTAAAATAAGCCCACCACGTGGTCCTCTTAATGTTTTATGTGTAGTAGATGTTACTACATCTGCATACATTACGGGATTTTGATGAAGACCAGCAGCAACAAGTCCAGCAATATGAGCCATATCTACCATTAAATATGCTCCACATAAATCAGCTATTTCTCTAAACTTTTTAAAATCAATAAAACGTGAATAAGCACTAGCACCTGCAATAATCATCTTAGGCTTTTCTTTAAGTGCTATTTCTTTTACTACATCATAATTTATTAAGTTAGTTTCTTCATCAACTGGATAAAATATAGGGCTATATTCTATACCACTAAAGTTAATAGAATGACCATGCGTTAAGTGACCTCCCTGATCTAAATTCATAGCAAGAACTTTATCTCCTGGAGTAAGTAATGCTTTATAAATTGCCATATTAGCACTACTACCACTATGTGGTTGTACATTAGCATACTTAGCATCAAATAACTTACATGCATATTCAATAGCTAAATTTTCTACTGTATCAACATTAACACAACCACCATAATATCTACGACCTGGATACCCTTCCGCATATTTATTTGTAAATATACTTCCCTGTAAAGCTAACACATCATCAGACACATAATTTTCACTTGCAATTAATTCTATATTATTTTTTTGTCGTATTTTTTCTTTTTCTAAGGCTTCTTTAATTCTTTTGTCCATTTATATCACCTACATTCATTATATCAAAAATATGATAAGTTCTAACATAAAATGCCATTTTTTCATCTACTTTACACAAAAAAGCTATAAAAATTATTTATAGCTTTCACATTTAACTTCAAAATAGCTTTGAGGATGAGCACAAACCGGACATACCTCTGGAGCTTTTTCACCATAATGAACATGTCCACAGTTACGACAAATCCACATTTTAGGTGTATCTTTTGTAAATACTTTACCGCCTTCAATATTAGCTA
Organism: uncultured Mycoplasmatota bacterium; assembly: GCA_900544605.1. Taxonomy (GTDB): domain Bacteria; phylum Bacillota_I; class Bacilli_A; order RF39; family UBA660; genus SIG204. The sequence continues at coordinate 39,036 of UQVP01000002.1, read as the reverse complement.
TTAAAGCATTATAACGTGCTTCATGTTCTTTCTCAATTTTACCTACTTCTTCAAATAAGTACGCAACATGATCAAATCCTTCTTCACGAGCTGTTTTAGCAAACTCTGCATACATATCTGTCCATTCATAGTTTTCTCCTGCTGCAGCATCTTTTAAATTAGTAATAGTATCTGGAACTGCTCCATCATGTAATAATTTAAACCACATTTTAGCATGTTCCTTTTCATTATTAGCAGTTTCCTCAAAAATACCAGCTATTTGTTCATAACCATCTTTTTTAGCTCGTGATGCATAATAAGTATATTTATTACGAGCTTGACTTTCTCCTGCAAAAGCAGCCATTAAATTTTGTTCTGTTTTACTTCCTTTTAATTCCATTTTAATCCTCCTTACCTTAGTAGTTATACTACTTACATGATAATTATATAATTTTTATAAATTACTTGTCAACTACTTTTCTTTTTTTAAAAATGCAATGACTTTAGAAAACATAAATAATATATCATTACTTTTTGATATAGCTACACCTTTTCCTAAAGCTTTACCACCTATTGTTGCAGCTGCTATTAAAGCTGTAACTATAAGAGATACTAAAAATGTATTAACATTTAATATGGATGCTAATTTAGATGCAATGACAACACCTGCAGAACCAGATATAATTCCACATATATCACCAATAACATCATTACAAAATGATGACATTTTTTCAGCATTCTTTTTTAATAATACCGCTGTTTTAGCCCCTTTAACTTTTCTAGAACTCATTGAATGAAATTGTTTTTCGTCAGATGCCGTAACAGCAACACCTATCATATCAAATATAACACCAATTATAATAAATACTAAAACTAAAATAATTCCCATTATCAAATTAGCATTTGGTAATATTTTTTCAGAAATAAAGGAAAATACAAGTGATATTGTAAATGCTGCTACTGTTATTTTTATAACCCAATTATAATCTGTATTACTTTTCTTTTTGTTTATTTTCTTTTTCATAATTCTCCTCTAACTATAAAATAAAAAAGGATATATCTTATCCCTTAAAAATTTAAAAATGGCTACTACAATAGTTAACTTTGCGTCATAGGTCAAGTTGGATTTCCCCATTTCGTACTTCCCGTTACCAGGATAGCGGTTTCCCTTTAAAGAAGAGGTATATCGTCACCGAATATACGACTTGATTGCCACTTAGTACGCACTGCAATCCCATTATAATAATACATTCTAGGAGATTTCCTCAACAACTTCGTTACTATTAATTCTTTTTTGCAACAGTAGTTTCAAATTGCAATAATAAATAATTTTAGCTATAAATTATTTATTCAGATCAATTATTCCCCACCATCACGCAAGACAAGCTACACTACTCGTAAGTTTCCCCACATAGTAGGTTCAAGCCTAGTTCGTATAATATCCATCAACTAATAGTGTATAGGTATTACACAAAAATAGGTCTCCATGAATACTGGGTCGGAATCGTATGCCATTACGAGCGCCCAATATTCTACCTTCCAGCATCCACCCCAGACTGGGCGTAAGAAGCAAACACCAGAAGTTTCACAGATGTGCTCTTTAGTGGATTTTTAGCCCCACCTTCATAGTAAGTCCATCGACTAGAATAATGTGCCATTTTTTCACAACACACCATAATATTAACATTTTTTTACACTTTTGTCAAATTGATGTGTCACTATATTATATGAATATAATTTTGAATATTTATTGTTTTTTACAAAAATTTTATAAAAAACTGACAATACATTTTTTATTTGTTATAATTTAAACGGAAGTGAGAATATGAAAAAAACAATTTTTGTCTTATTACTTATATTATGCTTATTACTAATAGTTTCTTATAATCATCTAAACACTGAGAAATTAGACAATTTAATTTCTATTTCTTCTTTTATTTGTACATTTGCAACATTAATAGTTACAATCTCACTATTTGATAAATATAATGCAGGAAGCAAAATTATTGATAAAAACATAAATATTGTAATAGAATATTTAGAATTTTTAAATTCAGCAAAATTCACATTCAATTTTTTTAGAAACAAAGATCAAAAAGCAGAATCATATGCTTTTGGCATAATGAGTTTCAAAAATAAAATAAATGCTAATGAAGCTATAATAAATTATAATGCACCTTTATATTACTCCCTAAAATCATATTTTGATTTTTATCATGAAATTAATAAATTTCTTGATTCAAATTGGCTACCAAAAGAAATAAAAACAAAAAGTGAATTTTTAAAACTACCTCAGATTATGAAGACTTATACTTTAGAACAAATAAAAGACTCAGAGTTTATTGTACTTAATATATTACCAAAAGAAAAAGATGATTGTTTAGTTAAAATATCAGATAATAACACATTAAATAATTTTCTTGAAAATAACTTAGAACTAAGAAAATGTATAAAAAAATGGTTAAAAAAACAAGCTAATGATGTTTCTATAGATATAGATTAAAATCATCATAACATAAAATTGTTGCTTTATAATAATAATTGTATCAAAACGAGCAAAAGTTTATCAATACTTTTTAAATTTTACTGAAAATTTTCTATCATAAAAATAAAACTAGAGTTTGCTTTCTAGTTTCTTTTTTAAGTTCCTGTTATAGCCGGAATCACTTCTTTTTTAAGTTCCTCTTATAGTGTGAATCACTAGCTTTTTATTACTACAAGTAGCAGTGTTATTATATGCATAAATGCATAACATAATCACTTACGCGTAATTAATGTACCATAAATATAGTAAAATGTCTAGTTCTTCTACAACATATTATCATCTGATCCCCAGTCCATCGGGATTTTTTTCTCTATTTTATGAAATATCCATCTTAAAGGTTTTAATATCATTTTCTTTAAAAATTTCATTTTTTTATCACCAATTAAATTATATAATTTTCCGCAAATTTTTAATCTTTTTTTAGAGTTTTATTATTTGTTTAAACTGTTAATCATAATATATATAGTAGTGCAAATATGGTTAGTCCATAAAGACCACATAGTACTATTAAAGTTTTATCATTCGTCAAGACATCAACAGGATCGCCAAAGGATTCCCCTTCTATGTCCAAAGAATACTTAAGAGAAATTGTAATTACCCAAAATATTGTATAAATCATATATGGTGATGAAACACTAATTGACCATAGAGAATAAAATGCAATAAATAAACCTAAAAACATATACATAACTTTATCTAAAAAATCTTTGTTGTAATACATTAATACTTTTCTACTATTTGATTTATTCTTTAAAATTTCATTTCTTCTTTTTCCAAAGCCAAGATAAAATGAAAATGAAATAATTGTTAAATATAACCAATTTGAAGTAATAACATTAGTTATTAAAGAACCATATATAACTCTAATAACAAAGCCACTAACTAGTATTAAAACATCTAAAATCGGAATATTTTTTAATCCTAACGAATACAAGATATTCAACAACAAATATAATACTAAAAGTATACTTGAAATTATATTTATTCTTCCTAAAAGATAAATCGATACAATAATTAAAATTAAAAATATTGCTAAAATGACAGCTTGCGTTTTTGATACTTTTCCTGCTGCTATTGGTCTATTTTTCTTTATAGGATGCTTTTTATCGCTTTCACAATCATTGATATCATTAATTATATAAACAATTGAAGCTAATAAAGAAAAGCAAACAAAACCTAATATATTATTTTTTAAAATAGATAAATTAAATAAATTTGAACTGAAAATTAGTGGAATAAAAATTAATAAATTCTTTATATAATGCTTTGGTCGCATTAATTTAATATATTCTTTCATCTTATATCTCCCACTTTCTAATTTTATTTCCTTTTACTAAATAACTTTGTTTTGCTATTTTGGCTAAATATATATCACTTACAGAATCAGAATAGAATTTGTTTATCTGCTTATTTTGATATATTTTCTTAAATTGTTTTACTTTTTCTTCACCATAGAAGTTATTAATATATTTACCAGTTCTTTCATCAACTTCTGAAGCAATGCATTTAACATTTAATATTTCACATGCTTTTGTTACTAAAAACAATGGAGAAGCTGAAATAATTAAATCACTTGCTTTCTTATTTTCTAAATACCATGGTTTAATTTTATTAATATTTTCATTCCAAAATAAATTAATTTCTTTTTTTAAATTTATATCCTTAATCATCATAAAAAAACTACTTTTAAACTCAATTTTAGGGCACTTTTTTAACTTATATTTAATAAATGTATAAAAAATTTTTGGATAGTATTTTAATAATGATGGATGTTTTTTAGTTAAATATAAAATAAAATCTATACTACTATCTCCTCTATAAATAGTTTTATCGAAATCATAAACATTCATATTATTGTACCTCGTATAAAAGCAAAAATTTCTCGGCAGCATCCCATACGTGAGTTGGTGAGATACTGTTTTCTTTATAAAAATTAATATTTTCATCTAATTTTTTATAATCAGCAAAAGCAGCATTTTTTTCATAACTAAGTGGATATAAACTATCGCAAATATATAAGTTGCTCTTTTTGTTCGTATGATATCTAGCCCATCCTAAATAAGGAAATTGAATATCATCAATATCAGCATTGATATTTTTATCTTTATCATAAAACCACACTAAACTAGTATAATTATCATATTCTTTAGGTAGCTCAACAAAAGCATCATAATTTCCTCTTTCTAAAGCAAACTTTAAAACTGCTGTTGGATAGTATGCTAAAATTTGATTATCTGTGGATCCTATTATATAGTTTGTATTATTTTCATTTTTTATTCTTTCTACTTCAGAAAAAATTTCATTTATAATTGGATTACTACTATTTGTCACTGATATCAAATATAAAAGTTCTCCTAAATTGTCAGCTTCTTTTGTTCCGTTTTGTTCATCATATATATTATTAATTCTATCAACCCAAGGTTTAATTAAATTCAAATTAAAGGTTTTTTCAAGTACCATCGCACCCATCATCGCATCGCGATACCAACCATTATCATACACTAGTATATTAGGTTTTAATTCATTATTATCTATATTAAATAAAATTTCTTGATGCAGTACTTTCAAAATTTCAGAATATTTAAAATTATTAAAATCTGGTAAATTAATTTTCTCACTATCATCCAAACTTACCTTATCTTCATCATTTGTTTTTAAATAGATACCATCTTCATTTTCATATATAACATATTTATTTCCATTTTTATCTTTTAAAGATACTGTATACATATTTGGAATTATCATTTCACCTATAGGATAAAAGTTATATAAAATTGTTTTATTTTTTAAATCATATAATATTCCATTGGTGTAAAGTAATTTTTTTCTGTTTCCCATGCCAAACAAGTATAATTTATCACTATTATTGTAAGCAACATTTACATTATACTCGTTTTTTAGTTTTTCAAGTTGATTTGAATATAAATCATATTGTTTTTCATATGTGGCATCTATATAATTCAACATTTCATTTTTTGTTTTTAAAGTATAATCTATCTTATTAAATGTAAAAGCCAAAATCACAGTCAAAATTATACACGAAGCTATTTTCCACTTTTTAGGGATACCTGCTAAACAAATTATAATATAACTACAAATTATATAAATTATAAGTAATACTAAATCAATATTCATTCTAATCTCATATACATTTTTTAATAAATCAAACATTTTAAATACCGATATTGAATTTAAAATAAGTTCTAGCATTAAAAAGGTAAGCAAAACAATTTCACTAAATTTTTGATACTTTTTATCAACGAATTGTATTAAGTAAGCAGTAATTAAAATTAAAAGAAATTGATAATGTAAAATATAAAGGAAACCTTCATTATTACCATAAAAAAGATGTAAACAAAAATTAAACGCAAAACTAACTATTAAAAGAAGAAAAAAACTATGTTTCATTAAATTTCTTTTTTCTTTTTTTACAAAATTAACTATCAATATTCCTATTAATAAAATAGTAAAAATAACAATTAATTTATTTATAAAATACATTGAATCAAAATTTAGTACCATATTAGTTTCATCAAATATCAAACCAACTTTTGGAGATATAAAACTATACGAGAAAACTGTTTTTATCTGTCTTACTACAGAAAGCAAAGAAAACTTTTCTACATAGTTAAGTTCTTCAGATGAATGCATAAATATAGCTTTTAAATTATCTAAGAAGAATAGACTAGAATCTGGAAATAAAACAGCTTGTAACTCAGATAAAACAACAGTTATTCCAAAAGAAGCCAAAATACACAAAAATAATATGCTTAATTTATTAATTATTTTTTTACCGGATTTATCATTAAAAAATATTATATAAAACATTACTAATAAATATACAAAATAATTTGTTAAAGTTACAGATAAGCAACCTACACCTAATAGAGTAAAGATAATATAATCTCTAAGCAACAAAGTTTTATCTTTTTTACAATATGCAAAATAAAACAATAAAATTAAAAAGAATTGCGCAAATGGGTAAGTTTCCAAGGTTGCAGAGTAAACTATCTGCCCAAAGGAAATAGTCATTATTAAAAATAGAGATTTTTTTACTTTATTATTTAAATTTATCTTTTCTAAAAACAAATAAATTATAGTTAGAGAACCAGCATTGAAAAAACTTTGAAGTGCTAGAGATGATAAAATACTATTATTTAAACCAAAGTTAAGTATTTTAACTAATGGTTGAAATAAAATAACAAACAACGGATGAACACTAGTTCTATAATGATTAGCTACTCTTACTGTTAAATCAATAAAGACACGATTACTATCAGATCCAAAAAAAATATTATAATAATCAAGAGTATTTAAAAAATAAGAAAAAACTAATCCTATTGCAAAATAGAATAAAAATAAAGTTAAAAAAAGAATTAAGATTTTTTTGAAGTTTTTACTCATACCCACACCTCTTTCAATAATAATAGAAAAATTTAATTATAGCTATCTATAAAATTTTCTATTAATTTAACCATATTTTTAGTATTACTCTTATATTTTTTTGGTTTAAAATTTTTTGCTTTTTTTATAATTTTACCTAAATCTGCAAAATCATCTACACTTAATATATATCCACTTTTAGTAAAATTTTCAATAATTTGTAATTGATGATCATTGGTATGTTCACCATATTGTTTTAATCTCGCTGCTGCAATTACTTTCTTATTATTTTTTAATCCTGTTAAAATTGAAGAAACGCCACCATGTGTGATTAATAAATCACATTCACTTATTAATTTTTCAAAATCATCTTTAGGAATTAAATCAAATATTTCCATATCACTGCTATTATAAGTTGTGCATCCCGCTTGAACTACCACTCTATCTTTTATATTTCCTTTATTAATTTGTTCTTGTACAGCATCAAGCAATCTCGTAAATGGCTTGTCCTGAGTACCTAGTGTTACCAATATCATTAAAAAATCCAACCTCCATAAACAGCATTAGGATATAATTCTAACATACTTTCCCATTGCACAATAAATAAATCAGCAAATTTATATACAAGTCTTCCTGTTATAGTTTTAGTGTGTATGTTGGCAAAAGATTCAATAAAAATAATTTTTGAACCAAATAATTTTCCTATACAACACATAGGACCTGCAGTATGAGCTCCTGTTGTTATAATAAATTTTGGTCTAATTTTAATATATAGAAATAAAGATTTAAAACAATTATATAATAATTTAAAAGGATAAGTTAATTTATGATCTTTTGTTCCATAAACTAAATAATTAACCCTGTGTGGATATTTAGTTTTTAATCCCATATTTGATTTTGTTTTTTCTGTTATAATATGAAAATCATATTTTTTAAACATTTCTTTTAACTGTAACATTTCGTCTAAATGTCCACCAGTACTTGAAATAAAAAGAACCTTTGTCATTATATCACCAATAATATAATAACATATAAGCACATAAGAAACAAGAATTAAGATCAATATAATTCAATTTTACACATCAAAAAAAGTATAAAAATTATAGTTAATGTTAAAAAAAATACTCAACTTAACTTTGAGTATCTTCATTATTTTTTTCATTTGAAGAATTTGTAGTTTCACTTTCTGTATTTTTTTCATTATTGCTTGAACTACCATTTTCTCCTGTAATTTTTTCTTCTTCACTTGGTAATATTGGCTGAAGAGGATTTTTCTCTTCTTGTTTCTTATTAATACGAACAATACAAGTAGCAGATTTATTTCCAACTTTTGCAGTAATAGTAACTGTTCCTGCTCTTATTGGTGTTATTTTTCCATTACTTACACTAGCAACACTAGTATCACTAGATGACCAACTAACGCTTTCCTTACTATTTGTCACAGTTGCTGTTAAAGTAGTTATTTCTCCTACTTCTATAGTAATATCATCACTACTTAGTTTTATTGTTGGTTCTGTTGATACCTGATTATCTCTACTATTATTTGTAGACAAATTACTATTAGAATTTTTATTTGTACTTGGTGTTTTAACATTTGAAACTTTACTATAAGAACTTTCTTGAACAGCACCACCTAATATTTCTGATAATGCTTGTTGTGCTTCTTTAATGCTTGATTCATAAGGTGTCATTACATATGATTTAGATCGTCCATAACTATATGTATAATTATATGAATCTCCACCATCTAATGAAATTGATTTTACAGTCCATTCTGGCATTTTATCTAACTGATATTTAGCTAAAGAAGTAATTTCTTTAGTACTCATATTAGTTTGAAAACTTCCGCTTAAACTATCTAATAATGAACTATATTTAGTTATAACTGAAGCACTAGAACATTTTCTAATTAATGCTTCTATAACAGCTTGTTGATTTTTACCTCTTTGTCTATCTCCTGACGCAAATGCTTTACGTGTACGAGCAAAATCTAAAGCTTGTTCACCATTCATATGATTATATCCTTTTGTAAAATTATATCCCGAATAAGATTTGAAAGTATATTCAGAATATACATCAACACCACCTAAAACATCTACTATTTTAATAACACTACTAAAATTTACCTTAACGTAGTAATTTATATTAATACCAAGAAGATCTTCAATTGTTTTAACTGACATATCAACACCATATATACCGGCATGAGTTAATTTATCATTATAACCAGTTGTGCCGTGCAATTTAACATAATAATCACGAGGAATTGATATCAATAATACTTGGTTAGTGTTAGGATTAACTGTTGCCACCATATTAACATCACTACGTGATACAGAACTAATTTTACCATAAGTATCAATACCACTTATATAGATACTGAATGGTTCTTTTGTTACACTAACATCTTTTGATATATCTTCCGCCTTCATCTGAACAGAAAATGTATATATAACTTTTGTTAAAGATTCGAAATCTTCATTTATCTCTTTGAACATTTCAACATAAGAATCTTCAACCATAATGACATCGATATCTTTATCTAATAAAGCATTTTCTAAGTCTTGTGGTGTTTCAAAATCTTTGTAATTAACACTTACTTTAGAACTTAAATGTTCTTTTGCTTTATCTTTTCCTTCACTTTGATAAGAAACAATACCAACTTCTTTGTTCTTTATATCTTCAACTTTTTCATAAGAACTATCCTTTAAAACAATGACAGAATAATTCTCTGTTTTTTCATTAGAAGACCCTAATCCTCCCATGAAACTAATAGTTTTGAATAAATAAAAGGAACCAAATATACAAATTAAACACCACAATACATTTAAAACTATATAAATGATATTTCCTTTTTTCTTTAGTTTTTTAATAAAACCAAATAATACTATTAAAGCATCTATCCCAATAAATATAACAATGATAGGGATTAAATATTTCATTGGAAGAACATTTAACACTAATAAAAGAATAGTCAACACTAAATTAAATAGTAATGTTGCTGCCCCAACTACTTTTCTAATATTCCATTTCATTTTTTTATTTTTTTTCATTCATACCACCTATTTAATTATAACACGTTATATATTATTTACAATAATATAAAAAATATTATTTTCCTACTTTACAGAATAAAGTTTTGATTTTTCTGCATTTTACAAAAATATACAGAAACTAAAAACTAATATTTGTTTTTAATAATCAGTTATGTTATACTTTAAAAGAGGTGCGTTATGAAAATCACTAAGAAAACTTTTATACTATTAATATTAAATATTATTTTATTACCTTTGTTAGGTAATGAACAATTAAATACATTTTTACATATTTCTAAACTAGCAACAATTATAAATTATATTTTACCAATATCATTATTTGGTTGTTTAGTCTATGATAGTAAAGGACAAAATAAATATAAGTTAAATCTTATTAGCGTATTATCGTTAATATTTATTGTAATATTATTTCTATCTTGGAATTTTTCCATTTGCAATAAAATATACAATGTTTCTAATTTTATAAAATTTAGTTTAATGATTTACTTTCTATATATACTAAACCAAATTGAATTTTCACAAAAACAAAAAAAAATAATTAACTATAGCATTATATACCTTTTAATATTTGTGTGTATTATTGGAGTATTACAATATATATTTAAATTAGGAATAAATTTAAATGGTATAGAAAAATATCCTGGAGCAAGAGGAAGAATTAACTCTACTTTCTATATTGCAACAATATATGATAAATATTTATTAATTAACATTCTATATTGTTTATTTCTATTAAAAAATAATTTGATAAATAAAGCTTTAGTAATTATAGCTTTCTGTCTTGCAAATTTAAACCTTTTCTTTACTTTTTGCAGAACATCACAAATTATAATATTAATTGTTTATTTTATTATGATAATTTATTTCTTTATAAAAAAGAGAAAACATATATCAATATTAATAATCTTGATGATCTTACTTTCATTTATAATTCCTGGTCAAAATTATCTATATAGCGCTACTGCTAAATACTTTGAAGATGTTGTTTATAAAATAGACAATAAAACACATACCAACATTTTATCAAAGATCACTAAGCCTATTTTTAACATTTTTATAATTAAAGTTGACAATAATTCAAATAACGGAAACAATAGTATTGAACAAAATCCAAATCAAACTAATAGTAGCGATAATCAACAAGGCAATGATATACAACTAATTGAAAATATAGATTATTCATTAAACAGTCGAAAATATTTTAAATCTGTAGCAAAAAATATAATGAAATCTAATCCTACTCTAGGAATTGGAATTGGTTCTTATAATTATATATATGAAAATCAAAATGCTAGTGATTATATTAAAGATAAAAGCTTTGATACTACATCAAGATATCTTTACCCCCACAATATGTATTATCAACTAGGAGCAGAAATTGGAATTCTAGGAATGCTTATATTTTTTACAATTATTTTATATTATTTATTAAAAAACAAAAATTTATTTTCTATTATGCTTCTTGTAATTATTATATTATCTTGTCACACAGAAAGTATTTTCTATATGAAAGATGTAGCATATTTCACCATTTTTATTACTTCTTTATTTGCAAGTAAAAACTTTAATAAAAAGGATAAGAATTAATTTTCTTATCCTTTTATAATTTCATAAATCTTATCTATTATTTCATTATTATATTTTTTTATTTGAAACTTATTATATTTAAAATCTTTATTATTATAAAATTCTATTAGTTTATCTTTCACTTCACTATTTTTGCATATAACGCCCATACCCTTAGGTGTACAATTTTCAAAGATTTCTTTAGACCCAGAATTTATATTTGATATATATGGTATATTTAATATTAGCCCTTCAATCAATATATTTCCAAAGCTTTCAAATTCCGACATTGAAAGTAATAAGTCTGCTTGCTTTAATATATTATAAGGGTTAATTTGATTTCCCAACATACTTATATAAGTACTAGCTTTATAATTAGAAACCAGAACATTTAAATTGTTAAATTCAGGGCCATCGCCAAGTATATATAAATGAATTGGAAGCGATTTCTTTTTTAACTCTGCAACAACAGTTATAATTTTATCAAAGTTTTTTGATTTTACTAATCTACCTATAGCGATAATATTAAAATTTCCTTTATTCAGTTTTACACTAGTAGACTGTTTGGACAAATCTATAACATAATTTTCAGATATATAATTATGAATACAAATACTTTTATTTGAATCAATATTAAAAAAATCATCAAAATTTTGTTTAGCATACTTTGAAACACAAACATAGGAATCAAAATAATTAAATTTTCTTCCCATTAATTTATACATAAATTTATATAATATCCTAAATTTTTTAGTTTCTATAGCACTTTTAAAATCGTTATGAACCCAAATAATCTTTTTTTTACTTTTTACTGATGCAGCTACTAAATCAGTATAATTATCAAAGCCATAATAAGCTATAGAAACATCATATTCTTTATTTAACATATTTTTATACATTTTTAATAGCTTTTTAACTGCGATATTTTTATTTATATTATATAGTTTTGTCTTTAAATTTATATTAGGAAACAAACTATTATACAAAATAATATTAACTCTCTTGTCAATTTTTGCTTCTAGCTCACCTTTATCCATAACCAATAAATCTATTTCATAGTCATTAATCAATTTATTTATTAGAAATACTAAAGATGTTTCCACTCCACCTATTGCTAAAGTTTTGGTTGTTATCAATATTTTTTTCATTTTTTTGCTCTCTTCATTAAATAAATAAGTTTAGTAGGAAAATAATATGAAATAAAAATATATTTTTTGCTATTTAATGGTAATTTTTTATAATATACATTATTTATAATTTTTGGAAATAATTTCTTAATCTTTTTTCTTAATATTGAAGCATTTTCAATTCCTTCCTTAAAATCACAAAATCTAAAAACCCCACCTTTTAAAAAGCTATCTAAATAAATATATTCAATTTCAGTATAATACTTTTCTAAAAGTTTTTTATCTTTAAAATTTTTATATGTAATATCAATTGAATCAAAAACATCTTCTAATTTTTTATTATAACTTTTTTTACGAATTGAAGAAACATTTGAACAATTATAATAATAAAGTGCCTCTGGTACTCTAATACTTTTTTTAGATAATGCTGCCAACACTGGAACTATGGCAATGTCTTCAAACAGCTTACCTTTCATAAATTCTAATTTACTTTTTTTAAAAAAATCTAAATTATATAATTTACCCCAAGGCGCATAATTCGCTAAAATAGCATTTTTTATTTCATCTTCAGTAATATAATTATGAACAATCCTATCATCATCTTTATAATGTTCATAATAATCACAATATACAATATCTGCATTTTCTTTAATTGCAACACTATACATTTTATCAAGCATTGTTTCATCTATATAATCATCAACATCAACAAACATTATATACTTTCCTAAAGCAACCTTTAAAGCATTATTACGTGCAACAGCTTGTCCAGCATTTTTTTGGTCAATTATCTTAATTTTTTTATATTTTTTAGCATATTTATTTAAAATTTTTAATGTATCATCCTTTGAACCATCATTTACTATAATAATCTCAAAATTACCTTTAAAAGTTTGATTTAATATCGTGTTTAAACACTTATCTATATAAGGTTCTGCATTATATGCTGGTATTATTATACTTATATCCATATTATTTTATTCTCCTTTATAAAATTCATTATTTTTTGAATAAACAAATTTTCTTAAGAATAATTTCATATACGTATTTATAAGAAACTGTTTAAAACTTAATGAATAAATGTTAGACAATATATTGCTTTTTTCTATATAATTTATTTTATTATCTAAATCTTTACCCTTTAGTTCACTTATTTTATAAACTAAAGATCTATTAGAGTAACTTAATATATATTTATTTTTAATATTTTTTTGATGATATTTATTATGAGATATAAAGTCTTCAACACGAATTTTTACTTTTTCATAAGCTTTATTTCCCATAATTCCTGTACCTCTCTGGACATAATTATATCCATTATAATTTATAACACCAATATTTTTAGCTTTATCTAAAATTAGTAATGTCAAATAAAAATCTTCATGAATTTTTCCTTTAGGAAAGGTAAATTTGTTTTTTAAATAAAAATCTTTTTTGTAAGCATAAAGCCAAGCTGGCTCAACATATTTATTTAATAATATACCTTTAATTGAGTCATAAGTTAAATCAATATCATCATTTTTAAAAATTATTTCACCATCTTCTGAAACAACATTTAAGTTATATCTAACAACATCATAATCTATTGTTTCAACTAAATTATTAATTTTAGTTAATAGATCTTTTTCTATATAATCATCTGAATCTACATAAATGATATAATCACCAGCAGCATAACCTACACCATAATTTCTGGCATCAGATAATCCCCCATTTTCTTTTTCATAGTATTTAAATCTTTTATCTTTTAAAAACGGTTTAATTATTTCTTTTTCGTTTTGTTTTGAGCCATCATTTACAATAATAACTTCAAAATTTTTATATGTTTGCCCTTTTATAGATTCTAAACACTTTTTAATATAGTTTTCTACATTATATACTGGTATTATTATACTATATTTCATTATAACACTCCTTTAATCTTTATAATTATTAATTATATTAACAAAGTTCTGATAAAATTTTAAATAATCATATTTTTTGGATTCTAATAAATTTTTTCTGCCCATTTCTTCACAGCTTTTTTTATCTTGATATAAAGAAATAATAGCTTCTTTTAAATTATTAATAAAATCCTTGTCAGTTTTTAAAACAATAGCACCATCTTTACAAATATATTCAGGAAGGCCACCATTATTAGTGACTATTAAAGGTTTACTTGAAGCCATTCCTTCTATTGCAGTAAGTCCTGCTGCCTCATTACAAATAGAAGGAACACATAATACATCTATTAGTTCATAATATTTATATAAATCAACATTATTAATATATCCTGTAAATTGAACTCTATCTTTACAAATTTCTATTTCTTTTTCTAAATTTAAAATATATTCATTTTTTTTAGCATTTGCAAAATTAGAAGACCCAACGATTAGTAATTTTATATGTTCATTATCTATACTTTTAATAGCTTTTACTAGTTCCAAAACACCTTTAATTTCTATAAGTCTACCACAATATAACACAACAAAATCATCTTCTTTAAACTTAAATTTGTTAATTAATTCTTTTTTGCTCTTAATGTCATTTTTTTTAATAAACTTAGATAAATCTATAGCATTCTTTAAAACATTATACGTGTTTATATTTGAACTTTTTTTAAATTCTTCAGTCACATAATTGCTTACACCTATTACTTTAGAAAAAGTTTCATCTATTATTTTATTACTGTGCCATTCATGGTGAAGGTGCAATATCATTTTATTTCTATCAAAATACTTTAATATTTTCTTATAAGAAGCATATTCTCCACCTTCTGCTATAACATAATCAAAATCTTCATTTTTTATCTTATTAATAACAAAATGGTTATAAGTGCAATAATTTTTTTTAAATGTTTTATTAATTAATTTAAATAAGCAAGAAGTAAAATAATAACTTATATTCTTTTTAATATAAATAAACTTAGTATACTTATAATTTTTGCTTAATATGTATGCCTGCTCATTATAAGGTGCTACAACAGTTAATTCTAACTCATTATGTTTTTCATTAGCATCTATAATTAATGTAACTAAAGTTTCAATTGCCCCACCTAAAACTGCTGGAACGGTTAATTTATTAGGAACTATCAAACAAACCTTTTTCAAGTTATCACCTACTCTAAATTGTTCTTTTTAAATTTTTTCATAAATCTTTTTAAATACAAATAATTTCTTTTTTTTACTCTTAATTTATCTAAAAATTCATCTTTTTTTGATTTTTGTGCTACTTGTAATTCTTTCGTTGTTAAATTTTTATTTCCATAATCTTTAATTGGTAAAAACCAATCGCTTTGTTTTATATCAAACAAACTTGGTTCTTTTCTACTAGCCATAAGCATAAGTAGTTGATCATCATCCATTAATCCTAAATCTAATAATTCAATCATCGCATTTTTTATTAAACTATAATGTTTTTCTGCCAATTTAGAAGGAACGATAAAAGGAGCACCCATAATGTTAACATCCATCGATTGAACTAAATAAAATATTGGTTTATCAGTTATTTTTTCTTTATTAAAATAAATAATTTTATCTTTGGGAAAATTATATTTCCAAGTAAAAGAAAATTCTTCAGGATTAATAAATACGTCCCCACCATGATTATAGCCAAAATCAAGCCAAGCCACAAAATCAGTATCAACGCCTTGTTTAATGGCATCAGCAAGGCACCATGATTTCATTAACATTATATAATTATATAAAGCTTTATTTTCTGGTAGATTTTCATTATAACGAAAGCTTAAAAAATAATCGCTCTTTTCTACTTCTTGCATACGGTTGAAAATTTTTGGCTCTAACTTTGTAATATCTTCTATAATAATTACTTTAGTTTTTTCTTCTAAATCAAACTCTTTTCTAATTTTTTTAACTTCTTTAGCCATCTCTTTATCAGTATAAACAACTAAATTATTTTTCATTCTAGCCCAAAATTTAAAATCATCTAAATATTTTTTATTTGATCTAGCATAATCCCCATATTTTTTTCTTCCTATATCAAAAAACGAGGTTACTAATGTTATTTCACCATTTTTTTTCATTTTTTACCAACTTTCTTTAATATCGTATTTTTTAAAACATTCCTATCTTCTTTAGTAAATAAAATCAAACCATTAATAATCAGTCCTATAAATCCACTAATTATGATACTCATAAATATTTTCATCCATCCTATTGGACTATAGAATAATCTTAATATATAAATTGGGACAATGATTGCTAATGTTGTTAATATATACATTAAAATTGATGGCATAAATTCTTTCCAATCTCTTTTTAAACATTTAGCAGCATATATTGGAACAATTATAAAGCCCTTTAACAATCCTATAATCGTACTTACTCCAACAACTGCATAAACCCCTAGATTTGTAGTTTTTAATAATATTAAAACTATTAATGTTGATAATAAACCACTTCCAATATTTAAAATAGCGTTCAACCTAACTTTATTAGTAATTGTAAATATGTTATAAAGTGGACTAATAAGTCCTCCTACATAAACATTTATGAATGTTATAATACATAAAATTGTTAAAATCTTTGTATCTGTAGATGGCATCCAAGTCATACAGAAACAAGAACCAAATATAAGAATATAAGCAAAAGGTATATTTCCAAAAATACCACTAATTTTCATGTTTCTTTTAGTTTCACTAACTACCATTTCTATATCGTCTTTAGCATAGTATTCTAGTGTTGGAGGTTGAAAAACCGTCATTATGCTGGAAATCATTGAGTTTAAAACATTTCCTGGAAGTTTAGCTAAAGCAACAATTCCCATTACCTGTGAATCTATTGCTAAATTACTAATTAATAAATCAAGACCATCAGTTAAAACATTTCCAAGATTAGTAATAGAATTCCATAACCCACTTGAAAGTAATATTTTTATTTTTTTCCAAGAAAAATTTTCTTTTTTAATTTTTATTTCTGGTAATAATTTTTTTGTGTAATACATGTTAAATAATGATAAATATATTCCCGATATAAAAGTGGCTACACCTACATAAAATACCTCTGGTTTAAAAAATATAAATAGACCAAGTATCACTAATAACTTTACAATATATGATTCAGCTTGTCTTAAAGATGATAAATAAAGTTTATTTTTACAATAAGTCGCAATTGTAAACACCCCAGATATTAGTGTTACAAAAAAATTTAAAAAGATAAATGTAAATAATAGTTTTACATCAACTATTAAGTTTGGTGATATTTTTATAAACTTTTCTAAATATAAAATCATAATCAAAGATGGTACTATTAAAAATAAAATTATTAATGCATTAGCGAACAGCACTGAAGTAAAATATTCATTAGCACTTTTCATATTTTTTTTATGTATATCTATTGTTATAAAACGACTACACATTGAATTTAATGCAGTTGTAAAAATAGTAGCAAAACTGACAAAGTTAGTTGCTAAAGAAATAAAGCCATAAGCTTCTTCTCCTATTTTCTCTACAATATAACTTGATAAGCCAAAATTAATTAAAGTGTTTATTAATAACACAAAAATTGTTGTAATTAAATTTATAATAAGTTGTTTATTTTTATTCATAATCTCCTAATCCTTCTATGTTTCAATTATATCATATAAATAAACTCATTTCTACAAAACAAGATAATTTAACAAAAAATAGACACAAAAGTGTCTATAAATAAAACATATCATCATCTTTTTCTGATTTTTTATTTTTATTCTTTTTTTCAAGTTTCTTCTTATTTTTTTCTTCTATACGTTTTTGTTCTTCTAAAGCTTCTTCTTTTTTTCTATTTAATTCTTCTTGTTTTTCTTTCTCTTTTTGTTGTTCTTTCTTTAATTTTTTTAATTCTTTTTTAGAAAGATTTTTTTCTTCTAATTCTTTTACTTGATTATTTATATCGTTAGGATTTAATTTCATAGTTTTTTCTATTTCTTCTTTTTTCTTTGTTAATTTTTTCTTTCTAGCAATACTTGAAACTAAAACAATAAATAAAATAAGTAAAATTAATCCTGCTTCACCAATAATTATATACGAATATAAATCAAATTTATTAAGCATTTTCTTATACATATCATAATTAAATTTTTGAATTGTCATATCAGTATTTTCAAATGTATAAAAATTGGCTTCTCCTGTTGTAATACTCTTACCATAAATAATAGTAATACCTAGCTCATTATTTTTATAACAAGTAACTGTTTCTTCACCTATTGTAATAGTATCTTTAACAAATCCTTTAGGTGCTTTTACTTCTTCATCTAAAATAATTAAATCTAATTTGTTAAATGATAAGAAAATATATGGTTTATATGCGCCATTATCATAAATAAATAATTTTACTTTGCCAGTTACATCCTTAAGACCAACTAGTGTGTATCCTAAAGTGTCATTTTTAAAAGCTGGTACTTGGTTACCGTTAATATCAACAGATGTTTCCTCGTAACCATCAGGTTTAACAAGTTCAGACTGTTTTCTAACAACGGTATAATCACTACCATCTATCGTTACATTAATAGGATCATATTCTTTTACATTAGCTGTAATTGTATATGTTTTTTTACTACCATTTTCTGCTGTTACAACAACATTAATTTCATTACTACCTTCTACTACGGCAATATCTCCAGTCCCACTAATACTAGCATATTTATTTTCTTTTTCAGCATTTACCTTAATACTAGTAGTTCCAGGTTCTAAGTCAACAATATAGGCTGTTGTTTCTTTGTTAAAGCTTGGAATTAATTCAACCCCATCAACACTTAAACTTGATAAGTAATTGTTTGTTTCTAAAGCACGAGGAACATATACATTTATAATTAATGATCTACTAGTAGAATATTGTTTACCACTATTATCAGAAACATTCGTTGGCGTAATGTTAACTTTAACGCGGCCTGCAGACTTAGCCGTAAATGTTACTGATTGACTATTTTTTTCTACCCAAACTTTACCCCCTCCTGATAAAACACTGGAGCTTGATGACGACACATCAAACCTTCCTGTCAAATCAGAGCTTGAAATATATACTTTTACACTTGAGCCAACTGCTACATTATAACTGCTTGCACTTGCAGAAAAAGATGCTGCTTTTATTGTATTTGGAACGATAAATAAACAAGCAATAAATGATAATATAATTAATAATTTTCCTTTTTTCATACTTCCTCCTAATTATTCATAATATAATTTTTAATAGCTACGTAATCCCCTGCATCAACACGATTATTACTATTCATATCTGCCCCTAATTTTTGAACATTTGATAATGTTTTTATTTCCATAATACTATTTTTTATGGCGACATAATCAGTAGCAGCTATTTTACCATCGCCATCTACATCTCCAGAAACAACAATTATTTTACTATAAGTTGTTCCATCTTTACTTAAAGTAACAACTGTACCAGTTCCTACTAAATTACCATTATTGCCACTTATGGAAACATCAACACCACTTATTTTATTTTTGAAAGCATCTATACTTGTATTACTACTAATACCATATATGTAACTACCACTTATTTTATACCCTACATTAGTTATATATTTATCTAGATTAGTTGGTGTTGTTATTTCACTTCCACCATTATAACTACCATCTAAATCTTTAAGAAATGAATATGTGCTAGGGTCTCCACCACTAGCCCAAACAATACCACCACGAGCTGTAAACATACCTGATGCTCCAATATTATAAAAATTATATAATGAAGAATATCTAATACCATAATAATCAATAGTCGAACCTTTAAATTGAATTGCATCACTACTTAATTCTTGAAGTGATAAGCTTGCTAAATAAATTGGGTTTACTCCACTTTTTTGTCCTGCTTCTAAAAATAATTTAGCATAAGTCTTTCCATCTTTAGCAGATGAGCCTGACATAAAAGTTCCGCTTAAAGTTCTTTGTACCATTGTTTCTGTAATACTATCCGAATATGATAAATCTTCAAACATAAAAATTGATTGTTTATCTAAGAAATTTCTTGGATCTATAAAATATCTTATAGAAGCATTATCTGCTAATGCCCATCTCGCACTTTCATTTCCACATCCTTCATTTGTTCCGTGGCCTGATGATGTTTCTATACAACTATTCTTACCCGTTTGTTTTGTAACTACCGTATCAAAATTTAAATTAGTTTTTAAAGCTCTAAATATCCATTTAGGGTATGTTTTATGAAGAGCACGTAAATATTTTTTATAATCTTCAGGAAAACCTTGTCTATCCATTTCCGTTTCAAAATTAGCATCATTTAATTCTTCTTTTGTTAAAGCAGTTCCAACATTAGTCATACCAGAAAGAGTGGTAGCATTTGGCATATTATTATAAACAGGAATAGAAAATATAAATTCTCTACTCTCTAAATACTGACTATAACCAGTGTATGCTTTTGCAGCTTCAAAATAAGGTCCTCTAATATTAGTCATCCATTGATGTTGATAAAGACCAACACTAGCATTAGGATTTACTTGAAATTTTTTTAAATAAGAGGTATATTGTCCAATTTTTATATATCCAGCAGAAATATATTCAGCACCACCTGTAATAGCTTTACCAGGGGTAGTCCAAGGCCTTCCATAATTCCTTGTAGGTTTACTACTTTCTTCAACTGTATAATAAGATATCCAACCTACTTTATTATCACCATAAACAATTTTATAAAATAAAACTCCATCTGTTTTTTCTGAACCTATAACTCTAAAACTCATATATGGAGGAATTTCTTCTATTGCATTAAAATCACCCATAGCTGGAGTTGAATGTACTGTCTTTGAAGTAGGAATAGTTACATATCCAACCCAAGGCTCATAAGCCGAAATATTAGTAAATGGCACTAAAAAAGTAATTGTTAAAATAATTAAACAATTTATTATATTTAATATTTTCTTCATATTACCACCTCTCTACTATAATAATTATATCAAAAAACCACTGTTTAGTACAGTGGTATAATTTAACAATTACAAATATTGACATTATTTATGTGATAAAGAATAAACATATTTAGTATGCTTGATAAATTTATCTTCTAATATATTAACATCAAAATCTATTTCATCACCTAATAAAATTTGTTCTATCTTATCATTTACTTTCTTATTTCCATTATAATATTCTTCGCGAAGTTGCAAAGCATATAACATCGACATCACATAATCATAAAATGACATATATTTTTCTTTCAATAAAATATTAGCTCTTTTTTCAAATTCTTTTTCAGTATTAACACCAAGAACATCTTTATAGTTGCGAGCAGTTAATTTACGCCCACATTTATCAAATTTCTCAAATATTTCTATATAATAAAATAAAAATTTCATCTTTATACCTATATTATTAACTCTTTCATTGTATAAATAAAATGGTTTATTTGGAGAATTATACTTACTAATATAATCGGTAAATAAAATTTCAGAATATATAGCAGATAGTTCATTTAGAATAGCATTTTTTTGGTTATGATATAGATAATAATCAGCAGCATGACGTAATTCATGAGCTAGTATTACATATCTTAGATCATTTTTTGTAGAAACATTAACGAAAGGTAAACTCAAGTAACTACAACAAAAATTCAAATCGTTTTTAGGTCTATCACTTTCTGACTTAATATTAATTAAGCTATATTCATGTTTAATAATATTAAGTACAGCTTCATATGTTTTTCGATCAGTCTTTTTATAAAAATTTAATATTTCTTTTATTACATAATCATTATCTTTAGAAAGAAAGCTACTGTTATATTTTTTAAACTTTAACTTTGGTGCATATTTACAAAGTTCTTTTATTTTTTCCCAATCACCCATTCTTATAATATTTAAATTAATATTTAAAGAATGATTAAGATAATTAAGCATCTCTTCTAGATTCTTTTTCTTACTAGTAATAGGAAGTTCCTCTCTACCCAAGAAATCTTCAAATTCTATAACCATTGCTTGAGCACTCCTATATACTTCAGAATTTTTATCTGTTGCTTGAAGTGCTAAATTACCTTCTTTTATTTTTTCTTTCAGGAATTCTCTATTAAAACTCCATCTATTCATTTTAAACACCCCTTGAATGGCTATTATTCTAGCACAAAAACAAATAAAGAGCAAATAAAAAGAGAAATTTTTACATTTTCTCTAATTCTATCCAAAAAGTACTACCAAGTTTCTCTTTTGAATTTACACCATATTCAATATCATTTTGAACACATATATTTTTAACAATGGATAACCCTAAGCCAGTGCTTTTAGTATTTCGTTGATAACTTTTATCAATTTTATAATATTTATCCCAAATGTATTTTAATTCTTCTTCTTTAATACCTTTACCAGAATCAACAACTTCAATTCTGATTTTTTTCTTTAAGTCAACAATATTTACTATAACTTTTTTATCTTTTCCAGTATACTTTAAAGCATTATTAATTAAATTATCTAGAATTTGATTAAGTCTTTTTTTATCTTCATTAACAGTTACATTCTTGATACCATTGTAAACTATTTCATAGCCATCTTCTTTTAAATAATCGTACTTTCTAACAATATTACTAACAAAATCATCAATATCAATTTTTTCTTTTACATATTTTTCTGTGTTTGCTTGTACTTTAGAAAGTTCTAAAATATCATTAACAAGTAAATTCAATCTATCGACCTCGTCTACAATAATATTAAGATTTTCTTCTCTTTTTTTCTTATTGTTATAATTAATATCACGTGCCATTTCAGCATAAGCCTTAATCATTGTAAGTGGTGTTTTTAAATCATGACTAACATTAGCAAGCAATTCTCTTCTTAAGGTTTCTGTTTGTGATAACTCTTTTGCTGCTGTATTTAAGGTGCTATTAAGTTTTTCTATTTCTTCAATTCTAGAAATGTTTTCATTTTCTATATCAAAATTCCCTTTTGAAATCTCTGTTGCTTTTTTATTTAATTTAACAATAGGTTTAGATATATTTTCTGATATGAAATAACTAAGTAAAAAAGAAAGAACTAAAACAACAATAGATACTATAGCTAATTGTCTAGATAGAATAAGTGATGTAGTTCCTACCGGTTCTAGTGAAGCATTAATAAAAATAGTATAGTTATTATATTTAATAGCTTTGACTATTGTTTTATTATTAAATCTTGAATTATAAAATGATGCACTACCTTCCTCTTCATCTCCTGAAATAAATTTATTTTTGTATTGATAAAAAGTTAAATCTTTTTGTTCAATACAACCTTTTTCTAAAGAGTTAGAGGAATATATAAGCGTATTATTAGAAAAAAGTTCTATACAAACACCATAGTCATACGCTAAATTATCTATTTCTGTTGTAAGTAGAATACTATCCGTATTATTAAGCTTTCTAGCAATAGTATTTAATTCTCTTTTTTTATTAACTTCATAATATGTATTTGAAAATAAGGTTTGAAACGTCCAAAAAAAGATAAATATTAAGAAAGAAAATATTATTAAGTAAAACCATACTTTATTTTTTAAATTATAAGTTCTATTTCGTAACAAATTTATATCCCATTCCTCTTACAGTAACAATTAAATCACGATATTTACCTAAATTATTTCTTAGCATCTTAATATGTGTATCAACGGTTCTATCTTCTCCATAAAAATCATAATCCCAAATTTTATTTAATAACTGTTCACGTGACAAAGCCACATTTTGATTTTTAACAAAATACACTAATAAATCATATTCTTTTGGTGTTAACTTTAATTCTTTATCTTTAATATAAACAGCATGACCTAAAAAATCAATTTTTAAATCTTTATAAATGAATTTGTCATCACCATTTTTACGTTTTAAGATAACTTTAATTCTAGCCATCAATTCTTTAGGACTAAATGGTTTAGTTACATAATCATCAACACCTAATTCAAATCCTACTAGTTTATCATACTCTTCACTTCGTGCTGACAAAATAATTGTAGGAATTTTTTTTATTTCTTTAATTTTAGAAAAAGCTGAAAGCCCATCTAATTTTGGCATCATAACATCTAAAACAATTAAATCAATATCATTATTTTTAACCATTTCCAAAGCTTCTAAACCATCACTAGCTTCTATAACATCATATTTTTCCATCAAACAATATTCTTTAACTACTTCTCTAATTCTTTCTTCATCATCAACGATAAGTATTGTTGCCATATCTACACCTCACTATCTTTATAACACAAAATTGTGTATTCTTTGTGAAAACAATTATATTATATAACAATTTTTCAAAAGAAAAAAGTAACCTAAGTTACTAATCTCTTGGTTTAAAAAATAAACTTAACACAAATGAGAAAATAATTGCAGAAGAAATACCTGATGCGGTAAGATCAAATATTCCTGCGAAAAGTCCTATAAAACCGTATTCACTGGCACTAGCCATTGCTCCATGGATAAGTAAATGTCCAAAGCTAGTTATTGGTACTAGTGCTCCGCCACCTGCCCATAAAATTATTTTGTCATAAATATTAAATGTGTCAAGAAATGCTCCCACTACAACAAATATTGTAGTAACATGTCCTGGCGTAAGTTTAGTATTATCAAGAATTAATTGCCCTAAGACACACACAATACCACAAAAGATAAAAGCATTTAAATAAATCATTTTATAACCTCCAAACTAATAGCATGCGCAATACTTGGAATAGTTAGTTTTTGATTAACTGTCGTCGGTGACATCAAAGCACCTGTTGCAACTAATAATACTTTTTTTAGTTTACCTTGTCTCATTTGGTCTAATATGTAAGAATATGCTACTAAAGGTAAACATGCCGGCCCACTGCCTCCAGAATATACAGGTTCACTTTTTATATCAAATATCATTGATGCCGAATCATCATAATTTTTTAAATCAATATTATATTCAATTTTCATATATTCTTTTAAAATATCTTTACCATATATACCTAAATCTCCTGTTAATATTAAATCATAGTAATCTATAGTTCTATTTAAATCAGATAAATGTCTATAAATTGTATTGGCAGCAGCAGGAGCCATAACTGCACCCATACTATATACATCTTTTACCCCCAAATCTTCTACTATTCCTATTGTTGAACTTTCAATTTTTATATCAGATTTATCACGTGATAGATAAGCACAAGTACCACCAGTAGTTGTAAATGTTGTCGTCTTCCTTTTAGGCCCACCATATTCAACGGGATATCTAAATTGCTTTTCAGCACCATTATTATGTGAAGAAACAGTTACAATGGCATTATCTATTTGTCCAGTTTCAACCATATTAGACGCAATTATTAATCCCTCCACACTACTAGCACATGCATTATAAATACCAAGATATGGTATTTTAAGGCGTGAAGCAGAATAATTAGAAGCTGTTAATTGATTTAATAAATCACCAGAGATATGTAAGTCGATATCAAAGCGAGTTTTACCTATTTTAGCAAGAACAATATCAACACTATCATCAATCAACTTACTTTCCGCTTGTTCCCAAGTCTTTGTACCAAAATAAAAATCTTTATAACTTTTATCATACAATTTGCTAAATGGTCCATTTGCTTCATAAGGACCGGTAACAGTACCTGTTTCATTTAAATAAACATTATTATATTTGAATGTCATACTAACCTCCCATTATTATTAGTCTTACAAGTCCAAAAAACCAAGCACTAACAACTCCAAAGATAATAACACTACCAGCAAGCTTCATCATATTAGCTCCTATTCCTGTTACCATACCTTCCTTACGATATTCCAAAGCAGCACTCATCATCGCATGAGCAAAACCAGTAATTGGAACTATCAAACCACATTTAGCAAAATTAACAACTTTATCAAACCATCCAAAACAAGTAAGTAAGCAACCAATAAAAATCAACGTTACTATCATGAATACTGAAGCATCTTTTGTTGCAACATGGAGCAAATTAGCATATAGATCAATTAATCCTTGACCAATAACCCCCATTGTTCCTCCCACAAGAAAGCAAACTAAACTATTTGTAAGTCTATTTTCTTTAGGAGTATATTTGTCAACTATTCTTTTATACTTTTCTTTTTCCATATAATCCTCCTAAATCTATTGTGAGAAAATATTACTTTTTTATACAAAAAGAAGAAATTAGTTGTTAATTTCTTCTTCTATTCTCATTAATTGATTATATTTACAAATACGATCTGTTCTAGACATCGAACCAGTTTTTATTTGTCCTAAAGATAAACCTACAGCAAGGTCTGCTATTGTCGTATCCTCTGTTTCACCACTTCGATGTGAAATAACTGTTTTATAACCGTTTTTTTTAGCAAGATTAATTGTTTCAATTGTTTCAGTTACCGTTCCTATTTGATTTAGTTTCAAAAGAATTGCATTACCAGCTTTTTTATCAATACCCATTTGTAAACATTTTTTATTAGTAACAAATAAATCATCACCAACTAATTGAATATTGTCACCTAATTTTGCAGTTATTTTACTAAATCCTTCCCAGTCATTTTCATCAACAGGGTCCTCAATAGAAATTATTGGATATGTATTAATTAATTCTTCATAAAAATTAATTAGCTCATCAGTTGTTAAATCTTTATTATCAATGTGATATTTCCCATCTTTATAAAACTCAGAAGCTGCAACATCTATTGCTATAGAAACATCTTTGCCAGGTGTATATCCAGCTTTATTAATAGCCTCAATTATTAAATCAAAACCTTCTTTGTTAGATGATAAATTAGGAGCAAATCCACCTTCATCACCTACACCAGTAAAATATCCTTTTTCATTTAAAACTTTTTTTAAAGCATGAAATACTTCTGCTCCAACGCGTACTCTTTCTTTAATAGTATCTCTATTAGGCACAATCATAAATTCTTGAAAATCTAAATTATTATCAGCATGAGCACCACCATTTAAAATATTC
Source organism: uncultured Mycoplasmatota bacterium (assembly GCA_900544605.1). Classification (GTDB taxonomy): domain Bacteria; phylum Bacillota_I; class Bacilli_A; order RF39; family UBA660; genus SIG204. The sequence goes on along the minus strand of UQVP01000002.1, from coordinate 11,532 downwards.
ATCATAGGACGAGGTAATTCTTTACCATCTCCTACATATTCATATAAAGGTTTGTTTACACTTAAAGAGGCAGCTTTAAGTACAGCCATTGATACTCCTAAAATAGCGTTAGCTCCAAATTTAGATTTATTTTCTGTTCCATCTGCCTCTATCATTTTATAATCAATTGCTTTTTGATCTAATACGTCCATTCCTACAACTAAGTTTTTTAATTCATTATTTACATTGCTTACAGCTTTTAAAACGCCTTTACCATTATAACGTGTATTATCATTATCCCTAAGTTCTAACGCTTCACGAACACCTGTTGAAGCACCACTAGGCACTATAGCTCTTCCTTTAATTCCATTTTCAAGTATTACATCTACTTCAACTGTTGGATTACCTCTAGAATCTAGTACTTCTCGTCCTATTACATTTGTTATTTTCATATTATTCTCCTTTATAAACTTTTTACAGTATTTTTAAATTCAGTTCCTCTATCTTCAAAACATGCATATTGATCCCAAGATGCACATGCAGGACTAAGTAAAATCGTATCTCCTTCGTTTGATTTGTCATAAGCAAGTTTTGTTGCTTCTATTAAATTATCAACAACAATACATTCTTTACCAATTCTATCTGCATATTCTTTGATTCTTTGTTTAGTTTCCCCAAAACAAACAATTAACTTTGTATTTTTTAAATATTCTGTTAAGCCTTCAAAAGAATGTCCACGATCTAATCCTCCTAATAATAAAATAGTTGGATTAGAAAAGGCTGAAAGAGCAATCTGCGTTGATTTTACATTTGTTGCTTTTGAATCATTATAAAATTCACGACCATTAACTTTTGCAACAAACTCTATTCTATGCTCAACTCCACTGAATGAATTTAATAATTTATATATATCTTCATTAGATACATTAAATTCCTTTACAGCTGCAATTGCACACATAATATTTTCATAATTATGCATACCTTTTAACTTAATATCTTTTAATTTAATAATCTCTTCTTCACCATAATATATTGCATCATTGTTAATATATAAATCTGCTTTATTCTTAGATGAAAAATATATTTTTCTAGATTTTATATCTTTAGTGCCATTCATCACATCTTCATTATCATAGTTTAAGATTGCAACATCACTAGATGTATGATGAGCAAATATCTTACATTTATTTAATTTATAATTTTCATAAGTGCCAAAATGATCAATATGAACCTCACTTAAATTAGTCATAACACTAATATTAGTTTTAAAATTTATTGTATCATGTAGCTGATGACCTGATATTTCTAAAACTAAAATACTATCATCATTAACAACATCTACTAAAGAACAAACCGGATAACCAATATTACCACCCAAATATGCATCTTTACCTGCTGTTTTTAATATTTCATAAATAAGTGTTGTTGTTGTTGTCTTACCATTTGATCCTGTAACACCGATTATTTTGTTATTTTTAGGTAAAAAACTATATGCGACTTCTACCTCGTTAGTAACAGGAATATTTAGTTCTTTAGCTTTTACAACAATTGGATGATCTAACTTAATTCCTGGATTTTTGATAACATAATCAAATGTTTCATCCAATAGGAAAGTAGGATCATCACATATTCTTATATCAACACCAAGTTCAGTTAATTCCTTAATGTGTTCTTCTTTTTGTTCTTTTCTATCCGTAATTAGAATAGCATTACCATGTTTAGCTAATAACTTGGCAGCTTCATATCCACTTCTTGCTATTCCTAATATAAATATCTTCTTATTTTCAAACATAACATAGCCTCCTATTTAATTATACTCTTCTTTTTACAAAAAAAGCAAGAATTAATCTTGCCTACATTAACTTAAATTCGCTTTTGAAATTATTATAACTGGACGAATACCAAGTTGTGTATCACCAACATCATTATCACCTAGTTCTCCATAAAAATTTACACTCCAAACCCCAGTACTATTTCCCGAATAAGGAGTTAATGTCCAATATTCATGCGACTCACTTAAATTAATATATAACCATGGCTTAGATTCAAAACCTTCACCATAAGTCCCAGTATTCCATTTTGTATCTCCACCAGCTTTAGCTATTTGTTCTCCTGTTGGTAATATAATTTGTTGCTGAGTTAATTTTTTCCATGACTTTGTGCTTGTACTTAAATATTCTAAAGCACCATCACCACCACATGAATTAGTAGAACCACTCTTACACCATGAAACATTGTTTCCTGCTAATGTTCCTTTTCCGTTTGAATCTACATTCATATTCATTATTAGTGATATACTATCGTCATTTGTTTCTAATACGTAAAATGTTTTTTTATCATTATCTCCTAATTCACATGTAAATTCATTTCCATATGTTAAATTATTTAAATCTACCCCGTCTTGTTTTGTACACAATACTTCAACATTCTCTTTTTCTGTTGCTTCATACTTCTTCGACGACGTATTATATGTAACATCATATTTTTCTATCGTTATTTTAGTTAATACTTGAACATTTCCATTAGATATTTTTACTATTCCACCACTTGGCTTTGTTCCACTCATTTCAATAAATATCTTATCTTCATTATCATCTCCACAACCTGAAGTTGGGCATAAATCTCCCGAGTCTTGAACTATATACTCACCATCTAAGATATTTCCTGTTAATTTTTCTGCTGCAACAGTTGTTGCTATTTGTTTAATATATCTATCAGCACTTCTTTCTGCTGCACCCTTTTTTACGTTTTTTATTGTATTCATTACTATTGGTGTTGCGATAAGAGCGATAACTGCTAATACTACTATTACCGCTAGTAATTCTATTAAAGTAAAACCTTTTTTATTTTTCATATTATCTTTCCTCCTTCTTTTATTTAGATTTATCATGCATGATAATTACTTAACTATCCATGCATTTGGTAAATATCTTTCTCCTGTATATCCTGAACCTCCGGCTACACTTAACACTTCACCATCTACAACCATAGAGCTAGAACCTCCACCATCTAAGTTAGAAGCATTATAAGCGCCATATTTAACCATGATATTAGTAAGCTCTACCATATCAACACCTAAACTATGACCAGGTCTTCTTCCATCAATAACAACCATTAAAACAATACCATCTTTTCTTTGTCCAATAGCAGTACGAGGAGCAATACCATAACCACCATTTCCTTTAAATGTTGATGGTTCTCCATTAACAACTAAGAATGGTCCAAAACTCATACCATCTCTAACACCCATTTTTACAGCCTCAGCTGCTGAACTCTTAGTTAAAAGTAGTTTGTTATCATTAGTAAATCCAATAATACCACCACCATAACCAGTGGCACCACCTTCACTAACAACTTTACCATTCATTATAACGCTTCCTACAATTGTATATTGATATGTATTATAATTAACAGAGAAACCTGAAGCATTAGTTCCAGCTTTAGCACCAGCAAGTTCTAGCATTTTCTCCAATTGTTTACCACCATGATTTATTCCTTCATATTGATACAAATGAACACGAGATGGATCATATACAACTAAAATATGACCTTTATAACCATTTCCTTCAATATCAATAACTTTATATAAATCATTTCCTTCATCTCTTTTTAATACTTGTTCTTCATAAATAGAATCATATACACCTGGATCTGTACCATCTATATTTACACCATCTGTTGTTCCATCAGTACCTGATTCAATTACTTTATTATTTTCTAAAATATGATTAATAGAATTTTGATTAAAGAAAATATACGCTAAATACTTATGACGCATTGTAGTCATCGCACTAGTTACCCAAAGATTTCTAAAGTATGATATTGGTCCATACATTAAAAATAAACAAACAATGGCAATAACATCTAAAATACTAAAAGTAATAACCCAACCTTTACTACTTTTTTTCTTTTCTTTTTTAGTTTTTTTCTTTTTTTCTTTTTTATTATCTTTAACATAATCAACTACTAATTCTTTAGTTTTTTCATCATCTAAAAGTTTTTCTATTTCATCTATACTTACAATATCATCACTGTCAGTAGGTTCTACTGTTGATGTTGAATCTATTGATTGCTCTTTTGGTTCTACTACATCAACTATTTCTAAAGAAGTATCTTGACTGTCTAAAATTTCTGGTTCAATAACTGTAACATTATTATCATCTTTATCTAAATCTTCATCTTCAATAATTTCTATATCATCATCTATTACATTAGGTATTTCTTCATTATCTTCTATTACTACGGGCTCTTCTTCTATATAAACGACTTCATCATCTTTAACAACATCTTCATCTTTTATATCAATTGAACTTATCATATCATCAAGTTCATTATACATACTATATAAATCATTTCTACTCATATAACACCTATTTCATCTTAATGTAAAAATATATAAAACGCCCTAAATAATTTATAAAAAGCCCCCCTAAGAAGATAATACTACATAATATAAAAATTTTATCTTTTTTTAATTTTCTTTTTTCTTTCATTTTCTAAACACCTACTATACTAGAATATAATATCATTTTTATTTCAATTTATAAATAGTATTATAAATAAAATTAGCAAACTTTACACTACTAATTAATTAATAAATCACCAATAATATTATAAATGGAATATAAAATATCTATTATATTATAAAATATGTCTTTAAAAAGCTTATTAAAAGCTTTAGTATTATCTATTTCCACTAATACTTCTTTTTCATATTCTGTTACATTTATAATAACATTGTAACGATTGTATCTTTTTTCAATTAACTCAAGATCAATATTATTTTTAGAACCATATATGTATAATTTAGATTTATTTATATAAACACTATCTCTAATAAAAGTTCTTAAAAATCTATTAATATCTTCTATATTACATATAATATAATCAATTCTTTTCTTTTTAAAAATTTTTCTAATTTTTTTAATAGATACAACTTTATTTCTTTTTTTACCTTTTTCTTTATTTTTTATTTTCTTTTTACCATTAAATTGCATACTATAAAGCTCTTTTATTTTTTCATTTTTATCAAGTTCATCTAAAACTGTTTTATATTCAAGCCCAATAGTTATAACATTACCACTTACTTCTTTGCTTATCTTTTTTAAATCATTTATTAATGTCATATTACTTCTCCTTTAAAATATCGTTTATAACAAAACTTGCACATAATAAACCTGAAGTTGCTGGAACAAAAGCTGTAGAGCCAATGGGCTTTGACACTTTTAATGGTAATTCATCACTACATACAACATTTACTTTATAGTTAATTTTATTATCAACAACAAATTTTCTGATTTTTTTAGCAAGTGGATCATAACTTGTTTTTTTAATATCCACTATTTTTAAACGTGATGGATCAAACTTATTCCCAGTACCCATACTAGATATTAATTTTACTTTATTTTTATGACATGCAAGAATAAGTTCTTTCTTTACTTCTAAAGTGTCACATGCATCAATTACATAATTTATCTGGTATTTAAATAATTCGTTAACATCTTCTTTAGTTAATTTCTTAGTTACTACCTCTACATTACAGTTAGGATTAATATCTTTTATTCTTTCTTTCCAAACTTCTGTTTTTAAGCGTCCTATATTATTGTGGTTAGTCATCAACTGTCTATTTAAATTAGTTATATCTATCTTATCATAATCAACTATAACAACACTTCCAACGCCACTTCTTACAATTGCTTCTAAAGCATAGCTTCCCACTCCACCAAGTCCTAAAACTAAAACTTTAGTATTGCTTATTTTTTCTATATTTTTACTTCCCACCAGTAACTCAAATCTTTTTAATTGTTCCATTTTACCACCTTATTTAATTATAACATATTTTTGTAAAAGAAAAAGGTATATTTCTATACCTTTTTCAAAACCCAAATAATCGGCGCCCGATAACGATAAAACCTAGTCTCCCAGGTGGGCATCACATCATATACTTTAGGAGTCTTATATAAATATAAGCATTCAACACCATACACGAATTAGATTCCCAATCGTTTTTAATTAGTAGGTTTTTTTTGGAACAAACCATACTATCTAGGCTAAATAAATTATAGCACACTTTTTTATTTTTTTAAAGTGAATTGATAACCTTTTTTATCTTTTTGTAAAATTTCTTTACTAATCGTAAGTTCTGTTGCTACTCCAAGATAATTTAATGAGTCTACCATTATATCAGTAAACAAATTAGAAATAGAAATATCCAAGCCTTTCAAATTCAATTGATTAGAATATACACGCTTAGCTAATTCTCCAACAAGTTCATCTGTTAAAGTAACATTTTTTACCCCTTGTTTTACAAGTTGATTAATATATAACACCAATGTATTATTTTGTAATGTTTTAATAATTTTTTCAGCTTTTTTTAAATCTAGATTTTTAAACATAACCTCAGTTTGAAAGTAAGGAAATAATTTATCTAAAAACAAATAATTTTCAATTAAATCATTTTGATTTAAAGATAAATCCTCTTCATCAACTTTAAAATCATCTCGTTCATAAAAGTCTTTTGGAATATTAATTGCTTTATCAGCTTCCTCAAAATTACCGCACATAATGAACGTAATTTTATTAGCATAAAAAATTAATTTTTGATTTGCTTTTATTCCTCTAATTCCTGTATTTAAAAAACGATAAAGTTCATCCTGGAAATCTAGTCTCTGAAAATCATCTAATTTATCAAAATCATCTAAAATGATTATCGAATGATCATCTGCTTTATGATTATCTAAAGCATCATCTCTTAATCGAAGCAATAAATTATTAAAAATATAATCACTACTTGTGTTTTCATCCGCATATTCATGCGCTAGAGAAACGTAAACAACTGGATGGTTACTACACTCTTTTATAACTTTTAATGCTTGTGTTTTTCCTACTCCTGATGGCCCACTAATTAAAATATTATTATCTTTATTACCTAAAATATAATTATTATAAAGAGCTTTAACTATTTTATCTAAAGCTTTATTTTGAAATAAAATTTGTTTATTTAAATTATTTTTGATGTTAAGAATATCTTTACCTAATAAATCATTACACTTAACATTGGTAGTATTTTTATTTTTGGTATTTTTCTTTTTTGATAACATTTGATCTTGTTCATTTAAAAAATTATACTTAAAACTTACAGAATATTCTTTATTAAAATCTTCGATTGATAAATTTTTTAATAAATATGACTCAAAATCTTCCTCATCAAAATTAACATAATAATGAACTTTAGTACATATCTCATCAATATATTTTTGTAAAATAGTTTGCAAATCCTTCGTTTCATATTGATCTTGCAACTTTTTTAAAGAAGTTGCATAATAAAAACCATATTGCTGATTTTGATAATTAGCTTCATCCATATTTTTAAATTTTTTATTTTCTACATTATCTATAAAAAATTTAGAATCTTGAATACATTTACCAGTAACTGCTTTTTCTGGAACTAAAACTGTTATATTTCTTTCTTTTAAATATCTTCGTGAAAAAATAACAGCTACTTCTACATCTTTTTCCATAAATACTTCTCCCCCTGAAATAGTTATTAATTTATTTTTATATTTAATTCCTTTAATTGTTTTTCATCAACTAAATTTGGAGCTTCACTCATCAAATCAGTTGCGCTTGCTGTTTTAGGAAATGCTATTACATCACGAATATTTTCAGTGTTAGTAAGTAACATTGTTAATCTATCAAATCCTAAAGCAAGTCCTCCATGTGGTGGAGTTCCATATTTTAAAGCATCAACAAAGAAACCAAATTTTTCTCTTATTTGTTCTTCTGTTAATTCTAAAGCCTCAAACATTTTTTCTTGAACATCTTGATTATGAATACGAATAGAACCACCACCAGCTTCATAACCGTTAATAACGATATCATAAGCTTTTGAATAACAATGAGCTTTATCAGTTAATAATTTATCAACATCTTCATCTTTAGGTGCTGTAAATGGATGATGACATGCCATAAATCTATTTTCTTCTTCGCTCCATTCAAATGATGGAAAATCAACAACCCAAAGTAATGCATATTTATTTTCATCTATTAAGTTTAATTCACGAGCTAATTTACATCTTAAAGCTCCTAACGCTATTTTAGTAATATTATATTTATCAGCAACAAATAAAACTAAATCATTATCTTCAATATTTAAATTTTCCTTTAAAGCATTTAATTCAATATCTGTTACAACTTTAGCAATACTACCAGTAATTTCCTCATTAAACTTTAGATATGCTAAACCTGAAGCTTTATATGTTTTTACAAACTCAGTTAACTTATCTAAATCTTTTCTTGAATACTTATCACTAGCATTTTTTACAACTAAGCAGTTAATTATTCCATTATTTTGAATTACATTCTTAAAAACAACAAATTCTGTATCTTTAAATATTTCTGTTACATCATTTATTTTCATACCAAATCTTAAGTCTGGTTTGTCAGAACCGTAATCTTTAATTGCATCATCATATTTCATTTTCATCAAAGGTAAATTAATGTCTATATTTTTTACTTTTTTAAATACTTCTTTTAATAAGCCTTCTGTCATTTCCATTACGTCTTCTTCTGATACGAAACTCATTTCCATATCTATTTGCGTAAATTCTGGTTGTCTATCTGCACGTAAATCTTCATCTCTGAAACACTTAGCAATTTGATAATATCTTTCCATACCACCAACCATTAATAATTGTTTAAATATCTGTGGTGATTGAGGTAAAGCATAAAATTTACCTTTGTTAACACGAGATGGTACCAAATAATCACGAGCTCCTTCAGGAGTTGACTTACAAAGAACTGGAGTTTCTACTTCAATAAAGTTATTTTTATCCAAATACTCACGTATTGTATGAGCAATTTTATGACGCATAATAAGTTTATTTTTAATCTCATCTCTTCTTATATCTAAATAACGATATTTTAATCTTGTATCTTCTAACGCAGTTGTTTTAGAATCAATTGTAAATGGTACTTCTAAAGATGTGTTTAAAAGTTCTAAATTAGAAACTATTACTTCAATTTCACCAGTTGGTATATTAGTATTTTTACTTTCTCTTTCTGATATAATACCATCTACTTCAATAACGTATTCATTACGAAGTGATTGCGCTACATCATAATTTTTATTATCTGGTTTAACAACTAATTGAATAATTCCACTTCTATCACGAAGGTCAATAAATATTAAACCCCCTAGATTTCTTACTTTTGAAACCCAACCATATAATTTAACACTTTCACCAACATTTTTTATATTAAAGTCTGTGTTATAATTCTTTTTCATTATATCTACTCCTCTATTTTGTCATCAAAAAATTCTATTAACTTTTCTTCTTTTACTTTATACTCTTCTTTTGTTTTATTATCTTTTATAGTAAGTACTCCAGTCTTAGTCTCTTCATCACCAACTAAAACTACATATTTACTATTTAATCTATCAGCTTGTTTAAAATTAGATTTAAAGTTTCTTGCCATATAATCCATATCAGCTTTAAATCCATTCATACGTAAATGATCAAGAAGCGAGATGGCATAATCATTTTCAAGTTCACTCATTGGAACCACATAAACATCTATACTATTTTCATCTATTAAATTTATTTTTTCAAAGTCTAGTGCAGTTATTAATCTTTCTAAACCCAAAGCAAAACCAACCCCTGGTGTTTTTGGACCTCCTAAGTTTTCTACTAAATTATCATATCTTCCACCAGCTCCTAAAACATTTTGACTACCAAAACCTTCTACTGAAGCTTCTACTTCAAATACAGTATGAGTATAATAATCAAGTCCTCTAACAATTTTTGGATTAACAACAAATTCAATATCCATAGCACGTAAATACTTTTGAACATCTTCAAAATGCTTTTTACTTACATCATTTAAATAATCAATCATCTTTGGGGCATTTTTCATTATGTCCTTATCTGCATCTACTTTACAATCTAAAATACGTAAAGGATTCTTTAAAAATCTAGCCTGACAATCTTCACAAAGATCATCTATATATGGTTTAAAATATTCAATTAAAGCTTCACGATAGTTCTTTCTTGATTCTTGATCTCCTAAACTATTAATATTAACTTTTATATTTTTTAAACCTAATAATTCATAAAAACGAACTGGAATACTTATTACTTCCGCATCCATCAATGGACTTGAAGTTCCAAATACTTCAACACCAAATTGATAAAACTCTCTAAAACGCCCAGATTGCGGTCTTTCATATCGATACATTGGTCCATAATACCACGTTTTAACTGGCATATCCGCACGACCATACATCTTATTTTCAATGAAACTACGAACTACACCTGCTGTCCCTTCTGGACGTAATGTCATATTTCTTTCCCCACGATCAGTAAAATCATAAGTTTCTTTAGTTACAATATCACTAGTTTCTCCTACACCACGGTGAAATAATTCACTACTTTCAAAAAGTGGAGTTCTAACATATTCATAATTATATTTTTCCATCAATGCTTTAAGTAAATCTTCTAAATATAATACCTTTCTTCCATATTCACTATTAACATCATAAGTTCCCTTTGGCTTTTGTATCATAAAAAATCCTCCTTCTAATAAAATAAGTCTATATTGTAAGGGCGTATGTAACGCGGTGCCACCTTACTTTATAGACTCTAATTCTTAACGCGAATAACGATTATTTAACGTTTGATGTCTTCTTATAAATTTATTTATATGTTCTCACCAACCACATACTCTCTTAAAAACTATTTATAATACTCTTCCAAACAAATAATTAATTTCTGCTTATAGTATATATTATTTTTAATCTTTAGTCAATTATCATTATATGTTTTTATAAAAAAAAAACTAATAAAATCTAAATTAATTTTATTTGTTTTTTATATAATATCATTATTTAATAATATTAGGTTCTAAGATAAGGACACACAATTAATCTCCACAAGCTGAATAACCATCAAGAGTTATGAAACATCCACCATTATTGCCTCTTGAAAATACAAGATCATACAGCGAATTAATAGATAATCCTACAGAATTTTCATTGCATCCATAAACATCACCGGAAAGATTACATTCTAAACCAATGTCTCGTAACCATTTTAGTATTAACATATTTCCTGTATAATCAGCTTCATTTTCTGCATATCCATAAAAAGAATTACCATTGTTGTCTCTTCCACCTTTTAAACAATATTCTTTATCTTTTAATATTGCACATGCATACGATTCTATTACTTTATTATCTTTATCTAATATATGTTTTAAGTAATAATTTTTGTCTAATGTACTTGAATCTTTTGTATATTTGGCTGGGTCATTCATTGTATCTCCAAGTTTTATTTCATCTTCTGACCATCTATATACAACCGTTACTACTTTACATTTGTTATCATTATATTTAACATTATAATCACTCACAGTCATTATTGTTTCCGATTGTGATACTCTTCCATTGGATATAACTACTATTCCTTTTGTTGGTTTTGAGCCGTCCATATCTATTGTGCTTTTATCTTTATCATTTTCTCCACATCCTGATGCTGGACATAAATTACCATCTGG
>UQVP01000001.1 GCA_900544605.1 uncultured Mycoplasmatota bacterium | reverse complement strand
TTTTAATACATCATACTACACTAAAATTGTACTATTTATAGCTATTTATGTCAATTATTATCAAAAAAAGAGAAAAACTTAATTACTTTTCTCTTTCGACTAATTTGTTTAAATCTTCTATATTTTCATCTGTTACACTTATAACATCATGTATATCTTCTCTTGGTTGTTCCTTTATCTCTTTTTTATTATTAAATATAACCTCTAATTTTTCTTTTATCTGATCCCTAGAAAATGGTTTTGCTATATAATCAATAAAACCTTCCTCTATATATCTTTCTTGAGCACCTGCCATCGCATCCGCTGTTAAAGCAACTACTGGTGTATTAAATCCATCTATTTCTTTTAACTTCTTTAATGTAGTTTCTCCACTCATATTTGGCATCATTATATCCATTAATATTAAATCATATTTATTTCCACTAGATATTTTATCTATACAAACTTGTCCTTCTAGTGCTTCATCTATGTCAAAGTTAAAATCTTGTAGTGCACGTTTGGCAACTTTTATATTTAATTCATTATCATCTACTATCAATATTTTTTTGTGTTCAAACTTTATTTCTTCTTTTATTTCGTATGTATTATTTGATAAGCCAGACATTTGATTTATTTTTTGTGGTATTTGTATTACAAATAATGAACCTTTTCCAAATTGACTTTCAACATTAATACTTCCACCCATCATATCTACTAAGGCTTTTGTTATTGCTAAACCTAATCCTGTTCCTTCTGTTGTAGTGTTTTTTTCTATATCTAATCTTTCAAACTTTGTAAATAATTTATTAATATTTTCTGATTTTATACCTCTTCCTGTATCCCTACAACTAATTATTATTTTTGATATATGTTTGTTAGTATCATTTACACATCTTATAGATAAGTTTATTTCTCCCTCATTCGTATATTTAATCGCATTAGTAAGTAAGTTATTTACTATTTCTTTTACCTTACCTTTATCGCCAATTAATTCATAAGGTATATCCTCAGCTATAGATAGATTAAATTTTATATTTTTTTCTCCAATACGTGTTGCAGTTACCTTGCACATTTTTGTTATTTCTTCTTTAAAATTATATGGTTTTTCTATTAGTTCCATTTTATTAGACTCTATTTTATTTATATCTAATATATTACCTACTATTTCAAGTAGTGTATGGCTTGCATTTAAAATATCTTCTGAATCTTCTACAACTACTGGAGGTACTTGATCTTTATATGTTACTATATCTTCTGACAAGCCTACTATAGCATTTAATGGTGTTCTTATTTCATGACTCATACTACTTAAGAAATCACTTTTTGCTCTATTGGCTTTTTCTGCTTGATTTTTAGCAAATGTTACTTCTCTTAACATTTTTAAATCGGGGTTTTCAATAAAGAAGAACGTTAATATTGTTACAATTGTTTCGCATGGTGAAGTAAGTAATATTGATGGGTTAACATATTGAATACTAGTAGAAATAATTCCTGTTATTACAAATATTAATAATGGTATATATTTTTTTATTTCTTTTTTATTTTTTATCAAGTTGTATAAACAACTAAATATCATCATAACCATATAAGTACAAACAATAAAATATATCAATTTAACAGAGTACCCATATGTATACATTTTATTTCCTTCATGAAAATAGTCTATTGGTAATATTATTGAACCTAATACTCCAACAAATAAAACAAGGTATTTAACTTTTTGCAGTACGTCATTTATTTTTGTTTTCTTAGACAAACTTAAAATATATGAACAAAATAGAAATGTCCAAACTGTTATATACACTAAAAAAGATTTTGTTAGTATGTGTATTATTGTATCTGGATAATTATATTTAATAACTAGGCTCTGACAAATATCCAAAACGAGTCCAAAAATATTAATTATAAGTATTATTGAATACAATTTATTATCATAATTGTCTAATCTCTTTTTTGAAAAATAAATAACAGCAATAAGAACTAAGTAAACTAAGCTTGTTCCAAATATATAAACCATCTATCATCACCATCATAATAGTACCACAAAAATTATTGTTTTACAAACAATAAAAAGTAATAAACGTTGTTATTACTTTTTCATAACTAAGTTTTTTTCCTTATTTTCATTTTTCATATTGTTTAATTTAAAACAATTTTCAAAACTCATTTCCTCTAAAGCAGCCGCACTTCTTTTACCAGCCCCTGTTAAAGGGAAAGAATTTCTAGCAGGAATAATTCTAACATATATATTATTTATTTCATCTTCTGATAAAATCTTTGCTAATCTAGCATATATACTTGTTAATACTTTTGATTCATTAATTTTTGTTAAAGGTTGAAACTGAATATTTATTACCTTTTTATCATCAACATCAACCGTTGCACAAGAAAGAATATTTTTAGTATCAGCAGTTATTAAATCATCAATAATAAAGTTATTACAAATATTTTCTTTTTGACTTGGAACTCTTCCGTTAACATGCACACTACCAATCTTATCAATATATCCGTAAACATTACAAGAAACCCAATTTCTTCCTAAATTATCAGTTATAATTAACTTTCTAGTTGCTTCTGCATTATTTTTGTAACAAGATAAATTAGTGTAAGAGTTAGCAACTATAATTCCAGGTTCATTGTAATCACATTCAACATATGAACCATCTTTAGTTTGCTTTAATGCTGTTACTGTCACATAAGGTACTGGTAACATTCCAAGTCCTTTTTTACCTAATTTTGGATAATATAACTTTTCTTGTAAAGATTTCCATAAGGTATAATAAATACCTCCATGTTCACAATCTCCACCACCAATAGATAAAGTAGTAAATGGAAGCTTTAATCCTTTGATACTAATTCCACTTCCAGCTCGTGATTCTCTTAAAAAACGATTTATAAATTTTTCTTCACCTTTTGTTGTTTTTTCACCCACAGTAAACACAGCCAATAGAAAAGGTAATTTTTTTCCGGTTCCATTTTGATGATATTTTTTATCAACCAAATACTCTTTAGCTGCTTCTAACATAAAACTAGTTGTAATATTTAAGTAATTTGGTTTATTTAAAATGATATAATCTAAAGCTTTATCTTTATCATATTCTGGTTCTAGTGCAACAGACCACCCTTGCATTAAATTATCCGATATACAAGTAATGATGTCTGTGTTAGATTCTGGATGAATATGTGCTAACCCTCTTAAACCTGGTATTTTAGGATTACCTGATAATTCTGGATCATGAAATCTTCCCATAGTAATTAAACTACGATTTTTATGAATAATTTGCTTTGGTAACCCAATCTTTGTAGAACCACTTGTATATGTAACCAAAAAGTCCGTTTCTAAGTTACCAGCATCTTTTATTTCTCCCGCATATCCTTTTCCATAATCTAAAAATTCACCAAACGATTTAATACTTGAATTGTTAGATTTATAAGAATTAACTTTATTATCAAAATGATAATAATTATCTAATTCAGGTTCGTATTCATCACACTTTTTAGAATCTAAAGGTAATGATTCCGATAATGATGTCATAACTAAATTTTCAATATTTTTAGTAGATAAAACTGGTTTTAAACTCTCATAATTATCATCTGATACAAATATTACTTTATTATTTAGTTCATCAATTATATCAGACAAATAATCTTTATCAAAATGTGAACCAAAACAGTTAACTTTAATTCCTAATTTGTTAGCTGCTAAAATTATATAAACCAATTCAGGGCTATTGGTTACACAAATACCTATTTCGTCACCATAGTGCAAGCCAGCACTTGCTATTGACTTTGCTACAGCATCAACTTTATCAAACATCTCTTGAAAACTAATCTTATTTCCTCTATAAAACAAAGCTGTATCATTCATATTTGCTTTATTTCTTAGTTTTAAATATTTATACCATGATATATCAAAATTTTTTTCTATATCAATTAAAGCTTTTATTGCGTTTAATCCTTTTTTTGTTTTTATAATCCTTTTTGAAGGTTTATTATCAGGTAAAGTTTCTAACAAAAAGAAATCATCTTGTACTTTATAGGTTGGAATTCTTCCATTTATATCTAAAACATCAGTCCTCATTGTTACTTCCCCCCTTAATTAGCCATTATTCTAACACGTTTTACCATTTTTAGCAAATTTAAATATCCAAAAATGAGCTCTTCTTATAACATTATCAATACTCTATTAGTTTGCTTTTATTTTATAAATTGTTATAATATTATTTAGGATGTTAAGGAGGTTAAAATGGAAATAAGAGATTTATATGATATTAACAGAAATTTGATTGGAAAAACTATTAAAAAAAATGAAACAATTCCAGCAAACACATACATAATGATGGTAGTAGTTTTTATTCAAAATGACAATAATGATTTTTTAATTCAAAAAAGATCCCTTAAAAAAGGTGGAAAATGGGCTACTACAGGCGGGCATCCAAAAGCAGGTGAAAATAGCTTACAAGGAATTTTAACAGAAGTACAAGAAGAATTGGGAATTAAGATTGAAAATCCAGTTTTGTTTAAACAGGCTAATGCAAAAGACGTTATTTGCGATTTATATTACATCAAAAAAAATATAGATATTAGTGAAATAACAATTCAAGAAGAAGAAGTTACAGATGTTATGTGGGCTTCTATAGATGAGATAAATAAATTAATGAAAGAAGGAAATTTTAAACAAGGTCATTACATGATGTTTCAAGATTGTTTAGAATTTATAAACTCAAAAAATACCTAAGTTTTTACTTAAGTATTTTTTTATGCTAATAATAGTAAGTTGTTATTTCCATATATATTCAATATCACCATCGTCATATATAATGAATTTATCGATTCCAAGTTTTTCTATTATTAATATTAATTCATTAACAATTGTTTCTTTATCTGCTTTACCTTTTTCAGGTAATTGTCGATATTTTTTTAATTTGATGTTAAAATTATCAAATATTTCTTTATCAGTATGATTATTATCAAAATATTCTTCTAATGCAAGAGAACCTTTAAAAATAAATTTATCAAAATTCTCACTTTTAATTAATAAATTATCCATATTACTTTATATCTAATATTTGCGTAACTATATCTTCTTTTTGATAATAAATAGTTACTGTATCGCCATTCTTTAAGAATGGTAAAACATTATCATTAACTTTTATGTTAGCACGATATTTATTGTTATCTATATCACTTATATAGTAATAAGAATTACCATCAATATTAGCAACATTAATAGTACTTATAGTAATAGTTTTTTCTGTTAAACTATCATTATCAATATTTAATTTTGAATCACCTAAGTAATTAGAAAAAGCTTTTTCTATTCCTTCTGATGCCTCTGTTACTACTACTTTTTGATAATCAACAACATCTACTAAAGCATACATTTTAACAAGACCTGCATCATCTTTAAGCGACATTAAGTATGTTGGTTTATTATTTAAATTAATCAATAATGGGAATGAAGATTTATAACGCATTTGTTGAACTTGACCTTCTGCACTTGCCATAGCAGAGTATTCTTCAGCTCCTGCTACAGAATAAAATTTAGTTTTCTTTGTTCTTAAATTAGTAAGAATAAAACCAATATTTGATTCATCTGCTAAAGCAGAGGTAATTCCTGTATATAAATATACATCATCATTCATAACTGTGTAGTTATATCCATCTGTTGTTTGAACAACATTTTTTTGCCCAAAAATAGAATTTAAGAAACCATTTTTATATTTTCCCCAGTCATCTACTTGTTCAATTACTAAATCTGGAGAATAAACATGATCTACCCAAGTTGGAATATTATCTTTATTATATTTTTCACTCTTTCCTGTAATTGAATCCAAGATAATAACACCACTTATTTCTTTTTTAATCCCTACACCAATATATTTAATAGTTGGAATAATCCAATATGGATTACCATCATTATCTACTTCAAAACTTTCTGTTCCAAATATTTCAGTAGGATAAGATAATCTTAATTTACGATATAAATTTTCAAAGAAATAAGCAGAAGGCATATAACGCATTCCTTTATCTAACTTAACTAAACTAGATTCTCCTGTAACAGAATTAACCATTATATAACCTTTAACACCATCTTTTCTATTAGTGAAATATTTTATTAATCCATTATATTCTAAAGGTGTTACTCTAACAATACTGTTATTATAGTTTATTTGTGTATATAAATCTGAAACATCAAATTGTGAAACTAGTTCTGGCATTTGTCCCATTACTCTATCTCCAAGCTTTTGACTAGAATCTTTATCAAGAAGAGGTAATGTATTAAAATCTACTTGTTCTACATCATCAGTAAAATTACTACTTTCATCTATTTGAATACGGTTATAGTACATTTTAGAATTAAATAATGGTGATAAAAAGAAATTAATTACTATTATAAGAATAATTATTCCTAATATTACAAATGTATTTATAACAAGTGATTTAGACATCTCTTTAGCATGTTTTTCACCAGTTATAATATTTTTAAAATCTGCAAGTTTTATCAAACCGGTTAATAAGAAGAAAATATAAATAGTAAGCGCAAATGTCCAAAATAAAGGACTAGTTAAATTAATAGGTGGTAACATAAAATAATATAGGAATAATCCTACCACTAAAGTCAATACTGCTCTAATTATTGTTATTTTTGTTTTCATAAGTACCTTCTTTCATTTTCTCTTCATATTCTTTTATTACATTATACACACATGAATAACTTCTACTTCCATAAAATTTACAAAAACGTCTTATTGAAGCATTACTTCTTTTATACAAATTAATAATTTTGGTTTTTTCTTCTTCACTTATCGCATTTATAGGTTTCCTATTTTTATTACCATGTTCTAAAGAAATACTTCCATTTATAATCTCATCTTTTAACTTTAAAATGTATTTTGGATGATAACCAGTAACTTCGGCTATTTCTTTATAAGAATAAAATGTTTGTTTAGCTAATTTCTTTTTAATTAGCTTTACAGCTTCCTCTTTATTTTTCATACTATCACCATTTAAATTATACAACATAAGTAATATTTTTGCAAAATAATTAATCAATTTTACTTAAATTTGAATCAATTATTGAATATAAGTAGGTTTCTATTTTTTTGTTAGTTATTTTTTCTAAATATTTTTTATATCCACCTATCTGATTTTTATAAGCATCATCTACAGTATGTTTTAGTTTATAATCTACTATCATGATATAATCACTATATTCTAATATTAAGTCTATAATTCCGTGATATAAAATACCATTTTCTTCATATTCAAATTCATGTTCTTGATATACTTTAGTATCATTATCAATATTTATCCTAGATAAAAAGTTTTCCACCATATTTTTATAACAAGAATTGGCTATTAATTCTAAATGAGGATTATGGAAATCAATATTTTCTAAAATACTATGCATCTCTAGTCCTAGCTTAATATTCTTTTGTTCTTCTTTAGTGAATAATTTA
Organism: uncultured Mycoplasmatota bacterium; assembly: GCA_900544605.1. Taxonomy (GTDB): domain Bacteria; phylum Bacillota_I; class Bacilli_A; order RF39; family UBA660; genus SIG204. The sequence goes on along the minus strand of UQVP01000001.1, from coordinate 105,932 downwards.
TTAGTTTTTTTAGAAAATGACTGAGATTCTATACTTTTAGAATCGATTTTTATTTCTTTTACTTCAAGCTTAGAATCATATTCACTAGAAGTTAAAGTCTTTTCAGATATTATATTATAATCCTTAGTTAAATTTAGATTAGCGATGTCAATTTTAGTTTCATATTCTTCGACTTTATTACCTAATGAATATATGATATCTGCTAAAGAACGATATTTTAGTTTTAAATTATCTTTTAACTCAGTAACTTCTTTTAAGTCTTTATTTGGTAAAACAAGAATCATTTTTTCACGAGCACGAGTAAGCGCTACATAAAATAATCTTATTTTTTCTGATATTTCTTCTTTAATATAATTATTTTTTAATATTAATTTAGTTATATTTTCACCAATACCTTCATCATAAAAAGGTAATATTATCCCAAGTTCATTATCAAAAAGAATCTTTTCTTTTAAGTCACTTATATTAAATGATTTGTAAAGACCACTAAAATAACATACTGGGTATTCTAATCCTTTTGATTTATGAATAGTCATTATTTTAACAGCATCTATATTGCTAGTAGATAGATGATACTTCATTTGATAGTCCTTGTCATTTATTTCTTTTAAATAATCAATAAATTTATAAGCATCATAACCTAAATTCATCAAGTCCTTGCTTAAATTAATTGTATAATCAATTCTTACTAACGATGATTCAATATTACCTATCTTGATAATATTTTCATAAAAATTAAATTCATTTATTACTTCCTCTACTAGCATTAATGGAGTAATGGCGTCTAATTTATTAGAAATTTTCTGACATCTAATAAAAATATCAGTTTGATAAATAGTATTATTTTTGATAATATCGTATATCTCTTGATCACTAAGTCTAAACAAAAAACTTCTAGCGATACTAGTGAATAAGTATTTAAATTTAGTACTAAAATCTCTTTCTTTTATTGCTTTTATAAGACACAATAAATTACAAAGAACGGTAGTATCAACTTCGTCATTTAATGTTTCATCTTTATATATGGCAAGAGGTATATTTTGATACTCAAATATTTTCTTATATAGTTCAAAATCAGTTGTACGATCCATTAATATTACAAAATCATTATATGTTGCATCTCTTAAACTACTTGTCTTTTTATCAAAAACTTGGTATTTATTATTAATTTTATTTTTGATATCTTTAGCAATAAGAAAAGCTTCTATTTCAATTTTGTTAAAACTTTTATCATGATCATAAGTTAATATTTGCATATTAAATTCTTCGTTGTTATTATAAGCGGTATTACCAAACACCATTTGATGAGAAGTTTTATAGTCAGCACCACCTATATTATCGTTCATGATATAGTTAAACATTAAATTTATATTATTTATAACTTCACTGCGTGATCTAAAGTTTTTATTTAAATCAATTTTTTCACCATTTAGATGATTACTATAGTTATCATATTTATTTTTAAATATATAAGGGTTAGCATTTCTAAAACGATATATAGATTGTTTTATATCTCCAACCATATAAACATTATTATTACTTATAAGATTTATAAATGTCTCTTGAATATCACTTGTATCTTGATACTCGTCAATTAGTATTTCAGAAAAATAATTTGTTAATTCTTCTCTTACTTCTTTATTATCTTTTAACAAATTAATAGCTAGAATAGCAATATCGTTAAACTCGTATATATCATTTTCAAATTTAAATTTTTTTATCTTTTGATCTAATTTTTGTAGTATAAACACAATTATATTCGCATAGTCATATGTAGACTTTAATTTTGTTTTGATATCTTCTTCATCTTCATAAGTAACTAAATCTTTTAGAACCTTTATAATACTAACAACATTCTCTTTTTTTTCTTTAGTAACATCTTCACTACCTCTAGGTAATGATGGAAATTTTATATTTAAGTTTTCTTTGATTCCCAAATAATCAGTACTTTTTAAAAGCGGATTTAAAGTTTCTAATACTTTGGTATAGTAAGTTCCATCAACATAATAAGAGAACTCTTCTAAACTTAGTTTTAATTCTTCTATTTTGTTAATTAGTAAATCGTTATAACTAGAAATAATTTTAGTCATAAAAGATTCATTATAATAATTATTTAAATAGTTATCCAAAAATTCTTTTGAATCTACTTTCATATCTAACTTTTCACGAATACTTAAGATATAATCTCTTATTTCTAAATCATCTTTTACACAGAAATCACCAATCAACTTTAAAAACTCAGGATTTTTTTCTTGATAAAGTTCTTCAAATATTTCATCTAGTATTTGCTCTTTTTTTAATTTAAAAACATTATCATTACCAATATTAATATTTTTTGAAACATTAAGAAGATAGTGGTACTTCTTTACAATTGATAAAGAGAAACTATCAAAAGTAGTGATATAAGCAGAATCTAACTTGTTTAATTCTTCTTCATTATTCATTTTTTTAATAGAAGCTCTAATTCTTTCTTTCATTTCACTAGCTGCTGCTTTAGTAAATGTTAAAATTAGTAAGTGATCTACAGGAATACCTTTTTTTATTTTTGTAATAACACGTTCTGTTAAAACCGCAGTTTTACCACTTCCTGCTCCTGCACTTACAATAATATTCATTCCTTCTTTATTGATAGCTTCTTCTTGTTCTTTGGTCCATCTAGGCATTATTATCACCTCCTAGAAAATCTAAATTATCTATGTCTTTTAATCTAACAATATCTTTTTCAGTCATATAACATATATCTTTAAATTTACAATATTCACACCCAATATTTTTGTTGTTAATAACTTTAGGATTAATATCAAAATTATTGTTATGGATATTAGTTAATGCTTCATCTATTTTTTGATCAATAATTTTTACGATATTTTCCATATTATTTTTAGTTAATGTTTTAGAATAAGCATAAAACCCATTATTTCCTACTTTCATACTTTTTATTAATTCACTATCAATATATGTTTTATCAAATTCAGATAGTTTTTCTTCCTCACTTAAACTAAATCCTTGTAATTTTAATAAATCTCTTTTTTGTGAGGTGATATCTTTTAGGGGATTCCTTGTAATTAAAGATGGTAAAATCTTTTGAAGATAAAAACCTACTACCTCTATATCAGGATTTATTTTATTAATAAGATATAAATAAATTGGTAATTGTAGTCCTAAACCATATTCTATATAATTTAGTTCTAATGAAGGATTTCCTGTTTTGTAATCAACAATAGCGCCTAAAGTTTTGTTATCATTCAAAAGAATTTTATCCACAATACCAATAAATTTATCATTTCCCTTAGGTATTTCAATATACTTTTCATATAAAGCGTTATGAAAATTAGTATAATCTTTTTGTTTTTTTATAACATCAAGAATAAATTCTAAATCTTTTTTTAATTTTTCAAGAAAAAAATTTTCTTTGTTAGTAAACTCTTTAGGATTATTATTCATAAACTCAGTTATACTATCTTCTAAAGATAAATTATCTTTTTTAGAAAGAACATAATGAAATAAAGAACCAATATAGGTCATAAATGTTTCTTCATAACAATTTAGTTTTAAGATAGAACTAATATAGTATTTAAATGAACATTTATAATAATTATCCATGCTTGAATAAGAAAGAGTAATATTTTCGCTAGTTTTTTTTATGCCATTAAACTTATTATCATACTTGCGATAAACATTATTTTTGTATGTATTATTTAACAAGTCTAAATCTTCATTTTTTGAACCATATTTTAAATAATCATCCATGTATCTAGCTAGTTTTAGATTATTATTTAAGTTTGAGTAATTATAACTAATTTTTATATTGTGGATAACTTCATAATTTAGTTTCTCGTTTAGTGATGATACTGTTAAACTACCTTGTTCTCCGTTTAATTTGTATGTTATCCACAAGTTTTTAGCATTTTTTATTATACTAATTATTTTTTTGTTGTGGATAATATTTTTGATGGTAGTTGTACTTAAATTCAATTTTTCTTTTAATAAATCATTAATATAATCCTCATCTTTTAAATTTTTAGGACATTCTCCCTGATTAAATCCAAGTAAAAAAACATACTCGTTATCATTTGGAATATAATCTTCTAGCACCTCTACTTTTACTGCTTCATCTAAAATAACATCAGATAATTTAGTATTTAATAGTTCAACTTTTAACAGTTTCTTAATTTCCATATAGTCTGAAACAAAACTAAATTTATTGGAAATTGTTATTAATCTATTATAAATTTCTAGATTTAAACTATTTTTTAAATCAAAATTTATTTCTAAAAGTTCAAAAGTTTTACTTATATCGGAATTAATATTTTCTAAAAAGAAAGTACCCATCTTTGTTCCTAATAAACTATTATTATCTTTTATGTTTATAGGAATACTAAAATATTTAAATATACGCTTAATATGATTTGTATAAATATCACTACTATTTAGTAAAACAATATTATTAATATTAACCCCACTTAATACTAATTCACATATTTTAGTAGCAACAAACTCTACTTCTTCTTCTGCGTTTTTGAATTCATATATTTTATGTTCATAATAACAGTTATTTTCTTCATTTATTACTTCAACACTAGTTATTTTTTTTAAGTTATCAATTAAATTTAAATAAAATTTATCTAAGTCATAGAAATTATAAAAAACAATATTCATACTTTTTAATTTATTTAAAAATAACGGCTTATACTTAAGTAAATTGTGCTCTTCTAGTTCTTTTTTTATTTCTACTAATTTATTAAGCTTTTCATTACTATATTCTTTATTTTCTACATAATATAAATTTTTTAAATATATAAGAACTACTTCATATTTTAATTTATATTTATTCATAAGATAATAGATTGTTTCTAAATCATAATCAAAATAGTATTTTTTTAAGAATTCACTTTCAGTCATTATTTTAATATTTTTTAATTCATCACAAAAACTTAAGAGGATTGTTTCTTTTAAATGATTAGGAATTATTAATAAAGTATTATCTTTTAAGTTTTTCATTTTATCACCACATCTATTATAACAAAAACATTTATAAGATGAAAGAATTGTGTTTACTAATCGAAATATTTAAGGTATATTATAATTAGGGGGAGTAAGTTATGAGTAGTATTGAAGAAAAAATAATAGCCTTAGTAAAAGAAAATCCTGAAGCTTTTTACAATGTAAAAGGAACTGCTAAAAAATTAGGATTAAATAAATATGAGGTAGATAAACACTTTAAGGAATTGGTAGCCAAAAATATAATGTTTGCAGTTGATGATACAAATTTTGGATATATGTCAGAAAATCATTTTGTCAGATCATTATTAACGACAAAAAGTGGCTTAAAATATATTGAACTAGATGGTAATGAAAGAATTTATATTGACAAAGAAGATTTAAATGGAGCTTTTAATTTTGATAAGGTTGTTGTTTTAAAGAATGGTGATAAAGGAAAAGTTATAAAAATAATTAAAAGAACAAATCCAAATATTGTGTGTGAAATTGAAAATGTTAATGGTATAAAAAAATTAAAAACTTTTAATATCCCAAATAACATAACATTTTCAATTTCACATGATAAAATAAAAGATTTTGTCGATGGAGACAGAATCGTAATTAAAGTAGATAATATTAATCAAGATGATTCTTTTGATGCTGAATTTGTTAAATATTTAGGTCACAAAGATGACCCTAATAGTGATATAAAAGTTATTGCTGCTAGTAGAGATTTTGAAATTGAATTTAACAACGAGGTTTTAGAAGAAATTAAAAATATTTCTACAGAAGTATCAGAAGATGAAATAAAAGATAGATTAGATTTAAGAGATAAACGCATCTTTACAATTGATGGTAAAGATACTAAAGATATTGATGATGCGATATCTTTAGTACGACTTCCAAATGGAAATTTCGAATTAGGTGTCCATATAGCAAATGTATCTCACTACGTCAAAAAAGGATCAGCTATTTTCGAAGATGCTTATAATCGTGGGACTAGTGTTTATCTTTTAAATTATGTAATCCCAATGCTACACCATAAACTTTCCAATGGAATTTGTTCTTTAAATCCAAATGAAGATAGACTTGCTAGATCTTGTATTATGGAAATAGATCAAAATGGAGAAGTTATTAATTATAAGATATGTCCTACTGTAATTAACTCAAAGAAAAAAATGAACTATGATTCTGTTAATTTAATACTAGAAAATTGTACTATACCAGAAGGATATAATGAATTTGTAGACACATTAAAAGATATGCAAAAATTATCAAATATCTTAACAAGAAAAAGAAAGAAAAATGGAGCATTAGATTTTGCTTCTAATGAAATAAAAATAAACGTTGATGAAAACGGGAAAACTTTAGGGTTTAATTTATGTCATCAAAATTCTGCTGAACACCTAATCGAAAACTTTATGATTATTGCTAATGAAACTGTAGCTAACCACATAACATGGCTTAACCTACCATGTGTATATAGAGTACATGACTGTCCGCTTGATCAAGTATTAGATTCTACAGTAACTTTTATATCTGATTTAGGATATAGAATCAATAAAATTAAAGACGTTGAAAATCCAAAATTAATTCAACAATTATTAAAAAAACTATCAGAGTATGAAGAATATCCAATTTTATCTAATCTCGTATTAAGAAGTATGAGAAGAGCTTATTATACAACTGACAATATAGGACATTTTGGCCTTGCATCAAACAACTATACTCATTTTACATCGCCAATTAGAAGATTCCCTGACCTACTGATTCATACACTACTTGATAAATATGATAATATCTATAATGAAAGTTATAATGAAGAAAAATTAACTGAATATTTAAACAAATTAGAATCATATTTAAAAGAAAGTTGTCTACATTCTTCGTATAAAGAAAGACAAGCTGATTTAGCAGAAGATGACTCTAATAAGTATGCCATGTTAGAATATATGGAAGAATTTATTGGAAAACAATTTGAAGGAACAATTATAGAAATAACAGAAAAATGGATAAAAGTAAAAACAGATAATCAAATAACTGGAATGGTAAAATTATATGATATTGATGGTGACGATTTTATCTTTAAAAGAGAAAAATATAGATTATATGGAAAGAACACTGGACAGCAATATCGCATTGGAAATAAAGTTTTATTAACTACTAAAGAAGTTGATAAATGTGATAGAGAAATTTATTTCATTCTAAATGATAATTTAACTAAAGACTATGTTAAAGTAAAAAAGAAATAGCATCACTTATTGTGATGTTATTTTTACATTAGTATAATAATGATTAATTATATCCTTATAATTATAACCTAACTTAGCCATCTCATTTGCTCCATATTGACTCATTCCTACGCCATGTCCATATCCCCTAGTAATAATCTCTAAGCCATTATCTGTTACACTTATATCAAAATCAGCTGATCGTAAATTAAGTAAAGTTCTAAACTCTACTCCTGTATAAGTTTTATCTGCAACTTTAACTTCACTTACTCTACCACTTTCATCTCTAGATAGTATCTCTATGTTAGTATTTTTATCAAAATTTATTCCTAATACTTTCATAAGGGTATTAAATTCTTTATTATCTATTTTTAAATAAGATGATGTTTTTTTATCCCAAGAACTATCAACCGATTTTAAATAAGGTATAACTTGTCCCCAAACTTCTTTAGCATTTTCTGTTTTACCGTTGCTAGTAGAATGATACAAAGCTTCAATATAATTACCATTATATTTAACCACTTGTCCTTTAGTACTATTTACGGCAGAAACAATTTTATTATAATATTTACTATATTCATTTCCCCACTTATTTTGCATCTCATTTTTATCTATATATGCTTGCGTAGAAACTGTATCAGTTAGTTTTTCACCTTTACTAATCTTTTTTAAAGCATATGTACGAGCAAGAACAGCTTGAGCTTTAAGGGCTTCACTATTAAAAGAAGCAGGCATTTCAGCAGCTACAACACCAACTAGATATTCTTCTAATTCAATTTGTTCAACTGTTCCCTTTTTTCTATAAATCGTAACATAAGTTTTATTTTCTTTAAATTCTTCTTGCTTTGTTTCGGTATTTTCTTTTTTTACAGTATTAGTCTCTTTTTTGTTTGTTTCTGTTTTTGTACTTTCCACTTTTTTTGTAACAGTTTTATTTTGGTTAGTGGGTTCTTGTTCTTGCTCATTTTTAACAATATCAGTTGTTTCTTTTTCTGTTATTTCTATTTCTTCTTCATTTTTCTTTTTCATATTTTCTTTTATACTATTCATATCAAAAGCACTATTAATAGAAACAATATTTGGCGCTAAAGATTTATTTGTTTCTATTTTTTTAAAAGTACCATTTGTATAAATAAAAGTTGCAATCAATGTTGAACCTAAGACAAGCATAATTTTTTTACCATCGACATTTATTTTTTTATTTTTTAAATAGTCCACCATGTTCGATATTAAGCTTGTTGTTTTTTCTTTATTAAAACTCCCCAATTCATAATTAAAATCTAAATATAAAATTACCTCTTTTTCATTATCAATATGATTAGATATCATAATATCACCAGTATTATGATTGTCAATATTTTAATTTACATACAAAAATCGCAAAACTATATATATTTTGCGATTTTATTACTTTTATTTCTTTTTACTAAACATATTAGCAAATTGTTCTGGATACTTTGTTTCTAAAATTATTAGCTTTTTAGTAACTGGATGTGTAAATTCTAAGTAATATGCATGAAGTCCTAAACGTTTTAATGGGTTAGTTTTTGCACCATATTTTTTATCACCAACAATAGGATGGTTTATATCATTCATATGAACTCTAATTTGATTTTTTCTTCCTGTAAAAATTTCTATATCCATCAAACTATAAGCTTTGCTAGTATTAAGAAGAACATATTTTGTTATGGCAAGTTTACCATTTTTATCATTTGTTGAATAGGTAATAAAGTTATTATTCTCTTTTAAATAACTTTTAATAGTACCTGACTTTTTCTCTGCTTTACCTTCTACAACAGCAATATATTTTCTTTTAACATTATCCCAGTTCTCTTGTAATTGCATTTTTGTATTTTCATCTTTAGCAAACATAACTAAACCACTTGTATCTTTATCTAAACGATGAACTATGAATATTTTGTTATTTTTATTTTTCTTTTTTTCATACTCAATCACTTTGTGATACAAAGTTCTTTCTTTTTCTTTAGCTGTTGCGATTGTTAATAAATGTGATGGTTTATTAACAACAATTATAAATTTATCTTCATATATAATATCTAACTTATCTTTTTTCATTTTAACACCACTTACATTATAAGTTATTTTAATTAAAAAAGGAACTATTATTTTCACAAAAAAATATTGGCATAAACCAATATTTTATTTTTTGTTAATAACAACTTTGTCGTCTTTAACATCAACTATTAATTCTTGTCCATAAACTACTTCATTATTAATAATCATATGAGCAAGTAATGTTTCAAGTTCACGACTGACAAGACGTTTTAATGGACGAGCTCCATAATATTCATCAAAACCATTATCTATAAAATAAGCTTTAGCTTTTTCTGTTAAATGTATTTTAATATTAGAGTCTTTTAATCTAAATTCTATCTCACCAACTATTTTATCTAAAATATCATATAAAACAGATTTAGATAATTTTTTGAAGATAATTATTTCATCAATACGATTAATAAATTCTGGACGGAAATGATGTTGTAATTCTTCCATTACTTTTTCATCATGACCATCTAAGATATATTCACTACCTAAATTTGATGTCATAATAATTATAGTGTTTTTGAAGTCAACAGTACGACCGTTTGAATCAGTTACTCTTCCTTCATCTAGAATTTGTAATAATAAATTTAATACTTCTGGATGAGCTTTTTCTATTTCATCAAATAAAACAATACTATATGGATTTCTTCTAACGGCTTCAGTTAATTGTCCACCTTCTTCATATCCAACATATCCTGGAGGTGCTCCTATAAGTCTAGAAACTGAGAATTTTTCCATATACTCACTCATATCAATCCTTATCATATGTTTCTCATCATCAAAAAGTTCATACGCTAAAGAACGAGCTACTTCTGTTTTACCTACACCAGTTGGGCCTAGAAACATAAATGAACCTATTGGTCTATTAGGATCTTTAATACCACTACGTGATTTTAAAATAGCATCACTAACAAGTTTTAAAGCTTCATCTTGACCTTTTACTCGTTTTGCCAAATTATCTTCTAAGTGTAATAATTTTTCTTTTTCACTACTTACTAATTTAGCAATTGGAATATTAGTCCATTTTGATATTACTTTAGCTATATCTTCACTAGTAACTGTATCACTTAATAATTTATTTTTTTCCACAGTATTAAATTCGGCAAGCTCTTTTTCTAATCTTGGAATAGTACCATGTCTTAATTTAGCAGCTGTTTCTAAATCATATCTATTTTCAGCTTGTTCTAATTCAAAACGTGCTTTTTCAATTTCGGCTTTTTTCTTTTTGATATCATCATTAATGTTCTTCTCTTTATTCCAAGCTGCCGTTAAATCACGCTCTTTAATTTTTAATTCACCTAAAGATTTGTCAATCATTTCGACTCTCTTTTTAGATAATTCATCTTTTTCTTTCTTGATTGCTTCTCTTTCAATTTCTAAACGCATAATTTCACGTGTTAAAACATCAAGTGAAGTTGGTACTGAATCCATCTGAACACGAATAGTAGCACATGCTTCATCAACTAAATCTATGGCTTTATCAGGTAAAAATCTATCAGTTATATATCTATTAGAAAGTGTTGCAGCAGAAATTAAAGCTTTATCTTGAATTGTAACACCATGATGAATTTCAAATCTCTCTTTTAAGCCACGAAGTATAGTAATAGTGTCTTCAACTGTTGGCTCGCTAACTAAGATTCTTTGAAATCTACGTTCAAGAGCACCATCTTTTTCAATATATTTACGATATTCATTAAGAGTAGTTGCTCCTATAACATGAATTTCTCCACGAGCTAACATTGGTTTTAAAATGTTAGATGTATCCATAGCACCTTCCATTGCACCACTACCAACTATCGTGTGAATTTCATCAATAAACATTATTATTTTGCCTTCTGATTTTTTTACTTCATTTAAGACATTTTTTAATCTCTCTTCAAATTCACCACGGTATTTAGCACCAGCAATTAAAGAAGCCATATCTAATTCCCAAATAATTTTATCTTTTAAACTAGATGGAACATCACCTTTAACAATACGAAGGGCAAGTCCTTCAACAATTGCTGTTTTACCTACACCAGGTTCACCAATTAATACAGGATTATTCTTTGTTTTTCTTGATAAAATTCTTGTAATACTTCTGATTTCTTCATCACGTCCTATTACAGGATCTATTTTTCTATTTTTTACATCTTCTATGATATTTCGTCCATATTTTTCTAAAACATTTTCATTTTGTTCTTCATTATTATACATAAATATCACCTCTTCCATTATAATTATACTAAAAAAATTAGCACTTGTCAATAGAAAGTGCTAATTTCGACAAAATATGAAAAAAGCGATAAATCTATCGCCTATTTTTCATCACTTTTATCTTCATCTTTTAAGCCGTCTTTGATACCTTTTGCAATACTTCCAGCAGCACTTCCCATAGATGGGCCAACTTTATCAATAACAGTTTTTCCTGCATCTCCAATGGTAGGTGCCATCTTTCCAATAACTTCTTGCGCTAAAGGCATTGATTGTTGAATGGCAAATGCGCTAATATCTCTTTTTTTAGCTATTAAATAAATTGATAATGAAATCATACCACCAATAAATATTATTACTCCACCAAATACAGATAAAGGAATATAATTTTTAGCCTCTACTTTGTCATAATTATTATTTAGCTTAAATTCTTCAGATTCTAAATTAGTAATTTTAGAGCTAATTGCACTAGCATCTCTATGACATTGATTAACTTTTGAATACCAATCTTTAGCACGCATATCTAGCGAATCACATTCTTGTTTTTTGGCATTATATTGTAAATTTAATGATTCTTTTTCACTAGCTATTTCTTTTAATCTTTGTTCTGATGCATTATATCTTTCTTGATTTACCTTTTCAGCATCTTTCTTAGATGTGTTTGTTTTAATAATACCAAGCGCTATTAAGGTACTACCTATTAATAATGCAACAATAAGTATTATTAAAGATATCGTAGTAATTTTCTTTTTTGTTTTTTCATAATTCTCTTCGTTTAACAATTCTTTCTTTTCCATAATTTCAACACCTCTCAACACAATTATAACATGTAATCAAAATATTTAATAACCTAACTTTGTTTTTTGGGTCCCACTATTTCTACTATTTTGCTATATTCACTATATACTTTTTTTCCATTTACATTTTTATACGCACGTACTTTATAATAATTATGTTCATTTGTATACGCTACTGTATTTATTTTATTTCCTATTTTTGATAATTCCGTTTTTGTTAGAGCTTTTTCTAGCACATAATTATTTCCTGTTGTTGATTTATACAATTCTATCCCATCAGCAAAATCGATATTTGAAATTTCATAATCTCTACTCATCCCTTCTGGATCTCCACCCATCGCAACTTCTGTTAATGTTGGAACATTTAATTTTAAACTATTAGAGTCGTTACTTGAATTGTTATTTGAATTATTATTTGTGTTGTTATTTACTTTATTATTAGAATTGTTATTTGAATTACTGTTAGATGATGTTACTTTTTCCCATCTTGCTTTTAAATTTAAATTTTTTATAACTGGTGTATCAAAATTATACTCTTCATCATCTAAATACCAACCTTTAAATGTATATCCTTCTCTTACAGGTTCTTCTGGCATTTTAACATTTGCATTTTTTTCTACAACTTGATCTAAAATAGTAGAGCCTCCATCAGTATCAAACTTTATTATATAATTTTCTACATTTTCTTTTTTAATTTCATAACTTGCTACCAAAGTTATATTATTTGTAATCTTTGTGTTAAAATCATATACTTTACCATTTTCTGTCCATCCTAAAAATACGTATCCTTCTTTTTCTGGATCATTAGGTTTAGATACTTGTGATTTTTCTTTTACTTTTACTGATTCAATTGGTGTTCCTCCGTTAGAATCAAACGTAACTAAAAATTGCTTATTATTATTTTTTACATTATTGATAATAATAATAAATGAGGCTGCCGATAATAATATAACCACCATTATAATTAAATATACTTTTTTCAAATTAATCTTCACTCCTTTCAGCATTATTATACTGGTTATATAGCCAATAGTCAAGTAGCCATTATAAATTTTAAAATAAAATTGGTGATGTAAATGGAAAATATAATAAAATTGAATATTGAAAATGGTTATTACATATTTAAATTAAAAGATATTCTATATAAAAAAAAGATCAGTATCAACAAACTTATGAGAGAAACTAATACTGATTTTAAAGTTATAAAAAGGCTAATGACTGGAGAATTAGTTAAAATAGACATTTTTGTTTTAGCACGTTTATGCGATTATTTAGATTGTTCAATAAATGATATAATAGAATACAAACATTAAAAAAACACCATATGGTGTTTTATTTTAATAAATTTGATATAGCCTTCATAACTCCTATTTTACCATATTCATAAGTAAGTCCACCTTGTTCATATGCAATATAAGGCTCTCTAATAGGTCCATCGCAAGAAAGTTCAATTGATGAGCCTTGAGTAAATGTTCCTGCAGCCATAATTACTTTATCGGTATATCCTGGCATATCCCATGGTTCTGGAGTTACATGAGAATCAATTGGTGATGCTTGTTGAATACCTTGACAGTACTTTATTAATTTTTCAGGATCTTTAAATATAATGTTTTGAACTATATCAGCTCTTTCTTCATTATATTTTGGTTCAACATCATATCCTAATTTTTCTAACATCAAACTTGCAAACACTGCAGTCTTTAAACTACTAGCTACAACACTAGGTGCCATAAACAATCCTTGAATTAAAGACTTATTCATTCCTAATGATGGTCCAACTTCTTTACCTTCTCCAGGAGCAGTTAATCTTTCGGCAACTAATTCTACTAAATCTTTTCTTCCAACAACATAGGCACCATTTGGAGCTATTCCTCCACCTAGATTTTTAATAAGTGAACCTACAGCAATATCAGCCCCTACTTCAATTGGTTCTCTATCTGAAACAAACTCACAATAACAATTATCTATCATAATAATTGTCTTTGGAGATACTTTTTTTATTAATTTAATTACTTTTTCTACTTTACTTATAACAATACTTTTTCTAGTAGAATATCCTTTTGATCTTTGAATTTCTATTACTTTAATAAATTTTTCTTTTAATTTTTTTTCTATTTTTTCATAATCAAAATCATTATCAACAAGATCAATTTGTTCATAGTTAACATTAAATGATTTTAAAGAACTATTATTTGGAACTATGCCAATTACTTCATCTAATGTATCATAAGGTTTTCCAGTAATAGAAAGTAATGTATCATTTGGTCTTAAAAGTCCAAAAAGAGTTACTGTTAGAGCATGAGTACCAGAAATAAATTGAGTTCTAACTAATGCATCCTCTGCTTTAAAAATAGTTGCATAAACTTGCTCTAAAGTATCTCTTCCTAAATCATCATATCCATAACCTGTTGTTTGATTAAAATGTGAATCAGAAAGTTGATGTTTACGAAAAGCAGAAAGTACCTTTAAACTATTAATTTCACATATCTCTTCAATTTTTTTAAATTCAACATTTAATTCCGGTTCTATTTCTTTAGATAAACTTAAAACTTTATTATTTATTTTGAATTCTTCTAACATTTAAATCCTCCATCTATTCTAATAACTTCTGAATTTATATAACTTGCATCTGGGGTTGCTAAAAAGTAAATAACTTTAGCGATTTCTTCAGGGCGTGCAAATCTATTTAATAATATTTTTTCATTTTCTTTGTCAATAAATGTTTTATCTAACTCTTTATTCATATCTGTATTAACCCAACCTGGTGCGACAGCATTAACTCTTATATAAGGAGCATATTGTAGTGCTAAATTCTTAGTTAAAGATATTACTCCTGCTTTTGAAGCATCATAATCTAAACTCTCAGGATATATTGTATCTATTCCATTAGTCGATGCAACATTAATAATTGCACCACTTTTATTTTCTAGCATATATTTACCAACATATTTACTAACAATAAATGTACCTATTAGATTAGTATCTAAAATCCTTCTAAAATTTTCTACTGTTTTATCTTCAAAAGTTGTATCAATAGCAATGCCAGCATTATTAATTAATACATCTATATGCCCAAATGTATTAATTGCTTTTTCCACCATACTTTTTACTTCTAATTCATTTGAAACGTCGCATTTAATACATAGTGCTGTTACATGGTATTTATTTTCTATCTCTTCTTTTAATTTAAGTGCTACATCAGAACTATTATTATAATTTATTACTACATTATAATTATTGCTAGCAAATACTTTAGCTACTTCAGCTCCGATTCCTCTACTTGCACCTGTTATTAATACTACTTTATTAGACATACTACCCCTCCACTCACATTATTATAACACATCATCTATTTTTTAGTTATAATTTTTTATCTCTATATTCTTTTTGTGCTCTTTTTCTAATTCCTTAATAAAGATAGATTCTTTATTTTTTTGTGTTAACAAATAAACATTATTTTTAGTCCTTGTAAGAGCAACATAAAATAGTCTTCTTTCTTCTTCATATAAAAATTTTTCTTTGCTTTTATTTACTAATCTTAAAATTTTATCTTCTTCAATTTGACTAGGGAAACCAAGTTTATCATTATTCATATTAACAACAATAACATTATCTGCTTCTAATCCTTTTGATTTATGAACGGTTAGATATCTAAGATCTATATTTTTATTTTTTAAGCTTATTGCTCCATCTTTTTCTACTTTAAAATTTTCATCTATATAATTATTAATGTCATTATTGTTTCGACCTAAAACCATTATTGAACCATTATTCTTTGAAATTAAATTTATTGTTTTTAAAAGAATATTTTCCTTATTTTTATATTTGATTATTTTTACAGGTTTCACATTGCTTTTGTGTGACACTAAATCTTTTTTAATTTGGTATTTATTATTCATAATGAACTTTCCGGCAACATCTACAAGTTCCTGACTATTGCGATAAGTTGTTTCTATTTTTAATACTTTTGCACTCTCAAACATATCTTTAAAATTTAAAAATAAAGATATATCACATCCATTAAATCGATAAATAGATTGGAAATCATCTCCTACTACCATTAACCTAGCTTGGCTTTTTTCTAAAATACTTTTAATTAAATTAAATCTAATCACTGATGTATCTTGATACTCGTCAATTATTACATATTCAAATTTATTTTTTAAGCCTTTATTTTCTACTTCTTTTGTCGCATTAATAATCATATCATCAAAATCTATTTCGTTATTTTCTTTTAAATAGTTTTCATATTCAATATAAATATTTAAAGCAAAAATTAAAAATATTTTTTCTTTTCTAAATTTTTTATATGATATAGTTCTTTTTATTTTTTTAAGGAAAATGTTAAAATCTTCTATTTTATAATTATTACACTTAAATAATCTAATAAATGTTTCTAATATTTTTGATAACTGATATATATTTTGTTTATTATCTTTATAAAATTTTAAATAATTTTGTTTTATGTTAAAAAAATTATGGATGTCAAAATATTTTAAAAGTAATTTCATATGAAAATCAGATTCCAATATTTTTACTGTGAAAAAGTTATTAATAATGTCTGACAGTAGATTATTATCTGCAATCTCGTACTTTTTAGAAAGTAGTGTTAACGCAAGTTTATGGAAAGTATAAACTGGCATAGATATATTAAATTCTTTTTTTATTTTATCTTTCAGACCTTTAGAACTATCTCTAGTAAAAGAAATACACAAAATTTTATCAGGCGAAATATTTTTATATTTTATTAAATAATTGATTTTACCCAATATTGTCAATGTTTTGCCGCTTCCGGCACCCGCTACTACTAAAAGCCTATCACTTTCATCTAAAACAATATTTTGCTGTTGTTCATCTAAATAGAAACCATTTATTTTATCATTCAAAATTATCACCCAAATACATTATATATATGAAAAAAATAAAATCAAATGAATGATTTTACTTTTCTGTATAAAATTTTATTATATTTTTTAATTTATTCTAGTTGGTTTTAAGAAACTAAATGTATCGATATTTCTAAGTACACCAAAAAGTATTACTACCAAAAGGACTATATATACTGTATATTTTGGTAGTTTAAAGTGGTATTTTAAGTTAATTAACTTATAGATAACATAACAAATTAATAGTACAAAAATTAGAGGATTATACCTAAATGCTTGATAAAAATCTAATTTTAGTAAAGAAAATAATAATCTTGTAACACCACACCCTGGGCAATATAAATGAGTAATTTTATGAAACAAGCATGGTACAGAAAATCCTAATAATTCATAGCTAATAAAATATATAAAAGGTAATATTATACAAAATAAAATAAATGGTAATTTCTTTTTCATTAGTCTGCAAATCTATTTAAATCACTTTGAATTAAGCAGTAATTAACTAATCCAAGTCCAAAAATTGATAAAACTAAATATAATACTGAATTATCATTTATTGGCTTATTATATTTTTTACCTGCTTCAGCCATTTTTTGACCAATCTTATAATTCCAATATAAAGCGTATATTCCACAAGTCAAAATTGAATATAAAAATGCAGTACCTCCGCTGGCCATTTTTTCATCACTTAAACTATTAACATCATCAGTCATAACAATAAACCAATAAATGCCATAAATACCACATGTAACAAACGTTAAAATTATAGCAACTACGATATCTCTTTTAGTAATTAGTGGTGATTGCAAATTAACTTTCTTTTCAACTGAAGCTCCACATTTATCACAAAATTTAGCCCCATCATTCATTTTTTCTCCACAATTTGAACAAAATTTCGACATATTTATCATCCTTTCTAAAACAAGTATAGCATAATTATTACTTAATGTATATAATATAAATTACTATTGAATAAATAATTAAATTATAGTAAAATAAATAACTCGAGGTGAAACTATGGAATACGAAAATAAAGAAATATGCGCTGCTTGTGGAGGAATTTGTTGCAAAAAAAGTGGCTGCGATTATTTTACTAGTGATTTTGAAGTTATTAATAAAAACTATATGTTAGAGGTTCTAGAAACCGGAAATGTTTCTATTGTATCTGCTTTTATTTTTGATACTTTAGCTAATGGCCAAAAAAAATTAACTCCTTTTCTCTATTTGCGAGCAAGAAATAAAAATAGAGGAATTGTTGACTTATTCTCTATGAAAACGCAATGTTCTATGTTAACAGAAAATGGTTGTTCTTACGATCTAGAACATAGACCTGGCGGAGGTGTAAATCTTATACCTGGCAAAGAAGTATGTACACATTTGCGTGATCCAAGAAATGAAATGTTAAAATGGAAACAATATCAGGGATTATTATCAAAATTAGTAAAAAGATATACCGGAAAGACTGTTAATACTGTTATTAAAGAAAATGTTGAAGAAGTCTTTTATCAAATCTTAACTGAACAATTTGATGGAGTACAAAAAGAAGAAATTAAAGATATTAAAAGTTGTATATTCGATTTGGCAGAATGTTTCCCTGAAGAATTTGTAGGTGCGAAAAGAAGAAAAGAAAAAAATATTAAAATATTAAACAAAAAATTAGGCTAGAAAAAACCTAATTTTTTTATTATAAATATTAATTATAGTTCAAAAAAAGAAAACTAGCGCAAGCTAGTTATTTCATAAGTGGGGCGAAATAAGGGATTCGAACCCTTGCATAACGGAACCACAATCCGCCGTGTTAACCCCTTCACCAATTTCGCCATGTCATTGCTGACAACAAATATTTTAACAAGTTTTAAGCAATTTGACAAGAGTTTTTATAAAAAAAGATAAATTAGTTATATACCTATACACTAATTTATTAGTTCCATACAATAAAACGAGGAGGGATATTATGAATAGTTATAACTTAAACCAAGATTATTATAACTATATTAATAATAATTACAATCAACCTTTGTATAATCAAAATGTAGAAAAAAATAGTGTTTATGATGTATACAATGGTTATATAAGAGGAAATATGTTTCCTGCTTTATACAATTTTTATAGAACAGATAAACCTTATGAAATAACTCCAATGAATGAACAAGCGGAGCTTCTTACATATGTAGATATGTATACTTTTGCGATGACTGATTTAAATCTTTATTTAGATGTTCATCCTGATGATAAAGAAGCATTACAACTTTTTAATGAATATCGCAAGCAAGCTATAGAAGCTACTAAAAATTATGAAAATAAATATGGGCCTTTACAATTAACTAGCAACTCACTTAATACATTCCCTTGGGCTTGGGATAATGAACCATGGCCTTGGGATAAGAAATAGGAGGGATAATATGTGGATTTATGAAAAGAAATTAGAATATCCTGTTAATATTCGCAGAAAAGATTTAAAAATGGCTAAAAATTTGCTATCGCAATATGGCGGTAGTACTGGTGAATTAGGTGCAGCTTTAAGATATTTAAATCAAAGGTATACAATGCCTGATGAAAGAGGCAAAGCTCTTCTTACTGACATTGGAACAGAGGAACTTGCTCACATTGAAATGATTGCAGCCATGATAACACAATTAGTTAATGGTGCTACAGTAGAAGAATTAACTGCTGCTGGATTAGATGCTCAGTTTGCACAACATGATCATGGAATATTCCCAGCAGACGCTTTCGGGGTTCCTTTTACTGCTGCTTACATAGAAACAACAGGAGATTATATTGCTGATATTGAATCAGATATGGCTGCTGAACAAAGAGCTAGAGCAACATATGAACATTTAATGGATTTAACCAACGATCCTGATTTACTAGCACCTCTAGCATTCCTACGTCAAAGAGAAGTTATTCACTATCAAAGATTTAAAGAATTAAGAAACTACTACCTTGAAAAGAAAATATAATACTATCTAATAGTATTTTTTTCTTTATAAAAAGCATAATAAATACGAGGTGTAATATGAAAAAGATACTCATTCTAATACTACTAATTTTTATTACAGGATGTAGTAGTAAATTAAATATCAATAACGAAATAAACAGTATTAAATATAACAACAATAATATTTACTATCAAGATTACAATATTATTATAAATGATTTAAATAGTATAAAGTGGAATTGTGTTAAAAACGATAATAATTATAATGAATCTAATTTAATAATAAATACCAAAGATAGTATTATAAATTTTTACTTTTCTAATAACTATTATATGGAATATAAAAATAATAATAAGTACTGCTACACAAAAAATAAAAAAGTTGTTAAAAAGCTTAAAAATAACCTAGATAATTTAATTAATAAATATAAAAATACTAACTTTATAGAGTTAGAACTTGTTGATAATTATGATTATGATGAAAAAGAGGCAATTATAAAATTAAATAAAAGTAATAGTTACTTAGTTCTAGATGTTAATGAAGATATTTATAATTTTAAAATACATCAAATAGAAAAAAACAATGGTGCTATTCAAGAAATAGATTTACTATATGATAGTGAATTTATAGATAAAAAAATACTTATCAGAATTGATAAAAATAACATAAATAATTATAAAATCAATTTTAAAAACAAGTATAATTACGACTTTGAAATATTTTTGAATTACAATGAAAACGTATTCACATATGAAATTAAAACAAAATAAAAAACTCCTAAGAGTTTTTATGCGTTTTGATGATTGCTAGAATGATTTTGTTCTTCTTGTCTTCTAGCTTTTTTTGCAGCGCGACATTCTTTACATCTTACTGGTTCGTTAGTGAATCCCATTTCTTTATAAAATTCTTGGTCTCTAACTGTAAAAGTAAATTCTTTACCACAATCTTTACAAACAATAACTTTATCTTGCATTTAAGTCCTCCTCTTTAGATTTGATTTAAATTTATTATATTGTTTCTCTAAAAAGGTTGACAAAATAACTCATAAATCAAATATACTATACCATATAAATATGTTTTCCACAATAAAAATATTCTTTATTTTTTTGTAGTTTACACTTTCACATTCTTAGGCTAATTACATATACTTTATAGAGGTGTGATATGAAAAAAGTATTAGTTTTATGTGGAGGTAACTCTAGCGAACATAATGTTTCTTTAATCTCAGCTAAATCAATATTAAATAACATTGATAATAATTTATTTGAAGTATCAACTGTAATTATTGACTATGATAATAACTGGTATGAATATGGTGGAAAAGTGGATTATTTAAGTGAGTGGAAACAACAAGAATATGAACACATTGATAATATTGTGGATTATTTAAAAAAATATGACGTAGTTTTTCCAATTACACATGGAAAAAATGGTGAAGATGGGAAATTACAAGGAATGTTAGATTTATTTGGTATAAAATATGTTGGTTGTAAAACAAGTAGCAGTGCTATATGTATGGATAAAGATTTTTCAAAGATGATTTTTTCTTATTTAGGTATTCCACAAGTACCTTTTATAACCATAACAAACAAAAAGTTTAAAATTCATGACATAATAAAAAAATTAGGTCTTCCACTTATTGTAAAACCAGCTAATGGTGGATCATCTATTGGTATTAATAAAGCCAACAATAAAAAAGAATTAAAAAAAGCTATTATTGAAGCTTTTAAATACGATGAAAAAATCATAATTGAAAAGTTTATTAAAGCCCGTGAATTGGAATGTGGTATTTTAGAAGATAAAGATTTTTATATATCTGAAATTGGAGAAATATTACCAGCAAATGAATTTTATGATTATAATGCTAAATATGAGAATAAAAAATCATGTACAACAATTCCAGCTAAATTAACAAAAGAAGTTAAAGATAAAATTATTAAATACGTAAAAATAGCTTTTGATGGAATTAACGGCAAAGGATTTGCGCGAATAGATTTTTTTTATGATGAAGATAATGGTCAGTTATATTTAAATGAAATAAATACTTTACCTGGGTTTACAGAAATTAGTATGTATCCAAAACTATTTGCTTATAGCGGAATAGAATATAAAGATTTAATTACAAAGTTAATAAATAATAGCTAATTTTCTATATTTTGCAATATTATTACTTTTTACCTTTTTAAAATAATGGTTTATTAATCATTATTTTTTCTTAATTAATAAAAAATGTAAAGTAATTTGACATCTTACAAGAAAATATCATCTGGTTTTTTATTAAATATAGCTGCTATTTTGATAGCAAAATCATAATAGAGTCTTCGTTTTTTATTTTCAATTTGAGAATAATAAGAAGATGATATTCCAAGTTTTTTTGCCATTTCATATATTGTAAGATTATTTTCTTTTCTTAATCTTTTTAAAGTATCTGTATTATACATTTAATCACCAATTTCATTATACATTTTCATGGACTATTTGTCTATGTATTAAAAATAATTTCTATGAGAAAATAAATATGGTGGTAGTATGACAAATAGCAAACATGAGAATATTTATAATAAAATAGGAAAGAATATAAAAAAGTATCGACTAGAAAAAGGAATGACGCAAAGAGAATTAGCAGATGCCCTACTTCTAAGTGAAAGTTTTATAGCAAAATTAGAATCTGTTACCTATCAATCAATATCAATTGATACATTAGAACAGATAGCTAAAGCTTTAGATACTAATATAACAAATTTCTTTAATGAAGACGAAATAAAAGAAACTAAGAATAAAGATTTACAATCAATTTCTTAGTTTCTTTTTTATTTTCTACTATCAAATTTTTTTCTTTGTTCAGTATTTAAAATTTTCTTTCTTAAACGATAATTAACAGGTGTTACTTCTACTAATTCATCACTATTAATATAATCTAAACTTTCCTCTAAACTCATATTACGAGGTCTATTTAAAACAACAGTATGGTCACTACCAGAAGCTCTAGTATTTGTTAATTTTTTACCTTTTACAACATTAACAGCAAGATCATTCTCATGATTATGTTCTCCGACAATCATACCTTCATAAACATCTGCACCAGGTTCAATAAACATCACTCCACGGTCTTCTAATTGACCTAAAGCATAAGCGGTAGCTTTTCCATTTTCCATAGAAACTAAAACACCAGCTTTTCTTTCTCCTACTTTGCTACTAGCCATTTTACGATATTCTAAATATGAATGATTTAACATACCATAACCTTTAGTCATAGTCATAAAATCAGTAGTAAATCCTATTAAACCACGTGATGGCATAATATAATGAATTTTTACTTGTCCATCTGCTTGTGTCATATTAACAAGTTCCGCTTCACGATTACCTAAAGCTTCTATTACACTACCCATGTATTCTTCAGGCATATCAATTTGAACTTCTTCATAAGGTTCACATTTAACACCGTCTATTTCTTTAACAATTACCTCTGGTTTTGATACTTGAAGTTCAAAACCTTCACGACGCATATTTTCTATTAAAATAGATAAGTGTAATTCTCCACGTCCTGAAACAATAAATGATTCTGAATCATTAGGAGCAACTTTTAAAGAAACGTCTCTTTCTGTTTCTTTTCTTAGTCTTTCAGCAATCTTACTAGCTGTTAATAATTTACCATCTCTTCCACAGAATGGAGAAGTGTTTACTCCAAATGTCATTTGTAAAGTTGGTTCATCAATTCTTAAGTGAGGAAGGGCTTCTTCTTTTCCTATTGTACAAACTGTTTCACCAACACTAATATCTGGAAGTCCAGCTATAGCAATTATATCTCCAGCACTAGCTTCTGTTATTTCAATTCTTTTTAGTCCTAGATAACCAAACATTTTTTGAATTCTAAATTGTTTAATACTTCCATCTAATCTAACGCATGAAACCATTTCATTTACTTTAACAGAACCACGTTTAACACGTCCAATACCAATTCTTCCAACGAAATCATTGTAATCAAGTAAGGCAGGTTGAAATTGAAATCCGCCTTCTATGTCTACATCTGGTTCTGGAATATATTTAATTATTGCATCTAGAATAGGATCCATAGTATGTTCTTGAGTATCTAATTCTGGACTTAAACTTGATGTTCCAGCTAAACCTGAAGCATAAATAACAGGGAATTCTAATTGATCTACATCAGCACCTAGTTCAATAAACAAATCTAAAACTTCATCTACTACTTCAGTAGGACGAGCTGCAGGTTTATCTATTTTATTAACAACAACAATAGGTGTTACCCCAGCTTCTAAGGCTTTTTTTAAAACGAATCTAGTTTGAGGCATAGTTCCTTCATATGCGTCTACAACAAGAAGTACACCATCAACCATATTCATAATACGTTCTACTTCTCCACCAAAGTCTGCATGTCCTGGAGTATCCAAAATGTTAATTCTATAGCCTTTATAATTAATGGCAGTTGTTTTTGACAAAATGGTAATACCACGTTCACGTTCAATGGCATTTGAATCCATTACACAATCTACTACCTCTTCATTTTCTCTAAAAGTTCCTGACATTTGTAATAATTTATCTACCAATGTTGTCTTTCCATGGTCAACATGGGCGATTATTGCGATATTTCTTATTTTTTTCATACTATCATCTCTCCAACCGCTGTATTATATCACACTTTTATTATTTATGTAAAGTTTTTGCTCTAGCATATTTTAATTTTTTATTATAAAATAAAATAGGTGATAGTATGAAAAAGATATTAGTATTATGTTTTAGCTTTTTTATAGGAATGAATATCTGCTTAGCTAGTGATAAAATCGAAGTAACTTTTGTTAGCTGTGTAGATGGTGATACAGCTAAAGTTAATTTAAATGGAGAAACAATTAAAATTAGATTTCTTGCTATTGATACTCCTGAAACTAAACATCCTACAAAGGGAGTTGAACCTTTTGGTAAAGAAGCTAGCAAATATACTTGTTCTAAACTTACAAATGCGAAAAAGATTGAAATTGAATATGATGAAAATAGTGATAAAAAAGATAAATATGACCGTGATTTGGTTTGGGTTTGGGTTGACGATTACCTACTTCAAGACGAATTAATAAAAGAAGGGCTGGCTGAAGTTGCATATCTTTATGGAAATTATAAATATACAGGAACTTTAGAAGATCATCAAAGTATCAGCAAAGCTAATAAAGTTGGAATTTGGGGGGATTATAAAGAAGAACCAAAAAATTATTTAATGATAGGGCTTACAATATTAGGTGCGGGAGTTTTACTTTTTACTGGGAAACTTACTAAATCTAAAGCTAAAAAAATAAAGAAACAATTAAAAAAATATGGTGTCTAAGCCATATTTTTTTATTCTAATATTACTAGAGGCTCAATATCATTATTTTTCTCATAAACAGTAACCTTTTCATTGTTATCCAAGGTTGCTAATAAAATATTTTCAAATGTCTTATAGCCTTTTATTTTTAATTCTTGCACTAACCATTTTTTGTCTTTATTCATATTTTTTAAATTTGTATACATTATTTTTCCATCAATAATTACGTTGGCGCACAAACTTTGTTTTTCTGGCTTTATATTCATATCTTTAATTGTTACAGGAAGATTTTCTCCCTTAGGAAGAATACTAAGTTTACCATTTGCCTCCATTAAAGCGTATTCTATTTGACTTATATCAAAATAGCCATTTCCTCTGCATTCTTCTAATAAATCATTAACATCAAACTTAACTTGTTTTAATCCTTTCATAAGAATCTTTCCTTCTTGAATTAAAACTGTTGGAGTACCTATAAAAAATCTACGCAAGGAAATACTTTTCATAGTAAAAACTGATACTAAATACGCTACTAAACCAAATATTAAGACTGCAACAACACCATGTGGATAAGGTAAATCTAAATCAGTCGTCATTTCAGCCGCAAAGTTACCTATTGATATGCCAATTACATAATCAAATAAAGATAACTGTGATACTTGTTTTTTACCTAATAATTTAGTAACCGAAAACAAAGCAATTAAAGAAATTAATGCTCTTAAAATTACATCTAAGATTTCCACCATATTAAAATTCATTTTATCACCTATTTTATTGTGGAAAAGTTTATATTGTTTTATACAAAAAAACAGATGTTTATAACACCTATTTCTTTTTTATTTTAAATAATTTATCTTTTTGTTCATCATCTAATATAACATTTGTTTTAGCAACAAATAAGACTACCATAACAAGAAGAATACTATAAATTATATATCCTAATACTCTATCTTTTAAAACATAAACAATTGATGCAAAAGAGAAAAGTAAGTTTACTGCATATATAATTAATACAGTAGTTCTTTGTGAAAAGTTACGATTTAATAATTGATGATGAATGTGAAATTTATCTGGTTTAGAAGGATTTTCTCCTTTTAATAATCTTCTTATAATAGCAAATAATGTATCTAAAATAGGGATTGCTAATATTAAAAGTGGAATTATTAATGACGTCATTGTTACATTTTTAAATCCTAATAAAGCAATTACTGCTACTATAAATCCTAAGAACATTGAACCACTTTGTCCCATGAAAATACTAGCTGGATAGAAATTATGAACAAGGAAACCTAAAGTTGAACCTAACATTACAAATGTTAAAACAAAATCTAATCCTGTTGATCCTTTAATTGTTGTAATAATACCTATTGTTAAAAAGTAAATTGAACTAATACCTGAAGCTAGTCCATCTAATCCATCAATTAGATTCATACAATTTATACATCCTAAAATAAAGAATATTGTAAGTGGATAAGATAAAATACTAAAATTGATATATATACCAAAAGCACTGACATCTTTTAAAACAATATTTCCATAAAACACCACTATTAATGATGCGATTAATTGTCCTATAAACTGAGTTGAGGCTTTTAAAGGTTTAATATCATCAACTACACCTGTAAGTACAATTATAAAACTTCCTATCAAAATGGAATTCATTGTTTCACTATGTTGACCAAATATCATATAACCAAACAAGAATCCTAAGTAAATCCCTAATCCTCCAAGGCGAGGCATTGGCTTTGTATGGACCTTTCTAGCATTTGGAATATCCATCGCATCAATATGAAATGCGATTTTTTTTATGAATGGTATAAGGAATGCAACTAGTAAAAATGTTGAAATTACCATCATCATAATTTTTATTAATACTTCTTGAGTCATAAAATCACCTATTTAATTATAACATAATTAGTCAATAATATAAAGTAATAAGAAAAAAAGTGCAATTATTTTACAAATGCACCATTATCTAATTATTAATTTATTTATGTTATCTAACATCATTCCAGCACCTTCAACAACACAGGTTAAAGGGCTTTCTGCAATAAATACCGGTACTTTTAGTTCATGTGATAGTAATTCACTAAAACCTCTAATTAAAGCACCACCACCAGTAATGACAATTCCTTTATCAATAATATCTGCGGATAATTCTGGAGGAGTTTTTTCTAAAACACTTTTCGCTGTATGAATAATTGTATCTATACTATCTTTTAATGCTTCTTCTACTTCTTTAGAAGTAATAGATATTGTACTAGGTAATCCAGATACCATATCTCTACCCCTAACTTGCATTTTTTCTTTTTCATCAGCTTTATATACATTACCAATTGTAATTTTTATTTCTTCAGCTGTTCTATCTCCAATTAGCAATTTATATTTATCTTTTATATATTTTACAATATCTGTATCAAAAGTATTTCCGGCTGTTTTAATTGATGCACTAGTAACTATACCACCTAAAGATAATACTGCTATATCAGTAGTTCCCCCACCAATATCAATAACCATATTTCCTCCAGGTTTTGATATATCAAGTCCTGCTCCTATAGCAGCTACTTTCGGTTCTTCTTCTAAGAATACTCTTTTAGCCCCTGTCCTTTCAGCAGCTTCTTTAATAGCATTTTTCTCTACACCAGTTATATTTGATGGACAACAAATTAATATTCGTGGTCTTGTAAATACACTTTTACCATTAATCTTTTTTATAAAATAATTAAGCATTGTTTCTGTTATATCAAAATCAGCAATTACACCATCTTTCATAGGTCTAATAGCAATCACTGTTCCTGGAGTTCTTCCTAACATTTCTCTAGCTTCACTTCCAACTGCTAATGGTTTTCTTGTTTCAGCATCTATTGCTACAACACTTGGTTCATTTAGAACTATGCCTTGTCCTTTAATGTAAACTAAAACATTAGCTGTTCCTAAATCTATTCCTATATCTTTTGCAAACATTTTAACATTCACTTTCCTTTTTAACTATTTATATTTAAATATTTTTGTTTTGTCGATTCGCCACCTCTAATATGTCTTATTTCGGTATGATATTTTAAAATTTTATCTACAATATCAAACTTATCTTTATCTATTTTAAGTAATCTTTCATGCAAATCCTTATGAACGGTACTTTTTGAAACTCTAAAAATTTTTGCTAGTTCTCTTATTGTTTCATGAGTATCAATAATATAATTAGCTTCTTCTAAAACACGATTAGAAATATTATTCAACATATTACACCCCTTAATAAATTATATAATTTAGAGGTGCTTTTATTCTAAAAAAGAGCTAAGCTCTATAATTCAGAAATTTTTTTGTCATAGTAATTTTCAGGATTTACGATTGATCCTTTTACAATCATTTCAAAGTGTAAATGATTATTTAAATCGTTCTCAATATTGCAAGTACCACTAGTTCCAATAATATCGCCTTGTTTAATTTCTTGATTTTCTTTTACTTTAACATCGCTTAAACTTTGATAAATGCTTATAATATCATTACTATGTGTTACTTCTACAATTTTACCTAGGTTTTGATCTTCTTTAATAGATGTAACAGTACCATCTAAGATAGAAACTACATCAAATGATGCTTCTCTTCCATAACTAACACCACTATTTTGTAAATAAGTATTTTCATAATAGATTAATGATTTTTCTTGATTTTCTGCTTCACTTTTATAATCATAATAATTTTTAACTATACTTACATCATTAACTAAATATGGTCTTATAATAGTGTTTTCTGTATTAACAACAGGAACATCTTCTTCTAAAACAGTCTTATTTACATAATCATCATTTATACCATTAAAACTATTAGTTGGGAACATTCCATCTATAAGATATAGCGTTCCTAATAACATTACAAATCCTAAAGCATATAAACCGTATACTACTGGTCTTTTTAATTTTCTTCTTTTCACTTTCTCACCTCATTTTAAGTGTGAACAGAAAGTGATTTATTTATACTAATTTTTTTAAATTTTTTCAATTTGAACATTTTGATAATAGTATTTTAAGATTTCATCATATTTATAACCTTTTTTTGCCATTGCTAGAGCTCCATATTGACTCATTCCTACGCCATGTCCATATCCTTTGGTATTGATAATAACATTACTACCAACCTGATTTATTTCAAAGAAAGTTGAACGTAAATTTAAATTTTTATATACTTCACTGCCAGTAAATTTTTTGCCATTAATTTTGATATTTTTTATTCTGCCAGTACTTGTAGTATTTAAAACTTCTACATTAATTTGATCGGAGTATTTTAAATTTAGACGTTCAAAAAATTCTTGTAAACTGTATTCTTTTGAATCATTAAATACAGGTGATACTTCTTCATCCCAAGTCGAATCTACGCTTCTAAGATATGGAAGAGACTCTTTAAAAACTTCTTCACTGTTTTCTGTTTTTCCTACACTTGTAGAAAAAAAGAAAGCTTCTATTACTTTGCCATTATAAGACAAGTATTCTCCTTTTGTTTCTAATACAGCTGTTTTTACCTTATTAATTCGTTCTTGATATTTATCTTGCCATTTATCTTTTAGCTCTTCATCACTAATATATACTTGATTTTGAACTGTATCAACAATATCATAATCTTGGTTTCTATTATCACTCATTTTTTTCATGACATATGTTCTAGCTGCTACTGCTTGAGCTTTTAATGCTTCTAACTCAAAATTGACTGGCATTTCTCCTGCTAAAACACCAACAACATAATCTTCAAAAGGAACAACTTCTATAGTATTAGTTTGTTCTCTTTTTACCCTAACATTCATTCCTTCTTTATAATAAAATTTTATATCATCAGTTCTTATGAACAAACTTACAATAATATATGGGATAAAAATAATTGCTAAAATGATTAAAATGATTTTTTTCATAATATACCTTCTTTTTTTTATTATATGTTATATTATGGACATTTTTTGTCAAAAAAAAGCTAAAAAACTTAGCTTATATAAATTTTGAAAAAAGAAAGAAATCATATAAAAAGTTTACTACTAAATACGCTAAAGCCATAGAAACAAAAAGGTATAAAACTCTAGCTTGATAGTACCTATTCTTTTTAAATAAGTTAGTTATATTAATACTATCTAAAGCCCAAATAGACATGATAACTACAATTATATAAAGAATTGTTTTAAGCATTATTTTTCTCTATTTCTCTTATTTCTTGAACACGTTTTATATGTCTTTCCTCATTTGAATTTGAAGTCTTTATAAATGTTTCAACCATCTTTATAGCTGTTCTTTTAGATAATTTAGAAGATAGCGCTATAACATTGGCATAATTATGTGATTTTGTTAACTCTGCTTCTTCTACAGTATTTACTTTTCCACATATAATTCCATTTACTTTATTAGCAACAATGCTCATCCCTATTCCTGTTCCGCATATTAAAATTCCTAAGCCATTTTCTTTTTTTACTTTTTCACATAGTTTTAGGGCATATTCAGGATAATTAACTGAAGCGTCTGTATCGGTTCCTATATTTTCTACATCATAATTTTTTGATAATAAATATTTTAATATTTGTTCTTTTAATTTTAAACCGCGGTGATCATTACCAATTATTATTTTCATTTTATCACTCTCCTTTTTTATTATACTATAAAATTCATAAGAAAAACATCTCTTTTGAGATGTTATCTAAATAATGTCCATGGATTAATACGTGTTCCTCTATATGGAGGACCACCGTACCAAGCAGCAAAGTGTAAATGTGGTCCCGTTGCTTGACCGGTCATACCTACATATCCTATTACTTGACCTTTTTCTACTTCATCACCAACAGATAGTGATTCCATTCTACTCATATGATTGTATTGCGTATAATAGCCATTATTATGATTAATAATAATGTGGTTTCCATTTATTCCATCATATGATTTTTTATAAATAACGCCACTATTAGCTGCATATACATTTGAACCATATCCAGTACCTGCAATATCTAAAGCTCCATGAAGCTCACGTCTACCTGTAACTGGGTTAATTCTATAAGAATAATTAGAAGATATCGTCCATCCACTATCAGTAGGCCATTGCCAAGAAGTACTACCAATACCGTAGGTTCTCTTACCACCTTTTACAATAATTTTATTTATAGCTGGTTTTAAAGATTCTTTTGATATTTGTTTTACGTACACTGTTGTACCATTAGTAATTTTTACATCTTGTTTGATTCTTAATAATCCATCTTCACCTTGTTGTGTTACCTTTGTAACACCATAGTTTAATGTTTCATCAACTTCCTCTATTGTTTTATATGAATCAACAAGATCTTCAACAACCTGTTGTTCAACAGTTACCTTTATTTGTGGATCTAAAATTCCTATTACTAATTCCTGTCCCGGATACAACAATGCATTTGAATTTTTAAACTGTGGATTAGAGATTAATAACTCTTCCACACTTATCTCATTATCAAATGCGACTTGTTCCATTGTATCTCCTAAATTTACTACATATTTTTTTTGTTGGTCTGTTGTACCAAATAATAAATATTTAGTAAGTTCTTCAGCTGAGGTATATATTTTTTCAGTAGCAGGTATATAAGCATCTTTTATACTCATATTATTCTCAATATATATATTATTTATATATGTTCCTGTATCTTTAATTTTTGCTTGATTCTTAGATATATAGTTGTTATAAGCATCTGTCCCCACAAATGTTTTTATTGAATTTTCTAAAGATGTTTTATAAATACTATCATCTATAACATATATTTTTTGACTATTGTCATCATTATATATAGTTAATTGATAACCTTTAACCGTAAAAGGTTTCTTATCTTGAATTAAATTATATATTTCACCAACATCTTTTATATCTTCGGTATAACTAACTATCTTCTTTATTTCTAATCCATTAGGAGCATATACTTCATTTATATTATATTTGTTTTTTAAATACTCTTCTGTATTGCTTATATATTTTTCTAACTGTCTTTTAGACTTGATATTACCAATTAATTCACCATCTAGAGTTACTTGATAATATGTGTTAGGTTGTGAACTTTTTTGGGTTGAAAGTCCCAGAAAAACAGTAACACTAGAAAGAACTAAAATAAAAATAATTAAAAATACTTTCTTCATATCATCAACCTCGTATAGTTAATATAACATAAAACGAAAAAAAAATCAAAACATAGTTCTGACTTTTTTAGTACTTGGTTGTTCTATTATAGAACCAATTATATTTACCAGATGGTAAATTCACAAGATTTCTTGGATTGAATGATTTTGATAAAAATGTACTCCAATACATATAATCTTTTAGGTATAATCCATTAGCAATTACGAAATGAACATGTTGTCCTGTTGAACATTTATCCCAAGTCTCTCTATTAGGATTTCCTCCCATGATTCCTATTTGAGTATTAGTTGTTACTCTATCTCCTTTTGAAACGAGAGCTTCTCTTAAATGTCCATAAGAAGTTGTATACATTTGACCATTTACATTATGGTGAATATAAACTCTGGTACCTCCACAACTTGTCTTATACATAACTGTTATAACAACTCCTGATGCTGCAGCATATACAGGAGCTTTATCAGCTGTTGTGGATAAATCTACACCATAGTGGAAATCAAATGTTCTTTGACCAAACTCACTTGTAACATAACCACTTGTTATAGGTCTAAAGAAAGCTGTATTTGCTGGCAATTGATCTCTTCCACAAGTACTCAAACTTTCTGTATCTTTACATTTTAATTGATTTTGATAGTAATCAATTGCTTCTTTTTGCATTTTTATTTCTTCTTCTATTGATATACTTTCATCTGATATGGCAGCTAATTCACTACCCAAATTTTCTATCTTCTGAGCTAAAGTATCTTGTTTTTTTGAAAGTTCAACTTGTTTATCTGCTAACGTTTGAGCGTTCTTCTTATTTTGCTCAATAGTTTCATTATATTTTTTAACCAAATTATCATTATATTTTGTTAGTTGTTCAGTAATAGCCAATCTGTAAATAAAATCAGTATAATCAGCAGCTCCAAAAACATATTCTAAATAAGCAGATTCACCGTTAGATAATTGATAATAACGAATAAATTCTCTTATTTCTTCTTCTTTATTTTTTATTTCTTCTGTTAATTTTTCTATTTCGTCATTCAAATTTTTTATTTCTGTTTGAGAATTTTCTATTTCAGCAGAAGCTGCATTAATTTCTGATCTTGCAGTATTGATTTGTTGCTCTGTCAAATTTTTACTTTGTTGATTACTTTTGTAATTAGCTTCCATCTCAGCGAGTTCTTTTTTTAAATCACCTAATGTTTTAGCATCAACTTTTACTTCTGGGACAAAAATTGATGCTGAAAAGAGCATTAAAACGAGAAAAATATTTAAAAACTTCTTGATAATCTTCATGTTTCACCTCTCCTACTATCAACATTATATCATATCTTTGAGATTTTAATAATGCCATTTTTAGACAATTTTTTATCGGTAACAATTTTTGGACATAATAAATGTTATTTCTTTGTAATTTTACTTTTCACTTTATTTATAATTGTCTTTATTTTTTTAGCACCAAACATATCGTTTAATAGTCCTATTTTATAAGACATACCAATATAGATAGCAGCTCCAACAAGAATATATGGGATAATTGTTAAAATTGCTTTTAATCTACTAGTTACTGTAAGTGGGATAATTAAAGATAAGCCTGAAAGTATTAGCACCATTATAGTTAACGTTAAAAGCATTTTTAATATTGCTTTAGTAGTATCTTTATAATCAAATTTAAATTTATGTTTTAAAGCCAACATAATAAATAATGTTATACTACCTTGAACTAGAATATTAGTAATTATTGGTGCGTAGTAAGCTTCGATTCCCATCATTACAAATAAT
The DNA here is from genome assembly GCA_900544605.1 of uncultured Mycoplasmatota bacterium. Classification (GTDB taxonomy): domain Bacteria; phylum Bacillota_I; class Bacilli_A; order RF39; family UBA660; genus SIG204. The sequence continues at coordinate 71,651 of UQVP01000001.1, read as the reverse complement.
TTCATCATTGGAATATTTAAAACTACTTTCAATAAAAAGCTTACTAGCAATGATCCTAAAGATATTTTAGATTGATTCATAGATTGCGCTAAATTAAGAGCAATTGTATAAACACAGAATATTATTGCTTGAAGGATATAATATTTAAATATTCCTATACTTAGACTATTGTAACCATAGAATGCTACCCAAACAGGTTGAGCTAAGAAACTTAAGCCAATAGTCATTGGTAAAACAACAAATAATAGAGTTTTATATGATTCATTAATTTTGTTATTAACATCTTTTAAATCTTTTTTTGCTGCACTTCCTGCAATGTTAGGAATTAAACTAGTAACAAAACCTAAAGCTACAGACGCTACGATCATATTTAATTTTGTTGCCCAAGTAGATAAAACGCCTATTGTTGTTTCTGCAACACTTACATCATAACCAAGATTAACCATAGTTTTTACAACTGTAAATGAATCAACCATACCATAAGCAGATCTAATCAAATCTATAACTACAAAAGGTAAGGCATATAAAACGATTTTTTTAAATATATCCTTTTTTCTATATTCAGGTTCATTTTCAGATTCATTTACAATAGCATCTTTATTACGTTTTAATTTTAATTTTAAATATATTAAAGCAACTAAAGCACCTATTCCAGCACCAGCTACAGCTATATATACTGCCACATTAGTTGGGAGATTAAAAACTTTTATTGTTAAAAAACTACCAACTACAATCACTAATACTCTTACTACTTGTTCAAGAACTTCTGATATACTTGTTGGTAATATCATCTTGTGTCCATTTAAATATCCTCTAGTTACACTTAAAGAGGGAACTATAAGCAATGATAAAGATACAATTCTTATAGCAGTACTGACATCTTCAATTGTATTTCCTCCTTCTACATTACCTATAATTAAGTAAGCTATATTAGGCGCAAAAATTAGTAAAATTAAGCATGATAATAATCCCAAACCTAGAATGACATATTTTCCTATTTTGTATACATCATTTTTAGCTTTATGATATCCAAGCTCATTATATTCACTAATATTTTTAGAAATTGCTAAAGGAATACCACATGTTGATAAACTTAAAAATATAGCATATATAGAGTATGCATAACTATATAAGGCTCCACCTTTGTTACCTATTAGGCTATAGAAAGGAATTACATATAATAATCCTATTATTTTACAAATTAGTATTGAAAAGGTGGATATAAAGGCACCTTCTATAAAAGTATTCTTTTTCATATTTCACTATCCATTCTGTAAATATAATTATAACATTAATTAAAAATTGTGTAAATAATAAAGATGCCTTTATAAAAAGGCACTTTACTATTATAATTGATACTTATTTTTTAGCAATTTTTTTACGCATTTTTGAATATAATGGTAATAATTTTTGATATAAAACATATAAAACTTTATTTGTTATTAAATGGAATTCACCTATAAATTCAGTATATTCTCCACCTAAACGTTTTTTAAATAAATGGATACCATGAATTTTATTATCATCTGAGTCTGCGCCAGTTGTTCCAAAGAAATCAATTATTTGATAATTTTCCTTTTTAGCATCGCAAATGATTTTATCGTATATTAAATAATTGGCATTCAATTCTCTTAATCTATTGCAATTACCACCATGAACAGTCCAAACTTTATTACCATATTTTACTGTTATAATTGATGATAAAACTAATTTATCTTCCTTTATATTATTTATTAACTCAAAATCTTTATTTAATCTAGATAATTTATTATTGTAATCTTTTAATAAATTATTAGCTTTTTCTTTATTTTTTAAATTTTTTAGATTGTCAATACTATTTTCAATGTCTTTTATTTGATTTTTATAATTTTCTTTTAATTTATTAATATCAACTCTTACTATATATAAATCACTTTCATTATCTTTATTAAATGTTTCATAAAAAGATTTATAGTATGAATATTTAAATGGTGTTATACCCTCTCGAACTGCTGTTTCTTTCATCGTAAAATAGAATCCATCTAAATCTGAAGAATCACCAATATAACAATCTAAGTTATACTGATTACCTTTATTTAGAATTTTTCTTGTTGTTGCATGCATATTTTTATGTATTTCCTCTATACTTGGTTCTAAATTTAATCTAAATGTATATCTTGGTTCTTTATTTTCAAAATTTTTATTAAAACCAAGATGTTTATAACCTAGCGATTTTAAATATTCAACTAATGCATAATTATGATCTCCTTCTACAACATTTCCATTAATATCTAACTTTTGAAGTTGTACATCAGGATCTATTGCTGTAAAAATAGAATGATATTTTTTGGTATACTCTTTAATTTGATTAGTAAAATATTTTAATAATTCATAATCTTTAAAATCTAAAACATAACCACGAGGGCTATAGAAATAACAAATATTTTTATATAATTTTTTTTGAAGTAGTAAAGCTGTTGCTACTAACTTTTTATTTTTCCTAACGCCAACGAAATGAGGAATAAATCCTTTTTCTTTACTTATTTCCCCAAAATTCCACGATTGCATAAAATGTGATTTAGTTGGATGATTTTCCACAAATTTTTCATACTCTTTTTTTTCAATTTTTTCTATAAATTCATATTTCATAATATCACTTCCCATTTATTATTTTCTTTATATTATTTTTAATAACATTAACAAAATCATAAAGAATGCACCATAATTTATTAATATCTAATCTATACTCGCCAATTAATTCAACTACAAATCCACCAAATCCTTTTTTAAATTCATAGACACCAATTCTATCATCATTGATATCAAAATTACCACTTATACCATAAAAATTATATATTTTAAAGTTATTTTCTGTTGCATATTTAATCATTTCATATTGAATTCTATATTGAGCAAAAAAATTAAAATATTCTTGGTAATTTCCACTAGCAAGATAAATAACTTCATTTCCATACATAACAAACATTGCTGCTGATAAAATGATTATATCTCCTTTTTTTATCAACTCAGATGATTCTTTGAGATTTTTTTTAATACTATTAATCTTTACTAGTTGTTCTTTATATTTTCCACTATTATTATTTTTTATTCCTCTTAAAATATTCTCTTCTGTCTTTAATTGATTATCTAGGTTTTCTTTATAATTTTTTGTATTTAATTCAGCCACCAAAAATTTAACTTGATTACTTGGTTTGAAAAATTTATACATGTCTTGATAATATTCTAAAGTTTTATTTTCAAAACCTTTTCTTTTACTAGTATCATTTGTTATTTTATAAAAGAGAGGTAGCTCATCATAAGTAAGTTCTCTAATGTTAATTCCATTTTTAAAAGTTCTTTTAATACAATTTCTAGTATTAGCTTTCATATCTTTTAAAAGTTCATCTATAGTCTTATTTTCAGTATTAAGTTCAAACATCCACTTTGTTTGCTCTGGTGTATGTTCCTTAAAATTTAGTTTCAATAGATTTTTTATAGCCATAATATTATTTTTTCCATTTGGCATAACATTTCCATTTAAGTCATGTTCTTGTTTGATAATATAGGGATCAATTCTTAATATAAAGCCATTATTTTTCTTTATATATTTTTTAATATTATCTGTAAAAAAGGATAGTAACTTAAAATTATTGTAATCTAACAAAAAACCTCTAATTGCATAAAATTCTTTTTTACCTAGAAATTCTTTCCTAGACAATAACATAGTAACGCCTATTATTTTATTGTCGACATCTTTTACACCAACAAATTCATAATTCCAACCTTCTAGTTTGCGAATTTTACCAATATTAGGGCTATTTAAAAATGTTTTTTGTTCATGATTGTCAAAAAAATTATTATATTCATCTTCACTTAATATTTCGAATTTCATTAAATTCCCTCCAATCATAACTATTAATATCATACTACAAAATAATTTTTAATAAAAGTTTTTTAAAGAAAATCACTAAACTAGTCAATAAACGACATTAAAAACAGATATACTAGTGTCAGTTATTTTAACCTATATTTATTTACAGATTTTTGTTGGCGTGATATAATTGCCTTAGGCTTGGAGGGATATGATGAAAATAGAAGAATTAGAAAGTAACGAATATGAAGAATATATCTCAAAAAATAAATATACAACTTTTTATCAAAAAGAATATTGGGGAAAACTAAAAAAAGATGGTGGTTGGAATTACAAATTAGTAGGAATGAAGAAAAATAATAAAATTGTTGGAGCAACTTTATTATTATTTAAAAATCTCCCACTAGGATTAAAGCTTTTTTATTCACCAAGAGGTTTTTTAATTGATTATAATGATGAAGAATTATTAAAAGAGTTTGTTTTGGAAATTAAAGAATATGTAAAAAGGGAAAACGGGTTTATTTTGAAAATAGATCCCTATGTTGAATACAAAACAAGAGATATTGATGGAAATATCGTTGAAGGTGGAGTTGACAACTCCAAAGTAGTAGAAAATTTAAAGAAATTAGGCTTTAAACATTATGGTTTTAACAAAGATATATCTAAAGAATTGCAACCTCGTTGGATGTACGTTTTAGATTTAAAAGGTAAGACCGAAGATGAAATTTTTTCTAACTTTAGTAAACATTATCGAAAAACGATTAGAAGAACAGAAAAGCAAGGTTTAGTTGTTGAAAGAATTTCTAAAGATAAACTAATGGACTACAAAAAAATAATGGAACACACAAGTTCTAGACGTGATTTCATTGATAGACCTTATTCGTATTATGAAAACATGTATGATAAAATTGGAGAGAACCTAATAATAAATGTGTGCTACCTTGATACAAATTTAGGTATAAATAAATTTAAAGATGAAATAAAAAAGATTGAAGGGTACCAAGATATTAAAGATTATCATTTGAAAGATATAGAAGATTATAAAAAGAAAATAGAACTATACGAGAGTTACCAAAAAAAATATGGTGATAAAATCCCTTTGGCAGGCACAATGTCTATTGTATGTGGAAAAGAATATTTAAATTTATTTGGTGGAGCTTATGAAGAATTTATGCATTATGATGCTCAATATTTGATAAAATGGCATACGATGAAAGAAGCCTTAAATTTAGGATGTGAAATATATAACTTCTATGGTATAAGTGGTAATTTTGAAAAAGAAAACAATGATATGTATGGTGTTTATGAATTTAAAAGAGGTTTTGGCGGACGAGTTGTTGAACTAATTGGAGAATTTGACTTAATAATATCAAAACCTAAATATTGTTTATATAATTTCATGTTTAAGACTTATAAAACAGTTAAAAAAATAATTAAAAAATAACGAAGCAAAGTTAGTTAAAAGTAAGAATTTCCCAACACTTTCAACAAACGTTGTTTCTTTTTTGTATTTAAAAAGCACATAAAATTTTCTTTATGTTTAATAATATACGTGTTATAATTAATACGGAGGTTGTTTTATGATCAACTTAAAGACCAAATTAAAATCAGTAATAAAAAAATGTTTAAATGAAGACCTAGATGTTAAAAGTGTTAACTTTCATCAAGAAAATGCATCTAAAGCTTTAGAACAATATATTAAATTAAACCCAAGATCTGTTTCTGAATATAAAAGTATTGGAGAAAGAAAGGATAAACAAGATTTTTATCCTGCTGCTAAAAAAATTGCTGTTGGGTTTGATTTATTATATCGTGATCTTGAAGAAATTGGCACTAATAGTAAATATAATTTGACAGAACATAGATCAATTAGAAGTGGTATTCCACTAAGAAGTAAGCCATTTCCTATGTGTGAAGAATATGTTATGCGCTTATTATTAAGCAAATATTTATACCGTTATCCATCTGTAACCGATAAATCATTAGGATGTCAAAATGTTATTAATTATCTAATTAGAGAAGGATTTAAAGCCGAAAAGAGTGAAAATTATGACGGACTTGGTGTTGAAAATATTGTTTTTGCTTATTCTACAACACATGCCTATGGTATGATAATAAAAACAATCTGTAGACCAGAGGATGTTGTAATTATGACAGGACCTAATTATGGATTATTTACAGTAGAAACTGAAAAAATAAACGCTCATGTTGAAATACTTGACTTAAAAAAAGAAGATGATTGGTACGTAAATCCAAAAAGTCTAGAAAAGAAAATTGATGAAATAAATAAAAATTTAAAAGAAAAATTTGAAGGTAAATTAGATTATATTCCAAAAGTTGTAGCATTTTTTAATATGAATCCTCATAATCCTACTGGTAGAGTTATGAACTCTAAAAATATTGATCTTCTAAAAAGTATTGGAGATGTATGTTTAGAGAAAGGCGTTTTTGTAATTGATGATCTTATATATCGAGATTTAACATATGATCAAAATGATCTTGCAATACCAATGGCCAGTATGCCTAAATATTTTAACAATACTATTTCTTTTTTAGGATTATCAAAATCGTATGGATTAGCATCTGTTAGAGCAGGATTTATAGTTGCTCCCGCTCCTATATGCAGTGGAATTTGTGATATTATTTCTTCTGATATGGGTTCTATTTCTCTTTTACAAACACAGGTAGTTGCAGGAGCTTTTAATGGAACTAATAGACGTTATAAAATCGCTAAAAAATATTTTAAGCCTTTAATTAAAAGATATATATACCATTTAAATTTATTGCAAGCATTAATTGATGGCATTGATAGTATTAATTCTTTAAAATGCAAAAAAAGAATAATAAAAGATATTAATAAATATACAAAGGATAAAAATTTACAAAATAAATTATTAAAAGGAATACCAGGTGTTGAGCTTAGAAAAGATGTTTATCCAGATTCTGGATTCTTTGCTATTGCTGATTTTACTCAACTAAAAGGAAAGAAATACAATGGTGAAACTATCAATAATGATGCAGATTTTTTAAAATTTCTTTATAAAGAAACAGGAATAAAATGTATTGCTGGATTAAATATATCATGGCCTTACGAAGATGAAATTATTATAAGAGTAGGATTTTCTTTAGATATTAATGATTTAATATTAAATTTTGAATTAATAGGAAAAGCAGTGGAAGGTTTAGAATAATGAGAAAAATAATAAACTTGATAAAAAAAATTATTGTTTTTATTGAAAAAAAACTATTTATTGTCTATGATTTATTAAAATCTAATTCTTATAATAAACTAGTAGCAATCGTTTCTTGTGATAAATGGAAAAATAAATCATTAGAGGATTTATATTTAAAACATAGTTTAAACAAACAAAACTGCAAAGTAGATATAATATCATGGGAAGACAAAACAATTGATTATTCAAAATATGACTTAATTATAATAAGGAGCATTTGGGGATTTCAAGAAAATAAAACTAAATTTGAAAACTGGCTTAATATGCTTGAAACTCAAAAAATAAAAGTTTTAAATCCTATTAATGTTATTAAAAATAATTATGATAAAGAAATTCAATTTGATATTCTGAACAAATATAATATTGAAACAATTAAAACATTCTTTCTACCTATAAATAAAAATATTAAATCACGTATTTTAGATTTAAAAACAAATAATGATTTAGAAAACAATTTAATTGTTCTAAAGCCAACAATATCAGAGGGAAGTAAAGATGTCTACTTAGTAGGGGATAATCGTTATGAATTTAATAATATTATAGATATTAATGAAGTTTATAACAAATACAAGAATAATAAATCAAAATTAATGGTTCAACCATTTATGAAAGAAATTTTTGATGGTGAATACTCAATTTGTTGTATTAATAACAAGATTACACACGGAATTATTAAATATAAAAATGCTTTTACTAAAACTAATATGATAAAGTATATACCAGCTGATAAAATCGATCATAAAATTATTGAAATAGTTAATAACATATTAAACATTAAGGAATATAAAGATAATCTATTCCTAAGAATTGATTTTGTAAAACAAAAAAAGAAATTCTTAGTAATGGAAGTTGAACTTTTGGATCCTAATTTGTTTTTGGAATTTATAGCTGACAGAAAAAAAAGAAAAGAAATTCTTAACTTTTTTGCAGAACAAATAATTGAATACACAAAAAATAAGAGCTAAATACTAGCTCTTATTTTTCTTGGTTTAAACCATATTTACGGTTGAATTTTTCAACTCTACCAGTTTTTGCAGCTTTTCCTTGAACACCTGTAAAAAATGGATGACATTTATCACAAACTTCTAAATGTAAAGAAGGTTTATTTGATTTTACTGTGAATTTGTTTCCACAAGCACAAGTTACTTCTGTTTCTACATAATTTGGATGTATTCCTTTTTTCATAGTTATCTCCTTCCGCCATAGCAATTTCATGCCATAGAAATTTAATACTCATATAGTATAACAAGTTTTTTTTATAAAATCAACCATTTTTTAAAACAGTTTCATTAATTGTAATAATTATTTGATCAGAAATATATTTGTATCCTTTAAGTGATGGAGAAATATTACCACTGGAAGAAAGATAAGAGGCGTTTTCTAGAAATGGATTATATATATCTATATATTTCATATTATATTTATTTGCCAATTCTTTATACCTTTCATTATAGTACGAAAATAAATCTACCAATTCAGTTTTGTATTCTTGATAAGGATAGTAAACACCTATTATAAAAATATCTTCTTTGCAATACTCTCTTGTTAAACTTAATAATTTATCTAGATCTATCAATAAATTATCAACATAGTTATATTGTTTTAAATTACTAGTCTTTGATAATAATAATTGATTATTTATTTCATTCATTCCAACAAACATAGTTACTAAATCGGCTTTTATTAAAGTATTTTTTAAAGTTATATTTTTACCACCAACAGTTGTTTTTTTATTATCTTTAATATCTTTTGATAAATCATTAACTAGATAATTATTTTTAGAAAATTCAACTACCGCTTTTTCTAATTTCTTATTAGTTGTTAAATAATTAATGATTGATTCATCGTAATCACCATTTTCATCATTATATTCATTAAGTGATTCTAACGATAAATAATATATTTTTGTATCAATATTGAATAAATAAATTAAAAAAACAGTAATAAAAACTATTAAAATCAATAAAATTTTTTTCATTTTACCTCCAAAAAAAGTAGGGTTAATCCTACTTAAATTATATTAAAATTTTATTAATTTATTCTTCGCTTAATTCTATTTTTGCACCAACAGTTGTTAATTTATTAATGATACTGTCATAACCTCTTAGTACATGTTCTACTTCTTTTACAACAGTTGTTCCTTCTGCTATAAGACCTGCCAAAATTAAACCAGCACCTGCGCGTAAATCAGTAGCTACTACTTCTGAACCTTTTAAGTCTGCTGGACCTTGAATATAAATTTTTCGGTCATTAATTTCTATATTAGCTCCCATTTTATTTAAATACTTAACGTTTTTAAATCTATTTTCATAAATTGTTTCTTCTAAAATCGATTTACCAGTACATTGAGTTAGTAATGTAGTTAATGGCTGTTGTAAATCGGTAGGAAATCCTGGATATCCTAAAGTTTTAACATTAACACTTTTCATATTGCTTGTTTTACTTACAATAGCATAGTCATCACCAATTTCAATTGGAACACCTATTTCTTTTAATTTCAATGTTAATGATTCAACATGTTCAGGAATAATATTTTCTATTCTTAAATTATGGCCTGTTAGGGCACCTGCTATAATATATGTCCCTGCTTCTATTCTATCAGGAATTACTTCAGAAAAGCACCCATTTAAATGATTAACACCGGTAATCCTTATTTCACTTGTTCCTGCTCCTGTAATTTTAGCCCCCATATTATTTAAAAAGGTTGCAACATTCACGATTTCTGGCTCTTTAGCAGCATTTTCAATAATTGTTTTACCACTAGCTCTAACTGCAACTAATATTGTATTTATTGTTGCTCCTACACTAGGCATATCAAGATAAACGTGACCACCATGTAAATTTTCAGCGGTTATAGTATATTTATTTCCTTCTTCTTTTACTTCGGCTCCTAAAACTTTAAAACCTTTTAAAGTTTGATCAATAGGTCTAGCTCCAATCGAACAACCTCCTGGAAAATACATTTCAACTTTTTTATATTTTCCCAAAAGAGCAGACATAAAATAATATGATGCTCTCAACTTACTTGAAATCATTTCAGGTATTTCTCTATTAACTAAATTAGATGAATCAATTTTTATTAATCCTTCCTTTTTTTCTACTGTTACTCCTAAAAATTCCAATATTTCAGACAATGCATCTATATCTGATATATTAGGAACATTATCTATAGTGACAACACCATCAGAAAGTAAAGAGGCTGGAATAAGTGCTACAGCACTATTTTTAGCTCCACTAATTCTAATCGTTCCTTCTAATACATGTTTACCTTCTATTTTTATTTGTTTCATTTAAAACCTCCACTACTATCACTATATTTATATGTTTTTTTTATCTTTTGGTGTTTTTTTAATACCACCTATTACACTTTAATTATATTATTTTTAGAAGGAAAAGGCAAGAAAAACAAAAAAAGGAAAATTAAAGCAAATATATTATTCCTATTACTATTAACACAACACCTCCTATTATAGTAGATATTTTACCAATTAATTGATTTATTTTTTTACCAAAATTTAAACCAAGATATGTAAATATATAACTGGTTATACTAAAAATTAAAGCACATAATATTTTTTTATGAGAAATTGCATTTAAACCTATTCCTATAGAAAAACTATCCATACTTACTGCTAAACCAAATAATAATAAATCTATAATTTTAGTTTTTTTAACAATACTTTCTGTTTTAATTGATTCAATAATCATTTCTATACCAACAAAAGAAAGAACAACAAAAACAATAAAATCAGGATTAAGAGGAATTATATTTAATAATATACGACCTAGATAATATCCAAATAAGGGCATAAAAAAATGATATAAGCCAACAATTAAAGATAGTTTTGATATTTCTTTTTTGGTAATTCCTAAAGTTCCATACGCAAGGGATAAAGAAAAAGCATCCATACTAAGACTTACCGCTATTGTTAATATAATACATATCTGCATGAAAAAACCTCCTATAACATTTTATTATAGGAAGTTTTAATTATACATCACATTAAGTGATTTAAAAATTATTAACTATATATATTTATCAATAATTTCTTTTACAAAAGATTTATATTCAACTTCTGTACTTTCTTCGGCTTCTAACATACAAAGTGGAGGAAATAATACACACCACCAATTATCCCCTTTTCCTTCTCCAATAGTAATAACTAATGATTCATAATATCCCGCATCATAAGTTATTCCTTTGAATTCCTTTTCTGGAAAGTAATTTAATCCAAAATTAACTTTATAATTTAGATTATAATTATTTCTATTAAATACATTAGTTACTTTACTATTTATACTATCTAAATTAGTAGAAATAATAGCTCTAGATTCATCAATAGTATCAACATTTTGTAAAATAGAAGCCATATATGATTCTACTTCATCTTTTACTTTATATTTTACATCTTGATCTTGTTTTGTATTACTATTAGCTATTACTCTAAATCTAATTGCCTCGTCTGGAATCCTTATTATCTCCTCACTTAAAGCTCCAATTATATAATAAATTAAAAATATTGTTATTAAAATAAATATTGTTTTTTTCATAAAAAGATTGTCCTTTCTATTTAATAGTGGGCAATCTTTTAAATTTTTATTCAATTGAATAATTTTTTATTTATTACAAATTTCAACTTTACCATCATCAAATTTATAAACTACATCTGCTAGTTCGAATACGTCTTCCTTAATATGTGATGCAATAATTATAATTTTATCTTTTTTAACTTCTTCTTTTAAGATATTTCTTAATTTTTCAGCAGTTTTTTCTTCAATTCCATTAAATGGTTCATCAAGTATCATTACTTTAGGATCTTCCATCAACACTTGCGCTATTCCTAATTTCTGTTTCATACCTAGCGAATATATTTTATACTTTTTATCTTTATCATCAAACAAATTGACTTTTTTCAAACTTTCATTAATTTCTTTATCACCTATTTTTCCTTGAATAGACGCTAATAACTTTAAGTTATCAAATCCAGATAAATCCGGTAAAAATGATGGTTTTTCTATTAATGCTCTAGTATCTGGAAGAAAAATATTTTTTTCATTTATATTTAATCCATCATATAATATTTCGCCAGAAGTAGGAACATAAAAATTACAAAGAAGCTTTAAAAAAACACTTTTCCCACTTCCATTTCTTCCTATTAGTCCATATATTTTACCTGATTCAAATTCAATAGATACATTATCTAAAATGGTAATTCCTTTAAAACTTTTAGAAAGATTTTTAATTTGTATTTTCATTATTTACACCCTCCTCTAATAATGTTAATATTGTTGTTTTTTATAGATAGTAATAACAGAAATACTATAATAATAGTCATAACTATTAAACTAAATAAATTAAAATTTAGCATTGGAATAACCATAACTAACAATGGTAATATATTATTTTTAAAATTTATTACCAAAAATAATAATAGTATAGCAACAAACAAAAATAAAATAAATTGATAAATTGTTATATATACTAAATCGAATCCAATTATATTTATATTAATGTTTGTAATAATAACAAATAATAAACTTCTTAAAACTGTATAAATAAAAATGTAAAAACATAAAGAAACTATTTTATAAAGAAGCCATGATTTAATATTTAATCTTAAAAAAATATATTCATATCCATATGTGAGATCTCTAATAATTAAATTAATTATTAAGCTAAAATAAGTTAAAATATTTAATATACTGATTATTATAAAAATCCATTTTGAAGAATTAAATTCTACATTATATGATAAAAATTGACTAATTAAATTTTTATCTAGAGCTCCACCGGTCAATAAGTATACACAATAATAAAGAACTAGTGGTAATATGTAGAATACTGAAGCTATTGTTAAAAATTTTTTAAAAAAATTAAAATCATTTCTAAATATATATTTCATTAATCACCAATTTCTTTTAAATTTTTAATAATATATTTTGACAATATATAGCAAACCATAAAGCATCCACAAAAATAGATACTAGTAAGCGATAATTCTAATAAAAATGAGGAATATCTATGATAAACAAAATAATCCCAATAAAATAATCTAATATTAAATATAGAATTTATATAAATGTCGCTATATGGTGCGACAAACAATAATAGAACAATAACAAGAGATACTATTATAGATAAATTTTTATTAAGTTTTTGGTTACTTATTAAAAATATTACAGATAAAAATTCAAATAGAAATATTTTCTTCAAAAATATAAATACTGCATACAAAATATTTGGTATATTATATACAACAAAATTTTGAATTTTAAGAGAATTAGCAAAAAAATTTAAATTTGTTAGTAACAAAATAAAATTCAATAAAATTACGACTAAATTAACTATTAAAACTGTTTTTAATAACTCTAAAAAATATTTTTCTTTTGTTTGAAGCCTAATAATCAATATTTTGTTTTGTTCAAATATTTTAATTGTGTTTAGTGTACTCAAAAGCAAAATAGCAGCAATGATAGTATTATAAATAAATAGATTGTTCACAGATATAAAGGCATCTATATATTCAAAATTTGCTGAATATTTTGGGATTAAAAGAAAATTAGTTGCTATTAATAACAAAATAGATAATACAGATTTATTTGAAGATAAAATTTTCTTTGTAAATTCTAAGTTAAAATTTTTACTCATTGTTAATTAACACCTTCTCTTTCTTTTTATAAAATTTTATTAAAACAAGAAATGAGCCAAGCGTCCATAAGAACTGAATTAAAGTACGAACATAAAAATTATTTATATTTGGATAACCCCATATTGATGTAAATGAAAAATAATTATGCCATTCGGGTTTACCTAATAAGCCATTAAATATAAAATATCCTAATATTGTTTCAGATAAAAGCCAAAGACCAAAATAAACTAAATAACTTGTTATATATGTTAAAATAATGTTTTTGCTATCTCTAGCAACAATAAAACCTATATTTACTAAGAAAACACCATATAGAAAGAAATTTAAAAAATAAATTATAATTGATGTAAATAAATTATTAAAGAAGAGTGGATTAACCCAAGGGTCAAAATTATTCAACGACTCTTTATAATTTATATTTCCTGTCATAAAAAAGGAAATGATAAATAAAACTATGAAAAAACAAGGTATTATAAAAATAATTTTAGCACCATTTAACCACTCTTTAATTATAATTTTTTTATATGGCATCCTAGTTAATTCATTTTTTAAATAACCACTTTTAAGTTTTTTTAGAAATTTATCTAGTGAACAAAGAATTATTAACAAGGGAAGCAATAATTCTAAAATCATAAGCCTATCATCAAAAAGTAAATCAAAAAAAGTAAAAAATGCATCTGACCTTTTAGGCCCACCCCATAATTTTAAATTGTTACAATATTCTTGCATAGAACTATCATTTTTATATTCATTATTACATTGATTAACATGATATTTATATGAAAAAACATTCATTTTATATTCTTTTATATTGTTATAAACCGCTAGCAATGTTAAAACTGCAATAATTATAATTGTTAATATTAATATATAATTTTGTTTTATTTTTTTCATTTTTTCCTCCAAATAAGATAAAAGAGAGAATTTTATTTTAATTATTCTGGCCAGTTATATTTCCAAATACCCCAGTATTTTTCGTTAAGTAAATTATATCCTGTACATTTTATTTGAAGTTTATATTGATTTATATCACTATTTTGATTTCCCCAATCTTGTTCAGCTTTCTTTTGAAGATTAATCCAATCACTATAACCAGATGGGGATAATGTTGCATAAGTTCTTGCTTTCATGCTGGTTGTCATATCTGTTGTATAAATTCTTTGTTTAGGTCCACTTTTTGTTTTGTCATAAGCAGAAGTAGTGTATGTTCCTCCTAGGGCAGATATTGTTATATCACTATATCCAACAGAAGCCCCAGAGGCATTTGTACCAGTAACAGCTAAAAAGGTACTAACCATGAAAACAAACATAATACTTTTAATTAATTTCATTTATTTTCCTCCAATCGTTAAATTCTCTCCTTATCCATATGAAAATAACGATACTGCTGTTACTTTCAAACCGATTATATCATAGCTATATTTAAAATGTAAATAATTGATTAGACGAATAGTGAAAATTTAATAAAAAGTTGTGTCATTTTTTTGTGACACAACCTTAGTTATTTATGATAAGATTCATTATTTATAATTTTATAGGCACGATAAATTTGTTCTAAAAGAATAATTCTAAATAATTGATGAGGGAATGTTAGTTTAGAAAAAGATAATTTATAATCAGCTCTATCTTTTATTTGTTGGTGTAATCCATAAGAACCTCCAATTATAAAAACAATACTTGAATTATAAATTTGAAGTTCTTCTATCTTTTTAGAAAATTCTAGTGAATTTAGTTGTTTACCTTCTATTTCAAGAGTAATAACATAATCTTTAGATGATATATGTTTTATAATTAAATCTTTTTCTTTATCCAAAATAGTGTTTATATTATCACTATTAATATCATCTACTTCAATTATTTGAAGATTTGTGTATTTAGATAATCTTTTACTATACTCAGAGATAGCGTCTTTAAAAAATTTTTCTTTTATTTTTCCAACACATAGTATTTTTATCATACTTCTACCAACTCAGTTCTCTCTTTTTGTTCTGCAACAATTATATTATCACATTTTTTATTATTATCTTGCAAAGTTTTTTTTAATTCTTCTAGTGCTAAAGCGGGAGTATTATTATGTTCACTTAAATGAGCTAGTATAATACACTTTGTATTTTCACTAATAAACTTTGATAAATAATAAGAACAATCTTTATTTGATAAATGTCCTTTATCTCCAAGTATTCTTTGTTTAAGGTGATAAGGATATTTAGGATTATTCATAAGCATATCTATATCATGATTACTTTCTAATATATACATATTCTTGTTAGATAACTTTTGATGATTTTTAGCATTAATATACCCCGTATCGGTAATATATACTAAACTATGACCATCTTCTTCAAAAATATATCCCATTGAATCGTCAGCATCATGAGAAGTTTTAATTGCTGTTATCTTTAAATCATCTATTATTAGTTCTTTATCTATAATTACATAGTTATCAGACCAAACAATATTTCTTAATTCCTGATACATTTTCTCACTTACATATATTATTGGATTATATTTTTTTACAAATACTTTTAAACCATTTATATGATCTGTATGAGTATGTGTTATAAATACAGCATCTATATCTTTTCCTGTTTTTCCAACATTATTTAATTCTTTATCTATATAAGCACAAGTCATTCCGGCATCTATTAAAAAAGAATTATTTTTTGTTTCAACAAAACAACAATTCCCTTTGCTTCCACTTGCTAATAAACTAACCTTCATGTTGTTTATCACTCTTTAACATACTTACAAATGTACTTGTGTTGCGTTTGAAAATTAAATCTATTGTTGCGGTTGGACCGTTACGGTGCTTAGCTATAATAAATTCACTTTTACTTGTATTTTCATCAATTGATACTTCTTTTGTATAATAATCATCACGATACAAGAACGCAACTATATCTGCATCTTGTTCTATTGACCCAGACTCTCTTAAATCGCTTAATAAAGGGCGTTTATCTTCTCTTCCTTCAACAGTACGGGATAACTGCGCTAAAGCTACTACTGGTATTTCTAATTCCATAGCTAGTGTCTTTAAAGAACGCGATATTTCAGATACTTCTTGTTGTCTATTTCCAGCATATTTTGCAGAACCTGTGATTAATTGTAAGTAGTCGATAATTACTACCCCTAATCCACCTTCAGAACTTGCTAAACGACGACATTTAGCTCTTATTTCACCTATTGTCATTCCAGGAGTATCATCAATAAATATCTTTGTCTCTGCAAGACGGCTTATTGCTTCATTAACCCTTTTCCAATCATCATGCTCAAGTCTTCCATTTTTTAATTTATAACCATCAATTTGACCAGCAGAAGAAAGCATACGCATTGCTAGTTGTTCAGCACCCATTTCCATGTTAAAAAGGGCAACTGGTTTCTTATTTTGAATAGCTATATTAGTAGCTAAATTAACAGCAAATGCTGTTTTTCCCATGGCTGGACGAGCAGCTATAATTATTAATTCATTTCCGTGTAATCCAGATGTGATTTTATCTAAATCATAAAAACCTGTAACTAACCCCGTAATTTCATTTTTTGTTTGAGCTAGTTTTTCTAAATCAGCTTGGGTTTTAAATAATACATCTTGAATACTTCTAAACTCAGTTCCTTTTCGTGTCTTTACGACATTAAGTATCTTTTTTTCAGCATTATCAAGAATATCATTAACATCTTCCGCTTGATTATAACCACTACTTACAATATCTGTGGCTTCATTAATTAATCTTCTTAAAACGGCTTTTTCTTCGACAATTTTAATATATTCATCGATATTAGCAGCACTTGGTACAATATTTACTATTTCAGTTACATATTCAATATCTCCTACTTGTTTTAACCATTTTCTATTATCTAACTCTGCTGTTACTGTTGTTAAATCTATACTTGTACCTTTTTCTGATAAAAAATCAATAACTTCAAATATTTTAGCATTACTATCAGAATAAAATGATTCTTTTGTTAAGGACTCTAAAGCTTTTTGTAATGCATATTTTGACAAGAACATTGATCCTAGTACAGATTGTTCTGCTTCTAAATTATGCGGCATATTTCTTTCTTGCATAATATCACCTACTTCGTTAATTCTACTTTTATTTGTGCTAATACTTCTTTATGTAATTCTATTTGTACATTATGAAACCCTAAAGAAGTTAAAGGACTATCTAATTTTATTTTTTTCTTATCTATGTCAAATCCTTGTTTTTTTAACTCTTCTGCAATTGATTTTGTGCTTATACTACCAAAAACACGATCACCAGTTCCGGTTTTTACCTTAAATTTAAACTTTGCTTTTTCTAACTTTTGTTTTAATGCTTCGCAGTTTTTAATGTTTAAATTTTCTTCTAAACGCTTTTCTTCATTTTCGGCATTTAATCTTTTAACACCTGTCTGAGTTGCTAAAACTGCATAGCCATTTTTTATTAAGAAGTTTTTACCATAACCGTCTGCAACTTCTTTTATTTCACCTTTTTTACCTTGTTTTTTTACATCTTTAAGAAATATAACTTTCATATATACCTCCTCTTAATCACATTTATTATACTATAAAATAAGTAAATTGTCGTTAAAAATAATAAAAGAACGCTATTTTTCGTTCTTTCTTATTTTTTCTGCTAATAATTTTATTTTTTTCATACGATGATTTACCCCTGACTTAGTAAGTGGTTTACCTGTTTCTAAAGATATTATTTCACTCAATTCAAGTAGTGAGGCATCTGGATATTTAAGACGGTATTTAGCTACTACTTGTTCTTTTTCATCAAGTAAGGCTAGACTTCCTATATCCATTATTGTTTTTATATCATTAATTTGATTATTTGCAACACTAATTATTTTATCGACATTAGCTTGCTCACAGTTATTTAATCTATTTGTCATATTCTTATGATCTCGATATATTCTTATATCTTCATAGTAAAGTAGACTTTTAGTAGCGTTTATAAGTCTTAAAAAATCACCTATTTTTTCTGCCTCTTTTATATAAACCATATATTTTGTTTCTCGTTTAATTACTTTACTATTTAAATTAAATTTATTTAATAATTCTTTTAGAAATTCCGAATATTCTTTATTATTTACTAGAAATTCTAAATGATAACGTGATTTTTTAGGATCGTTTATACTTCCTGTTATTAAAAATACACCTGTAAGATATTTTCTTAATAAAGAATCATCATCTACAATATACTTCTGAGGCACTACTAATATTTTATTATTTTTTTCTATTCCTAAATCTAATAATATATCATCAAATTTATTATAAATTTCAAGAATATATATATAGTTTTTTTTATAATTATAACCACGTCTAACTATAACTTTTGGGGTTATTTGATATATGTCTTTTATTAAAGAAAATATATATCTAACAACAGAGTTATTTTCAGAAACTATTCTTATACAATCATCAGTAATGATGGAATTATGTATAATTGCTGACAATTCAGATATTTTTTCTGTTTCAAGTGTCTGCAAACTAATTATTTCTTGTTTTACTTCTTGTGTAAAAGACATATAGTACCTCCTTTATAATAAATAAGAGAAAATTTGACTTGATACTTTAATTGCATTATGACGTAAAAGACCATCTTCAATGCTAACAAAATTATCATCTATTACTTTAACTTTTAATTTTTTTAATTCATCACGATCTAATTTTACGGGATCTTTTTGTTCTAAAGTGTAATAACGACGGGCCAAAGTTTTACTTATATAGCCATTATTAGCTACAACAACCCCTATCTTTTTTGTTCCTAAGTACTTATTTAATACCTTAACATGATCACTTACAGTATAATTATCTGTTTCCCCTGGTTGAGTCATCATATTGCAGACATATAAAATTTTGGCTTTACTTCTATCTATTGCATCTTTTATATCTTGACATAATAAATTAGGTACAACACTTGTATATAGACTACCCATACTTAAAACTATTAAATCTGCATCTAATATAGCTGTTATTGTCTCTTTATTTACCTCTGTTTTATCTTTAAACCATACTTCCTCTATAGGACTTGGATATTTAGTTATTTTATGTTCACCTTCTATAACTTTACCATCAGCCATTCTAGCTACTAAAGTATTATTACTTTCTTCTGTAAGAGGTAAAACTTTTCCTTTAAGATTCAAAATATTACTTAGTGATTCAATTCCATTTGACACAGATCCAGTTATTTCACTCATTGCAACTAATAGTAAATTACCTACCGTGTGGCCATTAAAAGAACCATTTGTTTGAAAACGATAATTTAACATTTTTTCAAAAAGTGGTTCGGTTTCGGACAAAGCTGCTAAAACTTTTCTTATATCTCCTAGTGCTGGAGTATTAAATTCTTTTCTAATTTTACCAGTACTTTTTCCATCATCACAAACAGAGACAATAGATGTTATCTCTAAGGGAAACTCTTTTAAGCCTCTAAGAAGGGATGACATTCCTGTTCCTCCTCCTAATATAACGACTTTCTTTTTCATTTTATCATCTTTCTAATAAATTTTTTTTCACAGAATTAGCAGCAATTGCTCCTTCACTTGCGGCAGTTATTATTTGATACAAATCTTTTTTTATTATATCACCACAAGCAAATATTCCACTAATACCAGTCTCCATATGTTCATCAACAATAATATAGTTATTATCTGTCGCTAACTCTAAACTTTTTAAAAATTCTATATCAGGAACACTTCCTATTGCAATAAATAAACCTTTAATATTAAGTTTTTGATTATTATTTAAAATTACTCCTGATAAAGAACCATTTTTCTGTTCTAGTGTATCTACAACACAATCTGTTAAAATATTAATATTCTTGCTATTTTTAACTTTTTCATATAATATTTTATCTGCCTTAGAAAAATTGCTACTTCTATTTATTAAATGTACTTTTGGACAAATATTACTCAAATATAACGCATCTTCCATTGCTGTATTTCCGCCACCTACAACAGCAACTTCTTCTCCTTTAAAAAAGTTCCCATCACAGGTTGCGCAATAACTAATACCGTGTCCTACCAACTCTTCTTCAAGAGATAGATTCAATTTTCTTTCTGTTCTACCTGTAGCAATTATAATTGTTTTAGTATTATATTCTTCTTTTGTAGTTATTACTTTTTTTAATTTATCGCTACTTTCTATTTTGATTACTTCTTGATAAATAATAGGAACTTTTAATTCATCTAACTGATTTTTAATATTTAACGACAAAGTAGGTCCGTCAATTTCTAAAAACCCTGGGTAATTTTGGATAGTGTAGGTTTTATTAATTTGACCACCTACATAATTTTTTTCAATTATCGCTACATTTAGACCTGCTCTTTTTAAATATAAAGCAGAAGTCATTCCTGCTACGCCTGCTCCTACAATTACACAATCAAAATTTAATTTCATTTATATCACCCATTTTATTATATTGATTATCTAGTTTCGATCCTTTTCCTTTTAAAATAAAGATTACTATACCTAGTATAACCATTATTATAGAAATAATTTGTGCTTGCCTGAAGTTGCCTATCATTAAACTATCTGTGCGCATTCCTTCTATTATAAATCTACCTATTCCATACCAAATTAAATAAACAGCTGTAGTCTGACCTATTTTTATATATTTTAATCTTCTTATTACTAATAAAATTATAAATCCTAGCAGACACCAAATTGATTCATAAAGAAAAGTTGGTAAATAATATGTTCCACCAATATTCATGCCATTTATAATAAATTCTGGAATATGTAAACTTTGGAGATGTTCTAATGTTGTAGCAGTACCATGAGCTTCCCCATTAAAGAAGTTTCCCCATCTACCAATAGCTTGACCAATAATTAGTCCTATTACAATCATATCTAAAATACGAAAAGTATTAACTTTATATTTTTTTGTGTAAAAAATAATCCATAGAAGTCCAAATAACATTCCACCATGAATTGCTAGGCCACCTTCCCAAATCATAAAAATTTCAGACATATTAACTGAATAATAATCCCAATTAAAAATTACATAATAAAGTCTTGCTCCTATTACTGCTATTGGAATAGTAAAAAAGAAAAGATTAACAATAAAATCTTCAGATATATTAAATCTTTCAGCTTCTTTTAAAATTAGCCAACCACCTATTAAAAGTCCTAAAAAAATCATTGCTGAATACCAATAAATTTTAATAACTCCCAAATCTAATAATATAGGATTCATAAATTACCCCTTTCTAAGTATATCTTCTACCATTCTATCAATAAATATATTCATTATTGATATAAAAATTGAAACAATAAAACTCATTAATAAATTTCCAATATTAAAATGTGAACCCAAAATAAATGAAACAATATTAAGTATTAAAACATTTATAAATGGATAAAAAAGTCCTAAAGTTAAACTTGTTATTGGTAATGTTAATAACACTAAAATTGGCTTTACTGTTTCATTTAAAAGTGATGTCAATATAGCTGCTAATAAGGCCCAAAAACCAAATAATGAATTATCAATATAAATTGTATTTTTAAAAATAATAGAAGCTAGTATTAATACAATTGCATAACCAATCATATGCGCTAACCAATCTATAAAATAATTACGTTTTTTATTTTCTTCAATTATTACTTTTTTCATCTAATCACCACTTACATTATACCACGTATATAAATAAATATCAGTACTTACATCATTGATTACTATTTATTTACTACTTTTTAGTTCAAATAAAATATCTCTTAATTCCATAGCTCTTTCAAAATCTAGATTTGCAGCAGCTTCTCTCATTTCGACTTCAATTTCATTTATCATATTAATCTTTTCTTTAGCTGTAAGTTTTTTAGAAGTTTTCTCTTTTATTTCCACATTATTACTTATAACTTCTCTAATTTCTTTATTTATTGTTTTTGGAATGATATTGTGTTTTTTATTATATTCTTCTTGGATTTTACGTCTTCTTTCAGTTTCTTTTATTGCAATTTTCATAGAATCACTTATTTCATCAGCATACATAATTACATGACCATTAGCATTTCTAGCAGCACGACCAATAGTTTGAATAAGACTTCTATCACTACGTAAAAATCCTTGCTTATCTGCATCCATTATAGCAACTAAACTAACTTCTGGTATATCCAATCCTTCTCTAAGTAGATTTATTCCTACTAAAACATCATATTTTCCTATCCTTAAATCATGAATTATTTGAAGTCTCTCCAAAGTTTTTATTTCACTATGTAAATACGCTACTTTTATATTTAAACTCTTCAAATAATTTGTTAATTCTTCTGCCATTCTAATAGTTAATGTAGTAATCAACGTTCTAAAACCTTTATTTTTTTCTTTATGTATTTGTTCCACTAAATCATCAATTTGATTCTTTGTTGGTTTTATTTCTATATTTGGATCTAACAATCCTGTTGGTCTAATAATTTGTTCTACTACTTTATTATTTACTTTTTCTAATTCATATTCTCCAGGTGTTGCAGAAATATAAATTGCTTGATGAACTTTTTTTTCAAATTCTGAAAATTTTAATGGTCTATTATCTAAAGCACTTGGCAATCTAAAACCATAATCAACTAGAACTTGTTTACGAGCTCTATCACCGTTGTACATTCCTCTAATTTGAGGTATTGTTACGTGTGATTCGTCTATAACTAATAAATAATCATCTCCAAAAAAATCTAGAAGGGTTACTGGCGTCGCCCCTACTTCTTTTAAAGCTAAATGACGTGAATAATTTTCTACACCTCTACAAAATCCTGTTTCACTCAACATTTCTATATCATAATTAGTTCTTTCTTTTAAACGTTGGTATTCTAGTAATTTGTTATTTTTTTGAAAATAATCTAATCTTTCTTCTAACTCTTTTTTAATATTTTCTACAGCTATTTTTAATTTATCTTCATTAGTTACGAAATGGCTAGCAGGAAAAATAGTACAATTTTTTTTATTTTTGATAACAGCTCCTGTTAGAGTATCAAATTCTGAAATACTTTCTATTTCGTCTCCAAAAAAGTCAATTCTAATTGCCTTACCATGTTCACCTATTGGCACTACCTCTAATATATCTCCCCTAACTCTAAAGCTTCCTCTTTTTAAATCTATGTTATTACGTTCATACAACATTTCTACAAGCTTTTCTAGAACTTCATCTCTATTTACTTGCTGACCAACATTTAAAGTGATAGTTTTATTTTTATACTCTTCTATCTCTCCAATACCATATATACAAGATACAGAAGCAACTACAATTACATCCTTATTATCTAGTAAAGCAGCTGTTGCTGCATGACGTAATTCATCTATTTCATCATTTATTGAGGCATCTTTTTCAATATATGTATCTGTTTTAGCAACATAAGCTTCTGGTTGGTAATAATCATAGTAAGAAACAAAGTATTCGACATGGTTTTCAGGAAACAACTCTTTAAACTCACTATAAAGTTGTCCGGCAAGAGTTTTATTATGAGCTAAAACTAGAGTTGGTTTATTAACTTCTTTAATAACATTGGCTATTGTAAAAGTCTTACCTGTTCCTGTAGCACCTAGTAGTACTTGATCTTTTTTTCCTTCTTGTAAACCTGATACCAAATTTTTTATAGCTTCTGGTTGGTCACCGCTTGGTTTATATTTTGATTTTAATTTAAACATTTTACCACCTCAACTAGAGTTATTTTATCATAAATAAGAACAAAAGAACACATGAATTATTCTATAAAAATTTAATATAAATATCAAATTAATAATATACTTTTTGATATTCAACCATCATTATACTATTAATATTTTTTATTACGGCATAAAATTAATGAAAACATATAGTGCTATTTCAAACATTGCACAATTATTGTCTATTTATAAAGAAAAGCGATGAAGTTTTAACATTCATCGCATTTTTTATTATTCATTTGGTTTTTTGTGAACTTTAAATACTACTTGGTACATATCACCTAAATCAAATTCTTCTGTATCTACATCAAAACCATATTTTTCTATAGTATTTGCACAATCCCTTAAAGTATTAATAACAGTTTTTATGTCACCAGTTACAAAAGTATCTGTTCTTTTTACTTCTGGCAATTCATTTTTTACAGAATTAGAATTTGATGATGAATTATTAAAAATTGAGTCATCAAAAGTTGGAATTCCAAAATTAGGAGATATTGTAAAATCCGGTGTAGAAGTACTCTCGTCTTGTGGAACAAAATCATTTTTAAATTGGTAATTATCAGCTTTTTCAGAAACTTTTTCAGGAGATGCCAACATATTATCTATTTCTTCTGATGTTGGAATATTAAAGAAATTACTAACTTCTTTTTCTTTATTTTCCGTAGGTTCTTGAACTTCATCAGTATTTTTAATCAAATCATTAAATTTTGGTAGATTATCTTCATTTTCTTTAGTAGTTGTTTCTGAAGATAAATCTACATTTAAGAAAGGAT
The DNA here is from genome assembly GCA_900544605.1 of uncultured Mycoplasmatota bacterium. Lineage (GTDB taxonomy): Bacteria > Bacillota_I > Bacilli_A > RF39 > UBA660 > SIG204. The sequence continues at coordinate 46,505 of UQVP01000001.1, read as the reverse complement.
TAATTATATCTTGTGCTTTTCTTTCTTGTGGGGATGTTTCATTTTCAATTATCGGATTTGATGGTATATTAAATTTATTATCTGCTTCAAAAGAAGGAATAATAACAGGCTCATCTAAATTTAATACTTCAATATCTTTATTTACTTCTTTGTTTTCTCCATTTAACATCTTGTTTATTTCCTCGTCTGTTTTTCTAACAGTTAATCTTTCTGTAATGATTTTATTTAATAATTTTACTTGATCTTCTTTATTTGTTAATTTTAATAAAGATCTGGCATGTCTTTCTGAAATTTTACCATTTAATAAAGCTTCTTGAACATCTTCATCTAAATTCAATAATCTTAATTTATTTGCTATAGCAGATTGACTTTTTCCTATTTTTTCAGCTAAATCTTCTTGTTTTAAATACCCCATATCTAAGATTTTTTTATAAGAAATAGCTTCTTCAATTGGTGTCAAATCTTGTCTTTGTACATTCTCTATTAAAGCAACTTCAGCACTATCTTTATCATTTAAATTTATTATAATAGCTGGAATAGTTGAAAGTCCAGCTAAAGTGGAAGCTTTAAATCTTCTTTCTCCTGCTATTATTTCATATCTATCTCCTACAGGGCGTACAACAATTGGTTGAATAACACCGTGTTCTTTGATTGATTCTGATAATTCTGTTATTGCTTCTTCATTAAATTTAATTCTTGGTTGAAATCTATTAGGTAAAACATCATCTAAAGGAAGTTCTACCACTTTTCTATTATTATCCATAATAATTCCCCTTCCTTATTCTTTTATAGTAATATGATACTATAGTTTGGGAAATATTACAATAGTTTTTTGGGAAATAAAAAAAATAACCCTATAGAGGGTTATTTTTTATATCTTTTGGATGACGTGGATATTTTTTTGAAGTTGGATTTTCTTTCGTAATTACTAATAATGAACGATTACTATTTTCTATTGGTAGTAAAAATTCTTGTGAATTAATTAATTTCCCACCTATTTTTGTTAATGAATTATTTAATAAAATTATTTCCTGGGAAATATTTCCTTTTAAGGCAATAAAATATTTCCCAACTTTTGTTAAAGGTAAACAATATTCTAATAACACATTTATTGGTGCGACAGCACGAGCTGTTACAACATCAAATTTTTCACGGTTATTCTTAGCAAAATCTTCTGCTCTAGCATGAACTAAAGCAATATCTTTTAAATTTAGTTCATTAGCTACTTCTGTTAAAAACTTTATTCTCTTATTTAAAGAATCAACTAATGTAACCTTTAGATTAGGAAACACTATTTTTAATACCATTCCAGGAAACCCAGCTCCACTTCCTACATCACACAAACTTTTTTCTTTTGTTAAATCTATAACTTTAGCAATTGTCAAACTATCATAAAAATGTTTCAAATATACTTCTTTTTCTTCTGTTATCCCAGTTAAATTCATAACTTTATTCCATTCTATTAAAAGTTGATAATATTTATCTAGTTGGTGTAATTGTTCATCAGTTAATTGAATACCTAATTTATTTATTTCTTGTATAAATTCCTTTTTATTCACGACTATACTCCTTTTTTAAATAAACCATTAAAATTGAAATATCGGCAGGATTTACACCACTTATTCTTAAGGCTTGAGCTATTGTTGTAGGTCTTACTTCTTTTAGTTTTTGCTTTGCTTCACTTGCTATATTATGGATTGCATCATAATTAATATCATCAGGTATTTTTTTGTTTTCCAAATTATTTAGCTTTTCTGCTTCTTTTAATGCTTTAACTATATATCCTTCATATTTTATTTCTATCTCAACTTCTTCTATTACCTCTTCACTATAATCAATATCCAAATATTTTTTAACAATATTCATATCTATTTCAGGTCGTCTTAATAAATTATAAAAAGTTATTCCATCTTTTAAGATTGCAGAATTGATTGATGTTAGAAATTCATTTACTTCAGCATTAGGATTTAATTTATTATTTTGTAATAGTTCTTTTAATTCTTTTATTTTTTCCTTTTTATTTAAGAATTTTTGATATCTATCTTCATCTATTAAACCAACATTATGACCAATCTCTCTTAATCTTAAATCGGCATTATCATTTCTTAATAATAAACGATATTCTGCTCTTGATGTTAATAAACGATAAGGATCTCTTACCCCTTTTGTTACTAAGTCATCTATTAAAACACCTATATAAGCTTCATTTCTTTTTAAAATTAATGGTTCTTTTCCTTCTAATTTCAAAGATGCATTTATTCCGGCAATCAAACCTTGACATGCAGCTTCTTCATAACCACTAGTTCCATTTATTTGTCCAGCTGTATATAGACCATCTATTAACTTTGTTTCAAGAGATTGTTTCAATTGTGTTGGATATATTGCATCATATTCAATAGCATAGGCATATTTTAATATCTTAGCATTCTCTAACCCTGGTAAACTATGAACCATTAATTCTTGAACATCGTGAGGCATACTTGTAGAAAAACCTTGTAAATATATATCATCATAGTATAAACTTTCTGGTTCTAAGAACAATTGATGTTTTTCTTTATCTGCAAATCTTACAACTTTGTCTTCAATAGAAGGACAATATCTTGGACCTATACCTTTTATATCATCTAATCCACCATACATACTAGCTTTATGAAGATTATCTCTGATAATTTTATGTGTTTCCGGTGTTGTATAAATTAAATGGCATGATATTTGATCTTCTATTTTATATTGTGGTTTTCTATCAAAACTAAATGATAATAACTTATTGTCACCTTTTTCTTCTCTTGTTTTTGTAAAGTCAATTGTATTTTTATCTATTCTTTGTGGTGTTCCGGTTTTTAATCTTATAATTTTAAAACCTAATTTTTCTAAATTATCACTTAAGTGCATACTTGGTCTTTCGCCATGAGGACCTTGTCTTGTTCTTGTATCACCAACCAAAATATCAGCTTTTAAATATGTTCCTGTTGTTAAAATAACAGCTTGGGCATAAATTTTTTCTCCATTTTCTAAAATAACACCTTTTATTTTATTTTTTTCAACAATTAAATCTTCTACCAAAGATTCTTTAATTTCTAAATTTGGTGTTGATGATAATGTTTTTAACATTTCTTTAGGATATGTTACTTTGTCACCTTGAGCACGCAAAGCTTGTACTGCTGGACCTTTTCCACTGTTTAACATTTTTATTTGAATTTGACCTTTATCAGCATTGACACCCATTTCACCACCTAAAGCATCAATTTCTCTTACAACTATGCCTTTAGCACTGCCACCAATTGATGGATTACATGGCATATCTGCAATATTTTTTATATTTCCTGTTATTAATAATGTTTTATGGCTTTTTCTAGCACTTGCTAAAGAGGCTTCACACCCAGCATGTCCACCACCAACAACAATTATTTCATATTCCATAGTTTCACCTACTTTCCTAAACAAAATTGACTGAATAATTGATCTATTAACTCTTCTTCATAAGTTTCCCCAATTATTTCACCTAATATATTCCAACTATCTTTAATATCTATTTCTACCATATCTATTGGATAATTATCATCTATACCTTTATCGGCATTTTTTAAAGACTGCATAGCTTGTTTTAATAAAGAAATACTTCTAGCACTGCTTAAATAAGATAAATCTTCTGTTTCTATTTTTTCTAGATTATAAAGTTCTTTTATTTTATTTTTTAAATCATCTATACCTATATTTTCTTTAGCACTTATATATACGCAATCATTATCGTTTAAATCCAACTTTTTAGTTAAATCACATTTATTAATAACAATTATATGATTTTTATTTTTTAACTGATTTATTATATTTTTATCTTCTGGGGTTATATCTTCATTATTATTTAATAAAAACAATACTAAATCAGCTTTATCTATCAAACTTAAACTTTTTTCTACACCTATTTTTTCAACAACATCTTCTGTTTGTCTAATTCCTGCAGTATCTATTATATTTAAAATAATTCCATCTAAATTTATTTTTCCTTCAACTATATCTCGTGTTGTTCCTTCTATATCGGTCACTATTGCTTTATCTTCTTCTAGTAATCTATTTAATAAACTACTTTTTCCTACATTTGGACGACCAAGAATTAAAACATCTATACCATCTTTTATAATCTTAGTATTTTCACTATGATCTATTATTTCTTTTAATTCTTTTATTATATTAGTTATTTGAGGTTTAATTATTTGTGTAGATAATACGGCTATATCATCATATTCTGGATAATCAATATTTACTTCTATATTAGCAAGGATTTCAACTATTTCTTTTCTTAATTTTTTAATAAGTTCAGAAGAAGTTCCACTTAGCTGATTTATTGCTAAATTTCGAGCTTTTTCTGTTTTAGAATTAATTAAATCCATTACACCTTCAGCTTCTATTAAATCGATTCTCCCATTTAAAAAAGCTCTTTTAGTAAATTCACCTGGGGCTGCTAAACGACAACCGTTATTTAATAATAACTCTAATACTTTATTTGTTGTTGATATTCCACCGTGACAATTAATCTCTACGGTATCTTCTGTTGTAAAACTTTTAGGGGACTTCATAATAGATATCAAAACTTCATCTATAATTTTATCATTTTCAATTATATGCCCATAGGTTATAGTGTGTGTTTTTTGCTTTGTCAAATCTTTACCTTTAAAAATATTATTTACTATTTTTATTGCTTCCGGACCACTTACTCTAATAATTGATATTGCACCTACACCTAGTGATGTTGCAATTGCAGCTATAGTATCTTCCATAATAATTTCTCCTTTGCTAGATATATTTTAGTATTAAATAGTATTTTAGTCAACAAAAAAATAAAGGGTTTTATTCCCCTTTATAACTTATTACTACATATCTGTTTGGATTTTCCCCAAAACTTTCTGATTTTAAATCTTCAAATTTTGCAACAACATTGTGTACACATCTGCGATCGTAAGAATTCATTGGATCCAATTTAACATCGACATGTGATTTTAAAACATCCTTCGCTATTTTTTTTATTTCGTATTCTAAATTTTTTTGTTTTTTTGCTTTATAGTTTGAAGCATCAAGATTTACTTTGATATTAAATCCTATCTTGTTGTTAATCGTACTTTTTATTAAGGTTTGAAGCGCTGATAAAGTTCTTCCTTCTTTACCTATTATAATAGCATTATTATCTGATACTAAAACAATATATAAGATATCTTCTTTAAATCTAACTTCACTTTTAATTTGAACTCCAAAGTTATTGCTTAGTTCTTCTATATAATCTTTTACAAAAACTATAATGTCTTCCTTTTTTGCTACTTCATAAATATATTTTTTAGCTTTAAATAATGAACCATCTTCTTCTTTTTCACGAATAAATAAATTTTCTTTAGAAGTATTTAATTCATTTAACATTTGTTTTTCTATTTCTTCTTTATTTTTTCCTTCATATTTATATAACATTTGCATTTTTCTTACTCCTTTTAACTAATAAATTTTGTAAAATAGTAAATCCACTATTAAAAATCCAATATAATGCAATTCCTGATGAAATTGATAATGATGCTATTGAAATAAATATGATTGAAATATTACTCATCATTTTCATTTGTTTTTCTTGTTCTACGCTCATTGTAGCTGTCGCATTTAATTTAAATGAGTAATATGTTGTAGCTATAACTAAAATAACAAATATTAAATAATAGAATTTGCCGTTTGTCATTGCTGTTAAAGGACTAGTTCCTAATTGAAAACATAATAATTTTTCTTCAAATAACGCAGGTATTCTGTTCATAGCTTCATAAAAAGCGAAAAATAACGGAATTTGAATGAATGAAAATAAACATCCTGATAATGGGCTTATTCCATATTTTTTATAAATAAGCATCATTTCTTGTGATTTTTGCATCATCGCTTCATTATCTTGTCTATTTTTATATTTTTTTTCTAATTTGTCTAAGTCAGGTTTGGCTTTTTTCATATTTTCAGATTGTAAAGCTGTTTTTTTAGTAATTGGATATAAAATTAATCTTATTGCAAGAGTAACTAATATTACTGAAATACCATAATTTTTTACTAAATTACCTAACTTTATTATAATCCACGCTAATGGTTTAACAAATATTGTTGTCCAAATACCCTCGTATCCACCAGACGTAATTTTAAAATTTTCACAATCAACTAGTGAGTCAACATCAACATTATTTTCTTTATATAGATTTAAAGTTTTTTCATCTTTTGGCTTACATAATATGTTTTCAACCAAATTTTGACCTGTAACTGTATTTTGAACTACTTTTTTTTCATCATTTTTTAAAATCTTAGTACACCCTGTTAATGATATCATAACAACAAATAATACTAAAAGTATCTTTAATTTATTTTTTTTCATTATTTTTCTCCTTAATTATATTTAATTTGTGAAATGCTTCAAGTAAAATTTTTTCTTTTTCTTGATAAGTTTTTTCTAATAAACCTTTCCTTACTATTATAATACAATTAATTCCTTTTTCATAGTTATTTTTATCAATTATATTTTTTAACTGTCTCTTGATTTTATTTCTTGTTACAGCATTACCTATTTTTTTACCAACAGATAAACCAAAATGATAAGTATTATTTTCTGTTTTTTCTAAATAAATTATATAATCTTTATATTTATATGATTTATTATTTTTTATTATTCTATCAAAATCTAAGCTTTTCTTTATTATATTTTCTTTTTTCATAAGGCACCTTCTTTAAACTAAAAGCCACTGTTAAGCAGTGGCCTTAAATTAATGTGATAAAACTTTACGACCCTTTCTTCTTCTAGAATTGATCATTTTAGTTTTCATACGAGCTAAAAAACCCATTTTTTTACTTCTTTTTCTATTGTTTGGTTGAAATGTTCTTTTCATATTCCACCTCCTAAAGCCTATATTTCATCGCTTTAACCATTATATAGATATTTTTCTTATTTGTCAAATATTTTTTAGCTATTATTATAACTTTTTTCCACAAGTATTTTTAATATATTTTATAATATCTAACCATATTTTCCACAGTATATGTGGAAAACTTAATAACAATCAAAATTATATGTTAATTACTTTTCCACATCTTATGTTGAAAAGTATGTTTTTATCTTATTATTTAATGTCAATTTGTGTGGAAAATTGTGTTAATTTGTCGATTTTTGCTTTTTTCCACAGTTTAATATTGGTTTTTATATTTTTTTGGTGTAAAATAATGTTAACTGTTATTAAAGTGAGGTGTTTTGTGTGGATATTAATACAATATGGAGCTTGTTTCTTGAAAAAATAAAAGCTGAATTAGATCCTATACTATATGAAACATGGTTTATGGACACTAAATTAATAGAACTAAACGATAATACAGCCAAAATTTTAGTTCCCATGCAAGTACATAAGAAACATTTAAAAGAAAATTATAATAATTTAATAGAAGAAATTTTCACAGAGATAACTGGTAGCAATTTTAAATTTGAATATTTATTAGAAGAAGAAATTGTTAAAAATGTTACAATTGACGTTGATAAAGTAGGGGTTCCATCTAATAATCTATATGAATCTAATCTCGACCCTAAATATACTTTTGATAATTTTATTGTGGGAAATAGTAATAAATTTGCGAAGGCTACTTCTTTAGCGGTAGCAGAACAACCTGGTTTTATGTACAATCCTTTGTTTATATATGGTAGTAGTGGACTAGGAAAAACACATTTAATGCACGCGATAGGTAATTATATTGTTAAAAATAGTAATAAAAAAGTTTTATATGTCACAAGTGAAAAATTTGTTGATGATTTTCTAAATATTTATAGAAAAAATAAAGATGAAAATAATTTTGATGCTGTTGATGAATTTAAAAATAAATATAGAAATGTTGATGTTTTAATGATTGATGATATTCAATACCTAGAAATAGCTAGCAAAACACAACAAGAATTTTTCAACACATTTAATGAATTACATTGTAATAATAAGCAAATAATTATTTCTTCTGATAGATCACCAGATGATTTAAAAAAATTAGAAGAAAGACTTAGAACAAGATTCAATTGGGGATTAACAATAGATATTCTACCACCAGATTTTAAATTAAGAATGGATATAATAGACAAAAAAATAGAAGCTAATGATGTGTGCAATGATTTTCCTATAGAGGTTAAAGAATATATTGCCAGCAATTGTACATCTGATATTAGAAAATTAGAAGGTGCAATAACTAGAGTTTTCGCTTATGCAACCATAATGAATGGGTCTGATATTACAATTGAACTTGCAACAGAAGCACTAAAAGACTATTTTGTAAAAAGTATTATATCAAAAAATAAGATTGAACAAGTACAACAATTAATTGCAAATGCTTACAATATATCTGTTGAAGATATTAAAAGTAAAAAAAGGATGGCAAGTATTTCTGTACCAAGGCAAGTAGGAATGTATATTTGTAGAACTTATTTAGCTGAATCATTGCCTAAAATAGGATTAGAATTTGGTGGAAAAGATCATACAACTGTTATGCATTCAGTAGATAAAATAAAAAAAGAAATAAAAACTAATCATGAATTAGAAGAACAAATTAATAAAATTGTTAATCAAATTAAATAAAAAGTGGAAAATTTAAAATTTTAAAATTGTTTTCCACAGTTATTCTAATAGTAAATTACTTTATTTTTTAACAAATAATTAAGTTTTAAACATTTTACACATTAATAATAAAGATAATAATTAAAATAATAATAAATTAGGGAGGTTTTTTATGAAATTAAAAATTAAACAAAATATATTAATGGAGCATTTAAATTATGTTATTAAGGGAATATCAAATAAAAATTTGATACCAATTCTAAATTGTATAAAATTTGAATTAAAAAGTGAAGGTTTATACTTGTTAAGTACTGATAATGAAATTTCAATAAAAACATTTATCAAAAAAGAAGATATTGAGAATATTGATACACTTGGTGATATTGTAGTATCTGGTAGATATATATATGATATTATTAAAAAATTACCAAATGAAATAATTGATATAGAAGAAGTTATGGATTCTAAAATCTTTATTAACACAAAAAATTCTTCTTTTAATTTAAATTGTAATTTAGTAAACGATTTTCCAAAATTAGAATTAGAAGAAAATAAAAATCCTATTGTTTTAAATCAAAAAGTATTTAAAAACATAATAAATCAGACTATATTTGCAACATCTACACAAGAATCAAGACCTGTATTAACTGGTATAAATTTAAAAATAAATCAAGATATTTTAGAATGTACAGCAACAGATTCATATCGATTAGCAAGTAAAAAAATAAAATTACCATTTGAAAGTAATGAAAAAATAAATATAATAATTCCAACTAGAAATTTAAATGAATTGTTAAAGTTATTAAATGATGATGAAGCAGAAATAAAAATTCATATATTCAATAATAAAATTATATTTATGTTTGATACAATTATATTTATGTCAAGATTGATAAATGGCTCTTATCCTGATACATCAAAATTAATCCCAGAAGAATTTTCAACAGAAATAATAGTAAATTTAAAAGATTTATATAATTCTATTGATAGGGCATCATTATTAACAAATGAGGCAGATAAAAATACAGTAAAATTAAGTATAATAGATAATAAAATTTTATTAAGATCTAATATTCCTGAAATTGGTAATGTAGAAGAAAAATTAGATATTATAGAAAGTAATAATAATGATATAAAAATAGCTTTTAGTTCTAAATTTATGATGGATGCATTAAAAGTAATGGAATGTGATAATGTTAAATTATTATTTAATGGTGAAATAAAACCTATAATTATTAAAGATGCATCTAATGATGATTTGATACAATTAATTTTACCTATAAGAACATATTAGTTGATAAATTTTAAGGAAAATATTAAATTTTCCTTTTTTTTCGACAAAAATCGACAAAATTTGACAAAAAATTAATGTATAAGAAAGGAAATTTCCATTTTTTGTGGAAATTTATAAGTAGGGAGGTGAATTTAATGTTGCATAGTTATGAAATTAATATTGGTACTTTAGCAATCGTTCCTATAGATGAAACCACAACTAGAATAATAGAAATAGGAAATGAATACATAATTGATAAACCTGTTTTTGAAATTATAAATGAAAGCTGTTGTTATTATGGGAGTAATTATCAAGGTAGATATGAAGGTACTAAAAATATGTTAGGAATGAGCTATAAATTACCTATCATAGTAGAAGAGAGTAGAAGTATTATCTTTTTTCCAACCGCATCACCAAGATTAGTAGAATGTGCTTGGATTTCTTTAAATAATTTAAAAAATTATGTTAGATGTAATAAGGGTTCCAATATTACTTTTAAAAATGATACTAATTTGAATTTAGATATTTCTATATTTACATTAGAAAGTCAAATTTTACGTGCATCTCGTTTAGAATCAATTTTAAGAAGTCGAAAAAACCAATAATAATAAAAAAAATAGGTACTTTTACCTATTTTTTTGCTTTTTATTATCAAATTTATGATATAATATATATGATGTATAGGAATATTAAAAATGTACTTTTTTTCTTCTACAGCCTTAAAAATATCAAAAACAGGGGTGTTATATGTATTTGAGCAAGATAAAATTACATAATTTTAGAAATTATGAAAAATTAGTATTAGATTTTACTCCTGGCATTAATATTATCTATGGAAATAATGCTCAAGGGAAGACAAATTTATTAGAATCTATATATTATTTATCGGTAACTAAATCACATCATTCTTTTTTGGATAATAATTTAATAAAGAATGGAGAAGATAGTTTATTTGTTGAAGGTATTATTAAAGATAATGACTTAACCAATAAATATTCTATAGAATTAATTAATCACAAAAAATTATTAAAAATAAATGATGATAAAATTAATAAAATTAGTGATTATATATCTAACATTAACACAATTTTCTTTTATCCTGATGATTTAAATTTGATAAAAGGTAATCCAGAAGTAAGAAGAAGATATTTAAATATCCAATTAAGTCAATTATCAAGTATATATTTTAAAAATATAAGCGACTATAATAAATTATTAAAAATTAGAAATGATTATCTAAAAAAATATGTTGATAGAATCGATTTTGATGATAATTATTTTGATATTATAACAGATCATTTAATTGATAAAAGTATATATATATATAAAATGCGTAAAAAATACATTTATAAAATTAATCAATATAGTAAGCATATAAGTGAAAAAATATATAATAGCGATAATTATGAAATTGTATATAAAACTAATTTTGATCATTTTGATTTTAATGATGAAGATATTAAAACTAAAATAAAAGAGGAATATAAAAAGAATTTATATAGGGATAAAAAATATAAAATCACATTGTTAGGTCCTCAAAAAGATGATTTTGAGTTTATATACGAGAGTAAAAATTTAAAATTGTATGGTTCACAAGGTCAACAACGTTTAGGTGTTTTAGTGTTTAAATTATCCGAAATAAATATTTTTAATGATTTTAAACAGACAAAACCTATATTACTTTTAGATGATGTATTTAGTGAATTAGACAATAATAAAAAAAATAGTTTACTAAACTATATTAACAATGAAATTCAAACAATTATAACAACAACAGATTTATCAAATTTAGATGAAAACTTAATTAATACATCTAATCTAATAAAGATAAATGGTGGAAAAATAGAAGAGGTGGAATAAAATGGAACAAAATAATCAACATTATGATGCATCTGATATTCAAGTATTGGAAGGTTTAGAAGCCGTTAGAAAACGTCCTGGTATGTACATAGGAACAACAGATGTAAAGGGATTACATCATTTGGTATGGGAAATAGTAGATAACTCTATAGACGAAGCTTTAGCTGGATATTGTAATAATATTGAAATAATAATTAATAAAGATAATTCTATTACAGTTAAGGATAATGGTAGAGGTATTCCTGTTGGAGTACATCCTAAGACGGGATTATCCACAGTAGAAACTGTTTATACTGTATTACATGCTGGTGGAAAATTTGGAGGAGGAGGATATAAAGTATCCGGAGGTCTTCATGGAGTAGGAGCTAGCGTTGTTAATGCTTTATCTAAATGGGTAACAGTAACAGTTTACAAAGATTCAAAAATATATGAAGCAAAGTTTGCTGATGGAGGAAAAATCGTTCAAAAATTAACCGTTATAGGTGATTGTGATCCAAATAGAACAGGAACAACAGTTTCATTTAAACCGGATCCAGAAATTTTTGATACAGATATATATGATTATGAGACATTAAAAACAAGAACTAGAGAATTAGCTTTTTTAAATAAAGGTTTAAGATTAACATTAAGAGATGATAGAGATGAAGAAGATACAACTGGAGAAGTATTTCATTATGAAGGTGGAATAAGTGAATATGTAAGATATTTAAACAGAAATAAAACACCAATTCATGAACAAATAATTCACTTAGAGGGTGAAGATGATGGTGTTATGTTTGAAGTTGCTATGCAATATAATTCTGGTTACACAGATAGTATTTACTCATTTGTTAATAATATTAACACTCATGATGGTGGTACTCATGAAGAAGGAGTTAGAAGAGCTTTAACTCGTATAATAAATAATTATGCAAGAAAGAATAATTTTTTAAAGGAAAAAGATGATTCTTTAACTGGTGATGATGTTAAAGAAGGATTAACGATGATTGTTTCTTGTAAACATCCTAATCCACAATTTGAAGGCCAAACAAAGGGAAGATTAGGAAATTCTGAAGTAAGAAAGCTTGCTGATAATGTTTTTTCTGCGGGATTTGAAAGATTTTTAATGGAAAATCCAGATGAAGCTAAATTAATAATAGAAAAAACAATGACAGCAGCACGTGCTAGAGTTGCTGCAAAAAAAGCAAGAGAATTAACTAGAAGAAAAAGTGATTTGGATGTTGTTAATTTTGGTGGAAAATTAGTTGATTGTAAGGATAAAGATCCTAAAATATGCGAAATATTTTTAGTCGAAGGAGATTCGGCTGGTGGATCCGCTATTAAAGGTAGAAATTCAATGACTCAGGCTATTTTACCTTTAAGAGGTAAAATACTTAATGTGGAAAAAGCAAGATTAGATAGAGCTTTATCAAATGAAGAAATTAGAACAATAATAACAGCTTTTGGAACAGGTATAGGAACTGAATTCGATTTAAGTAAGTTAAGATATCATAAAATAATAATTATGACCGATGCCGATGTCGATGGATCACATATTAGAGTATTGTTGTTAACTTTATTTTATAGATTCTTTAGACCAATAGTAGAGGCAGGACACGTATATGCAGCTCAACCACCATTATTTTGTATAAAACATGGTAAAACAATTAAATATGTATTAAATGAAGAAGAGAGAGATTCTTATTTAGCTTCATTAAATCCTAATACAAAATATGATATAGCTCGTATGAAAGGTTTAGGAGAAATGGATGCAGAAGAATTAAATGAAACAACAATGGATATAAATACAAGAATACTAAGAAAAATAACTGTAGATGATTTAATAGCTGCAGATGAAGTATTCTCTAAATTAATGGGTGATGAAGTAGAACCAAGAAGAGAATTTATAGAAAATAATGCAGTATATGTAGAAAATTTGGATATTTAGGAGGTGTAGTATATGGATCATAGTAGAGATAGATTAGAAGAAAATAACATAGTAGAAGAGGTAAAATCATCATTTTTAGAGTATTCTATGAGTGTAATCGTATCACGTGCTTTACCAGATTTACGTGACGGTTTAAAGCCAGTTCATCGTAGAATTTTATGGTCAATGTATGAATCTGGATATACACCAGACAAACCTCATAAAAAATCAGCTCGTATAGTCGGAGATGTAATGGGAAAATATCACCCACATGGAGATTCTTCAATATATGAAGCAATGGTAAGAATGGCTCAAGATTTTAATTATCGTCATATGTTAGTGGACGGACACGGTAATTTTGGTAATATTGAAGGGTATGGAGCAGCAGCAATGCGTTATACTGAATCTAGATTATCAAAAATATCATTAGAATTACTAAGAGATATTAATAAAGATACTGTTAATTTTATTCCAAACTTTGATGAATCAGAAAAAGAACCATCAATATTACCATCAAGGTTTCCTAACATATTAGTTAATGGAACAATGGGTATTGCTGTGGGTATGGCAACTAATATTCCACCACATAATTTAGGTGAAGTAATAGATGGTTGTATTGCTTATATTGATAATCCAGACATTGATACTTTAGGTTTGATGGAATATATAAAAGGGCCAGATTTTCCTACTGGTGGCATAATTTTAGGTAATAGTGGTATAAAAAAAGCTTATGAAACAGGCCGTGGTACTATTACTATAAGAAGTAATGCTACTATAGAAGAAAAAGATGGAAAAAATTATATAGTAATTGATGAAGTTCCATATGGTGTTAATACAATGGAATTAAAAAATAAAGTTGCAGAATTAGTACATAATAAAACAATAGATGGTATTTCTGATTATCATACCGACTTAAAAGATGGTATTAAAATAACTATTACATTAAAAAGGGATGCAAATCCACAAGTTGTTTTAAATAATTTATATAAACATACTCAATTTCAAACAAATTATGGAATTATATTTTTAATGCTTGATAATGGTGTTCCAAAAACTCTTGGACTTAAAGATATCATAACCAAATATATTGACTACCAAAAAGAAATTATTATAAGAAGAACAAGATTTGATTTGAACAAATGTGAAGCTAGAGTTCATATTTTAGAAGGATTAAAAGTTGCTTTAGACAATATTGATGAAGTTATTAAGATAATTAAAGCTTCAAAGACAGATGATATAGCTAAAGAACAGTTAATGTCTAAATTTCCTTTAGATGAAATTCAATGTGAAGCTATTTTGGAAATGAAGTTAAGAAGATTAACTGGTCTAGAAAAAGATAAGATTGAAAATGAATTAAATGATTTATTAGAACGTATTAAAGAATTAAAGGCAATTTTAGGTTCTGAACAAAAAGTATTAGATATAATTAAGTTAGAATTAACTGAAATTAAAAATAAATACAGTGATGATAGAAGAACAAAAATTGATATGACAGCTATAGATTATATAGAAGATGAATCATTAATACCGGTTGAAGATATTGTAATTACTTTGACTAACAAGGGATATATAAAACGTGTATTAAGTGATAATTTTAAATCTCAAAATAGAGGTGGAGTTGGAATTAAAGGAATGTCTACAAATGAAGAAGATTTTGTACAATATTTACTTTCTATGACAACTCATGATTATATATTATTCTTTACAAATAAAGGAAAAGTATATAGATTAAAAGGTTATGAAATTCCTTTATTTAATAGACAATCAAAAGGAATTCCAATAATTAATTTATTACCTATAGAAAAAGAAGAAGTTGTTAAAGCTATGTTAAAGATAGAAAACAATGACGAATCTAAATATATTGTATTTTGTACACAAACAGGTTTAGTTAAGAGAACTAAGCTTGAAGAATTTGATAGTATTAGATCAAACGGTAAATTTGCAATAACACTAAGAGAAGATGATGAATTACTAGATGTTAAGAAAACTACCGGAAATAATCAAATATTAATAGCATCTTCAAATGGAAGAATGATCAGATTTAAAGAAGATGAAATCAGAGTTATGGGTAGAAGTGCTGCCGGTGTTAAGGGAATTGAAGTTGATGATGGAAAAGCTGTAGGATGTGAAGTTTCTGATCCAAATAAAAACGTATTAATAGTTACTGAAAATGGATACGGAAAGAAAACTAGCATAGATGAATACAGAATGACACATCGTGGTAGCAAAGGTGTAAAAGCTTTAAATATAACAGAAAAAAACGGTAATATAGTTGCTTTCAGAATGGTTGAAGGTGATGAAGATTTAATGATTGTTACTAATTCTGGAATAATCATACGTTTAAATTTAACGCAAGTATCTAACACTGGAAGAGTAGCTCAAGGTGTAAGATTGATAAATTTAAAAGATAACCAAAAGGTCGGAAATATATCAATATTAAAAAAAGATGATAATGATGGAACCGAAGATGTCGTTGAATCAACAAATGAAAAATAAAAAGAATGTTTCACGTGAAACATTCTTTTCTTTTTAAAATTATTTCCTGGGAAATAATTTATATAAGAGATTATATATGTTTCACGTGAAACATATATAGTAATTTTTAATTTAATTATAAATTAGACCATATAAGTGTTGAAAAAATATTAAAAATATAATATATTATTAATGCACAACATTTATGTTTGAACCAGGTCAGAATTGGAAAATAGCAGCCTTAAGATCCTCTAAATGTGTGTGCTTTTTTTATGATGTTCCACGTGGAACATTGCAAAATAGATTTATGTTTCACGTGAAACATTATAAAGGTGATAAAAAATGAACAATTTTATGGATTTAGCTTTAAAACAAGCACTAAAAGCATATAAAAAGCAAGAAGTACCTATAGGCGCCATTATTGTTAAAAATGGAAAAATTATATCTAAAGCTTATAATAAAAAAGAAAATAAACAAATAACTACTAAACATGCAGAAATTATTGCTATAGAAAGAGCTTGTAAAAAATTAAAAACATGGCATTTAGATGGATGTGAAATATATACAACGATGGAACCCTGTTTAATGTGCTACGGTGCAATAGAACAGTCACGAATAAGTAAAATTTATTATGGCTTAAAAAATATGAATTTTGGATTTAAAAGTAAATATAATATAGAAACAAAATTACAAGTTTGTGAATGTAAAATATCGAATGAATATATTGATTATATAAAATCTTTTTTTAAAGAAAAGAGGTAAAATAATTAAAAAATGATATTCAAAATGATATAATAAAACAAGAGGTGATTAATATGTATCAAGCATTATATAGAAAATATAGACCGATAGATTTTTCTGATGTGGTAGGCCAAGATATAATAGTAAAAACACTATTAAATTCTTTAAAACTTGGTAATATAAATCATGCTTATTTATTTACGGGACCTAGAGGAACAGGTAAAACAAGTATAGCAAAAATATTAGCAAAATCAGTAAACTGTGAAAACCTGGTTGATGGTGTAGCTTGTAATAAATGCGTTAATTGTACACAAAATATTAATAAAAATCACGTGGATGTTATAGAAATAGACGCAGCTTCAAATAATGGTGTTGATGAAATAAGAGAATTACGTAATAAAGTTAATTTAGTACCTTCTTTAGGAAAGTATAAGATATATATAATTGATGAAGTCCATATGCTTACTACAGGTGCTTTTAATGCCCTATTAAAAACATTAGAAGAACCACCAAAACATGCTATTTTCATATTAGCAACAACTGAACCTCAAAAAATACCTTTAACTATTTTATCAAGATGTCAACGATTTGATTTTAAAAAAATAAGTAATAATTGTATTTTTAAAAGATTAAAAGATATTTGTAATAAAGAAAATATAAAAATAACAGATGATAGTATAAGAGAAATAGCAAGATTAGCTGATGGTGGAATGCGAGATTCTTTAAGTATTCTTGATCAAGTTTCATCTTTTACACAAAATGAAATAACAGTAGAAGATGTTCATTTGATTAATGGAACACTAACACAAGAAGAATTATCTAAATTTGCAATAGAAATTTTAAATAAAAATGTCTATGAAGTTTTAACAAAAATTGATAATTTTGATGAAACTGGTAAAAACTTTACTAAAATTTTAGAGGAATTAATATTGTTTTTTAAAAATGTATTAATAGTTGAAGAAGCACCACAATATTTAATTGATAGTAACTATGATACTGAGGTATATAAAAATATGTCTGGAATATTGTCAAAATTAGAATTAATTGATTTGATAGATACAATGAATCAAAATTTATCTGTTATAAAAAAAGGTACAGTACAAAGACTACAATTTGAATTATTGATTTTAAAGTTACTCAATTATGAAAAAACACAAAACAAACAATATGTATCAAATTTGATAAAAGAAAACCTTTCAGTAAGACCAATAGAAAATAAAAATGAATCAAAAACTGTAATAAAAAAAGAAAATAATTCATATAAAGTTGATAATTCGTTTACACCGATTAACCGAGAAATAAAAGAAAAATTAAAAAAAATAAAGGAAATAAGAATCAATAATACTTTAGCAAAATTTAATAAAAAAGAATTAACAAAGATAAAATCATTAGAAGATGATTTAAAGCCTCTTTTGATAAATCTAGATTATAGTAAATACGTTTCTATTATTCTAGATGGAAATTTAAAGGCAGCAAGTGAAAATTATCTTATTTATGTATTTAATACAGAAACTGATAGTGACCTATTTAACGAAAATATTTTAAAAATAGAAGAAATAGTTGCTAAAGTTTTTAAACATAATTATAAAGTTATTTCAACGGATAATATTTCCTGGGAAATAATTAAGAAAGAATTTAATTCACATCTTAAACAATATACATATGTTGAAGAAACAGAAAGTATAGATCAGATATTAAAAAATGAAAATGAAAATAAAAATGAAATAGAAAATTTATTTAGTGATGCAATAAATTACAATTAGGAGGAAAGATATTATGAATATGCAAGCTATAATGAAACAAGCTCAAAAATTGCAAAAAGATATGCTAGAAGCTCAAAATGAGATAAACAATAAAGTATTTGAATCAAAATCGTCTTTAGTAAGTGTTAAAATGACAGGTGCTAAAAAGTTGATTGAAGTAAAAATTGAAGCTGATACTATAGAAAGTGATGACATAGAAATGTTAGAAGATATGATTATGGTTGCTGTTAATGACACTTTAAAACAAATAGAAACAGAAACTGAAGAAAAATTAGGTAAATATACTCAAGGAATGCCAGGTTTATTTTAATGTATAGTTATCCAAAAAGTATAAGAAATTTAATAGATAGTTTAAAAAAATTACCTAGTGTTGGTGAAAAATCAGCAGAACGCATGGCTTTATCAATATTAGAAGAAGATAAAGATCAAGTTGAATTTTTTGCTAAATCTTTATTAGATGTAAAAAATAAAATTAAAAAATGTAAAATTTGCAATAATTTTTCGGAAGAAGATATTTGCGAAATATGTAGTGACAAAAATCGTAAAAATGATGTTCTATGTGTTGTAGAATATCCTAAAAATATAATTATGTTTGAAAGAACGGAATCATTTTCGGGAAAATACCATGTTTTAAATGGGTTAATTTCTCCATTAGATGGAATAACACCAGATGATATAAATATCAAATCTCTAGTGGATAGAGTAGAAAAAGAAAAGATTAAAGAAATAATTATCGCAGTCAAACCTAGTATAGAAGGAGAAACAACAGCATTATATATTTCAAAGATATTTGAAAACACTCAAGTACTAGTTACTAAAATTGCTCATGGAGTTCCATTAGGAACAGATATGGATTATATTGATACTTTAACTTTAGAATTAGCTTTAGAAGACAGAAAAAAAATATCTAATTAAGCATTTATCTTCATATCATTTATAGAGGTGAAGATATATGTTAAAAAAAATATTTCAAATATTAAAAAAAATAGTTTTTTCAATGTTCTTAATTTATGGTTATAATTTAATTGCAGTACCACTAGGAATTTTGGTACCTTTAAATATATTGACTGTCCTATATGTTGCTATATTTGGGGTGCCAGCATTACTATCATTAATTGCATTGATATTTTTTGTATTTTGATAGAAAGGGAGTATGATATGCTTAGTGAATATTATGCAGATAATCATATAGCTTGTGAAATATTATATAGACAATTAAAAAATCAAAATATTTCTCATGCATATATTATAGAAACTAATAATTACTATAGAGGTTATGATTTTGCTTTATCGTTTGCTAAAGCCATACTATGTCCTACAAAAAATATAGAACATAATCTTTGTGGTGATTGTGATCTTTGTACACAAATTGATAATGGTAATAGTACAGAGTTGGAAATAATAAAACCAGATGGTATGTGGATAAAAAAAGACCAATTAAGTGGCCTTCAAAAAGATTTTTCTACTAAAGCTGTTACAGCATCAACAAAAGTATATATTATAGATCAAGCAGAAAAAATGAATGAAGCAGCAGCAAATTCTATTTTGAAATTTTTAGAAGAGCCAGAAGAAAATATAGTTGCAATATTAGTTGTAAATAATGCCGAGATGTTACTCGATACAATTTCTTCAAGATGTCAAAAAATAAAATTAATAAATAAAAAAAATGTAATAGGAAATACAGATTTAGAACGTGTAGCAAATTATATATTTGATGACAAAACAAAGCAAATGGAATTTATTCAAAATGAACAAAGCAAAAATTTGTTAAATGCTGTTATTAAATTTATTAAATCTATAGAAAATAACAAAAAAGAAACACTTTTAAAAGAAAACACAATATGTTCAATAATTTTAAAGGATAAATTACTTTTTCAAGAGTATTTAAAAATATTGCTGTTAATATACAATGAGGCTTTAAATTATAAAATAATAAAATCTGAAAAAATATTTGAAGAAAACAAAGATATATTAGAATTAATAGCTTCAAAAAATGATACTGATAAATTAGCAAACAAAATATTAACAATATTAAAAATAGAAGATAGATTAAAGTATAATTGTAATCTTAATTTAGTATTAGACAAATTAATTTTAATGTTAGAAGGTGATTAAATGATAGAAGTAGTTGGAATTAAATTTAACAATAATAACAAAACTGTGTATAATTTCTTACCAGGAAATAAAAAATTAAAAAGGGGAATTACTGTAATTGTAGAAACAGAAAAAGGTTTAGAATTTGGTACGGTTGAATTAGAAAATTATAATATCGATAAAAAGAAGTATAATAAGCCATTAAATGAAATAGTTCGTATAGCCACAAAAGAAGATTTTTTAAAAAACAAAAAAAATCAGCAAATTGAAAAGAAAGCATTGATTTATTGTAAAGAATTAGTAGAAAAAAATAACTTGAATATGACTTTAGTTGATGCACATTATACCTTTGATCGTGAACAATTACTTTTTAGATTTTTATCAGATTCTAGAATAGATTTTAGAAATTTAGCCAAAGAATTAGCCAATAAATATAAAACAAGAATTGAATTAAGACAGATAGGATCAAGAGATAAAGCTAAAGAAGTTGGTGGATGTGGTTTATGCGGTCAACAATTATGCTGTTCAAGATTCTTAAAGGATTTAGACTCAGTATCTATTAATATGGCAAAAAATCAAAATATAGCGCTTAATCCTTCTAAAATAAATGGTCTATGTGGCCGTTTATTATGTTGTTTAAAGTATGAAGATGAAAATTATAAATGTTGTAGAAAAGGTTTGCCAAAAATTGGACAAACTGTTTCAACAGAAAAAGGTGAAGGAAAAGTAATAAATTTAGATATACTAAATAAACGATATTCAGTAGATGTTCCTAAAATAGGAGTTATAGAGGTTCAATTAGAAGATGAAAGTTAAAAACTATTTATTAGGATATAATGACATGTATATTTTTCAAGATACAGAAAGTTTTAATTTTTCTTTAGATTCGGTTTTATTACCTAATTTTGTTACTTTAAATAAAAATATAACAAAAATAATGGATATAGGCTGTGGAAATGGACCGATTCCACTTATTTTATCTACAAAAACAAATGCTAAAATAATTGGTGTAGAAATTCAAAAGGATATCGCTGAACTAGCAAAAGAGTCAGTTTTAGAGAATAATCTTTTAGAACAGATAACAATAATAAATGATGATATAAATGAGTTAAGTAAAAATATAGAAAGTGATTCATTTGATGTGATAACTTGTAATCCTCCATTTTTTAAAGTATGTGAACAATCTAAATTAAATAAAAATGATGCAAAAACAATCGCACGCCATGAAGTAAAATTAAATTTAGAAGATTTATTTAAAATATCTAGAAAATTATTGAAAAATAATGGTGTGGTCGCAATCGTTCATAGACCTGATAGATTAGTAGATATTTTATGTTCAATGCGAAACCATAATATCGAGCCTAAAAAAATAAGGTTTATTTATCCTAAAATAGGAAAAGAGGCTAATATGGTCTTGGTTGAAGGTAGAAAAAATGGAAATCCAGGTTTAAAAATTCTAGAAAATTTAATTGTTCATGATGAAAATGGAAAATATACAAAAGAAGTTTTAAAATATTTTGAGAGGTGAAAAGTATGTTTCAAAAAAGTTACGATGGAAGCCCAACTGTATATTTAATTCCAACTCCAATCGGAAATTTGGAAGATATTACATTAAGAGCTGTTAATACATTAAAAATGGTTGAGGTAATTTTTTCTGAAGATACTAGAGTTACATCATTGTTACTAAATCACTTAAATATTAAGAAAAAACTTATATCAAGTTATGAATATAATGAAAAAGAAAATAAAGATAAGTTTTTAAAATATTTAGATGATGGGCATGATGTTGGTATTGTTACAGATAGAGGCACTCCGATTATAAGTGATCCCGGTTATGATTTAGTAAAAATTGCTATCGAAAAGGGATATAATGTAGTTGGTCTTCCAGGACCTACGGCACTTATTCCTGCTTTAATTACGTCTGGACTTAATCCATCGCCATTTTTATTTTATGGGTTTTTAAATAGTAAACAATCTAAAAGAAACAAAGAACTTGAAGAATTAAAAAAAGAAAAAGCAACTATAATTTTTTACGAATCACCTCATCGATTAAAAGAAACTTTGGAAGATATCTATAAAGTTTTTGGAAATAGGCGAATTTCTATTTCTAAAGAAATAAGTAAAAAATATGAAGAAGTCGTGCGAGGAACAATTGTTGATGTTATAGATAAATTTGATAATATAAAAGGTGAATTTGTTGTAGTTGTTGAAGGAAATACTGATTGTGTTGATTATACAAATATAAGTGTAGCAGAGCATGTTACTGCTTATATAAAAGAAGGAAATAGTGTTAATGATGCTATAAAATTGGTTGCGAAAGATAGAAATGTTGCAAAAAAAGAAATATATAATATTTATCACAATATAAGTAAGTAGGTGAATTATGAAATTAATTGTTGGATTAGGTAATCCAGGATGTGAATATGAAAAAACAAGGCATAATGTAGGATTTATGGTTGTTGATAATTATATTTCAAATAACGGTTTAGAGTTTAATAAAAATAAATTTAGCGGTTTATCTTGTGAAACTTCAATTAATAATGAAAAAGTTATATTTTTGAAACCTCAAAAATATATGAATCTTTCTGGCGAAGTGGTTAGAGATTATGTTAAATTTTATAAAATAAATATTGACGATATTCTTATTATTAATGATGATTTAGATTTACCAATCGGAAAAATTAAACTTCGCGAACACGGTAGTTGTGGTGGACATAATGGACTTAGAAATATAGAATCAAATCTTGGAAGTAATAATTATAAACGTTTAAAGATAGGTATATCAAATGATAAAAGTATTGAAACAAAAGATTATGTTTTAGGAAAATTTTCTAGAGAAGAGTATGATATTTTAGAACATGCTATTAAAATTAGCGCTAATATAATTGATGATTTTCTTTCAATGGATTTTGATAGATTAATGAATAAATATAATAAAAAGAACTAATGATACAAATGTATCATTTTTGTCGTTAGGAGGTGAGTATTAATGAAAATAATAAGTTCAAAATTTAATTTTGACGCTTCAAATATAGTTGGTTTAAATAGTGAACTAAAAGCTATGTATTGCTATGAATTACTTAAAAAGAAAAATAAAGGTTTTTTAGTTGTAACAAATAGTTTGTATGAAGCTAATACTTTGTATCAATATATAAATAATTATACAGAAAAAGTATTATTATTTCCCATGGATAACTTTTTAACTAGTGAAGTTTTAGCATCATCGCCTGAATTAAAAATAAAAAGAATTGAAACTATGATAGAGTTATCTAAAAATAATAACTATATAGTTATAACTAATTTAATGGGATATTTAAAATATCTTCCTGACAAACATAGATTTCTTAATGGTATTTTAGATTTAAAAGCAGGTATGACATTTAATTTTAATAAATTAGTTGAAAGTTTGGTAGAATTAGGATATGAAAAGGAAACTTTGGTAGAAAAAACAGGTGATTTTGCTGTTAGAGGTTTTGTAATTGATATATATCCTGTATCTATGGAAAATCCAGTGCGATTAGAATTTTTTGATGATGAAATAGAAAGTATTAGAATTTTTGATGTTAATACTCAACTAAGTCTAAAAAAATTAGATCAAATATATGTATATCCTAATACAGATAATATAATTGTTAATAGTACACAAAATAGTAATGTTAGAGATTTTTTAGACTCTGATTTGACTGTATTTAATGATTATGATGAAATAAAGTTAGGATATGAAGAAACTTTAAATGAAATAGTTGAATATAATATTTCCCAAGGATTAGAGAAAGATAAAAAATATATGTTTTCACTGGAAGAATTATTTCCTGGGAAATATATAAATTTTGTGTCTTTTGATAATTTAAATTTATCTAATAAAAAAATTTATGATGTTAAAGATTTTGATAACTTTTTTAAAGATAAATTGGAGTTAAATAATACTTTAAAGAAATATATTAAAAACAAAAAAACGATTATTATTTGTCTTGATAATAGATATCAATTAACAAATTTAGAGGCGATTTTAGATAATGATAATATTATAGTTACAAATGAAGATGAAATATTTGATAATAAAATAAATTTAATCATAAAAAAGATAAATGATAGTTTTGAATGCGAAAACTATATAATTATTTCGTCTCGTCACATTTTTAATACAAAAGATAAGAATATAAAGTATAAAAGTAATTTTAGAATTGGAACAAAAATAAAGAATATTGATAAATTAAATCCTGGTGATTATATTGTTCATTATGCTCATGGAATAGGTAGATACCTTGGACTTACTACACTCAATAAAAATGGTTTAAAAAAAGACTATTTGCAAATAGAATATAAAGATGGTGATAAGTTATATATTCCTGTCGAGAAGATAGAGTTAATAACAAAATATTCATCAGGGGATGGAATTGTTCCGAAATTAAATAAATTAAATGGAACAGAATGGCAAAAGACAAAGCTAAGAGTTAAAAAGAAGGTTGAAAGTATAGCTGGAGATCTTATTAAACTTTATGCTGAAAGGGAGAATACTCAAGGTTTTGCCTTTGTGAAAGACGATAAAAATCAATTAGAATTTGAAAATGAATTTGAATTTACGCCAACAGAGGATCAGTTAAAAGCATCAGAAGAAATTAAACACGATATGGAAAGAATTGTTCCAATGGATAGATTGTTATGTGGAGATGTAGGATATGGAAAAACAGAAGTAGCATTTAGAGCTATTTTTAAGGCTGTTCTATCAGGTAAACAAGTGGCATTTTTATGTCCAACAACTATATTATCTAATCAACATTATAAAAATGCTTTAGAGCGTTTTAAAAATTATCCAATAAATATTGCTTTGCTTAATCGTTTTGTTTCTGCCAAAGAAACTACAAAGATATTAGAAGGATTAAAAGAAGGTAAAATAGATGTTGTGTTTGGTACACATAAGTTATTAAATGACCAAATATCCTATAAAGACTTAGGTTTACTTATTATAGATGAAGAGCAAAGATTTGGTGTTAAACATAAAGAAAGAATAAAACAAATAAAAAGTAATATTGATGTTTTAACACTTTCTGCAACTCCGATACCAAGGACTTTACAAATGTCGATGTCGGGAATTAAAAATTTATCAGTTATTGAAACTCCTCCAGTTGATAGATTACCAGTACAAACTTATGTATTATCTGAAAATAATCAAATTATTAAAGATGCCATTCATAAAGAATTAGCACGTCAGGGACAGGTATTTATTTTATATAATAAAATTAATAATATGGATGAAAAAATTCATGAGATTCAAAAATTAGTCCCTGAGGCTAGAATAACTAGTGCACATGGACAGATGGATAAAACAGAGCTTGAAAATATTATGATGGCATTCATCAACAAGGAAAGTGATGTTCTTATTTGTACAACAATAATAGAAACAGGTATTGATATACCTAATGTTAATACTTTAATTGTTATAGATGCAGATCGTTTTGGCTTATCACAATTATATCAATTAAGAGGAAGGGTTGGTCGTAGTAATCGTATTGCCTATTGCTATTTAATGTACAACAAACATAAGATACTATCTGAAGTAGCTGAAAAAAGATTAAAAGCTATAAAAGAATTTACAGAGCTAGGTAGTGGCTTTGCAATTGCAAAAAGAGATCTTTCTATACGTGGTGCAGGAGATATATTGGGAAGTGAACAATCAGGTTTTATAGATTCTGTTGGTATAGATATGTTTATGAAATTACTTGATGATGAGATTAACAGACAAAAAGGATTTGTTACTCCTGAAACTAATGAGAGTGAAACGTTACCTTTAATAGAAGTAACAACAAATATTTCTGATAACTATGTAAAAGAAGATGACTTAAAAATTTATATTCATAAGTTAATAAACAATATTAATAATATAGATGAATTAAATGATGTTCAAAATCAATTAGAAGATCGCTTTGGTAAATTAAATGAAGATATTATTATTTATATGTATGAAGAATTATTTGAGAAAAAAGCTAAAAAATTAGGTATTAAAGATATAAAACAAAATAAAAATAATATAGAAATATGGCTACCATTAGATTTAACAAATAAAATAAAAATTGATGATTTATTCATTAATTTATCTAAAGTATCGCGAAAATTTAGATTTGGTATGCGTTTTAAAAGACTTGTTATAACTTTGGATATTGTTAATTTGGATAAACATTTTATTTATTATTTGATAGATTTATTGAATATATTAGAAAAAGCGTAGATATAGTATTTTCATACTAATATTACGCTTTTTCTTTTTCTAAAACATCCATTATAGTTGGAATAATTTGTTTTTTTCTAGATATAACGCCAGGAAGAGAAATTCCTTGGTAGAAATTATTGAAGAAGCAAGATTCTAAAATATTCTTTGCTGATTCATTGTATAAACAATGTGAGCAATTATTCATAATATCGGTAATAAATAAAGCTACAATATCATAATTTAAATCTTTGCTTATTTTGTTTAATAGTTCTATATAAGTATTTTGATTTGTTAGTATATGTTCAGGATTTAATGTAGAAATTTGGCCAATTCCAATTTTTTTATTGTTAATGGTGAAATTTTTAAAATCAGAGTATATTATTTCTTCTGGTGTTTTATCTAATATGTTAGATCCAGCTTTAAACATATCATATGCAAAACTCTCATAATCAATATTTGTTTTTTCACTAAGACTATTAACTATCGCTTTATCTAGGTTTGTTGTAGTAGGAGATTTAAATAGCAATGTGTCAGAAAGAATAGCCCCCATTAATATTCCAGCAATTTCGTAAGGCATCTCAATATTATTTTCTTTAAAAAGTAAATAAATGATTGTACTAGTACTTCCTACAGTCATATTTCTAAAGTTAATTGGGATTTTTGTATCAGATACACTTATTTTATGATGATCTATAATTTCTAGTATTTCAGCTTCATCAATCCCATCTACGCTTTGCATATATTCATTGTGGTCAACTAAAATAACTTTTTGTTTATTTTTTTCGGAAGCATCAGCTAGTCTAATTACTCCTAAACATTTATTATCTTTATTTAAGACGGGATAATTACTAAATTTAGTTTTATTAGCTAATTCTATAAAGTCACTTAATTCATCATTCTCATACACATATGTTACATTTTTATCCATTTCTATAGCTGAAATATAGTTGCATAAACTAATTTTTTGTGAAACATTAAATGTATTATAATTTGTAGAAATAATATTAACTTTATTTTCTTTAGCAATTTTTAAATGTTCTTCCTTAATTTGAATGCCATTAGTTAAAATTATCATTTTTATTCCTTGTTTAACTGCATATTCTATAATACTGTGTCTATCTCCTACGATTAAAATGGTGTTTCGATCTAGCTTTACATTTTCAATAAATGTTGTACTTTTATATCCAGCAATTAATATTGTTCCTTCTATTTCTTCATCAAAAGAAGTTATTGCTTTTCCATTTAAAGTTTCAATAATATTTTGATATGAAGTGTTTAGTATTTCGCTATTATTTTCTATTAAATCTCTAGCTATGTCCTTCATACTAGTAGCGCCTAAAAATTCTCCTTTAGAATTAATAATAGGTAAAGTACTTATTTTGTTATTTTTGATATAGTTATAACAATTGAAAATAGATTTTTTCTCATCAATTTCATATCCTTTTGAATAGTTAACATCTTTGATTTGTAATTTAACATCATTTAAGTATTTAGGGACTGGAACATTAAAATAGTTTAGTATATATTTTGTTTCATTATTAATATCTCCTAAAATTCTTGGTTCTGTATTAAATCCTAATTTATTTTTTAAATATGATAATGCAATAGATGCAACAACACTATCAGTATCTGGTT
Organism: uncultured Mycoplasmatota bacterium; assembly: GCA_900544605.1. Taxonomy (GTDB): domain Bacteria; phylum Bacillota_I; class Bacilli_A; order RF39; family UBA660; genus SIG204. Next base: position 17,965 of record UQVP01000001.1, on the reverse strand, counting down.
TTTTATGACCAAAAATAAGTATTTTTTTCATTTTAAGCCTCCTAAAATATTTAATAATTATAACATAAAGATTAGTAAATGTTAAGTATAAATTTTGAACATTTAGACAAAATAAAATTGGATGGAGGAATTTATGAAAACAACGGGTGTAATAAGAAGAATAGATGAACTTGGAAGAATAGTAATTCCAAAAGAAATAAGAAAAAGTTTAAGGATAAAAGATGGGGAAAATATAGAAATTTTAATAGATAACGATAATGTAATATTAAAAAGGTTTTCAGAAATGAATAGACTTACAGAAATGGCAGAAAACTTAGTTGAATCAATTCATAATTTATTAAAAAAAGATGTAATTATTTGTGATAGTGATATTTTTATAGCTGTAGCTGGTAATTTAAAAAAAGAAATTATTGAAAAACAAATTAGTAATCAACTTATAGATTATCTTCAAAACAGGACAAATATTGGTGATAATAATGAAAAAATTTTATATTTAGTAAATGATCATTCTATAAATTGTAATTATTGTTTATCGACAATTATATCGAATGGAGATGCACTTGGTATGGTGATAGTACTTTCTGATACAGAAAAAATAACAGAAGAAGATAACAAAATTTGTCAGTTTGCTGCTAATTTTTTGTCGAAAATGCTTGAAGATTAGAGTATTGTTGTGTTATAATATCACCAGTTGAAAAGATTATATTGAAAAGAAGGATATATTTGTCTTTTTAGAGAGCTTTTGTAGGGTGAAAAAAAGCAAGATTATATATCTCGAATGGTTTCAATTTTTGATTTATCGATATGTAGGTAAATACGTGTACAAGCGTTAATTGTTTGAGGTGTATATACACAAATTAAGGTGGTACCACGTTAATCACGTCCTTATTCGGGCGTGATTTTTATATGGAGGTTAAAATGAGAAAATTTGAAAAAATTAGTTTAGAACAATTTAAAAAAGATATATTTGATGATATTGATGCATATAATGAGTATCAATTACCAAAAAGAAGTACTATGAATAGTGCTGGGTATGACTTTTTTGCTTTGTATGATTATACTTTAAAACCTGGAGAAATAAAAAAAATACCGACAGGGGTAAGAGTACAGATGAATAGTGATGATGTGCTTTTCCTTATTGATAGAAGTAGCATGGGATTTAAATATAATGTTCGAATGTGCAACCAAGTTGGTGTAATTGATGCTGATTATTATAACAGCGATAATGAAGGCCATATTTGGATTAAAATTCAAAATGAAGGTGACAAGGATTATTCGGTAAAAAAAGGTCAAGCTATGATTCAAGGAATTTTTATAAAATATTTAACGGTAGATGATGAAGAAGAAATCAAAACTTTAAGAAACGGTGGAATTGGTTCCACAACTAATAATTAGGAGATGATAAAGATGGATAAAGGTAAATATTATATATCAACAGCAATTGCTTATACATCGGGAAAACCTCACATTGGAAATACCTATGAAATAGTTTTAGCAGATGCAATTGCTCGTTATAAAAGATTAGTAGGATATGATGTATACTTTCAAACCGGTACAGATGAACATGGAGTAAAAATCGAAGAGAAAGCAAGAGAAAAGGGTGTTAATCCTCAGGAATTTGTTGATGATGTTTCGTTAGAAATCAGAAGAATTTGGGACATTATGAATACAAGTTATGATAAATTTGTTAGAACAACTAATCCTGCTCATGAAGCAATGGTTGCTAAAATATTTAAAAAATTATATGATCAGGGAGATATTTATAAGGGGACTTATGAAGGATTATACTGTACACCTTGTGAATCTTTTTGGACTGAATCTCAACTAGTAGATGGAAAATGTCCAGATTGTGGAAGAGAAGTTCATCCTGCAAAAGAGGAAGCATATTTCTTTAAGATGAGTAAATATGCAACGAGACTAGAAAAGTATATTGAAGAACATCCTGATTTTATTCAACCAGAAAGTAGAAAGAATGAAATCATGAATAACTTTATAAAAAAAGGCTTACAAGACCTTTGCGTATCAAGAACATCATTTACTTGGGGTATTCCAGTAACTTTTGATCCTAAACATGTTATATATGTTTGGATTGATGCTCTTACAAATTATATTACTTTCTTAGGATATGATGTAGATGGTAATCATAGTGAAGAGTTTAAAAAATACTGGCCAGCAGATGTTCATTTGATTGGTAAAGATATTTTAAGATTTCATACTATTTATTGGCCAATTATGTTGATGGCTTTAGATTTACCATTACCAAAACAAGTATTTGGGCATCCTTGGTTATTATCGGGTGAAGATAAAATGAGTAAATCAAGAGGTAATATCATATATGCTGATGACTTAGTTAAGTACTTTGGTGTTGATGCAGTAAGATATTATTTAATTCATGAAATGCCTTTTGCTAGTGATGGTACTTTCACTTATGAATTATTAATTGATAGAATAAATTCTGATTTAGCTAATGTTATAGGTAATCTAGTTAATAGAACTATTAGTATGGCTCAAAAATATTTTGATGGTAATGTTCTTGTTCCAAATACACTAAGTGATTTAGATAATAGTTTTAGGGCTGATGTATTATCGGTAAAAGATAAGGTAGAAGCTAAAATGACAGATTTAAGAGTAGCTGATGCTTTAGAAGAAATTGTTGAATTATTTAGACGTAGCAATAAATATATAGATGAAACAATGCCTTGGTCTTTAGCAAAAGATGAATCTAAAAAAGAAGAGTTAGTTGCAGTTATTTACAATTTATTAGAAGCTATTCGTCATGGAGCTGTTTTACTTCAACCATTCTTACCAGAAACTGCCACTTCAATATTTAAACAATTAAATACTGAAAATAGGTATTATGATTCAATAGATGATTTTGAAGGCATGAATGCAGAAATTAAATTAAATGCACCAGAACCTTTATTTGCACGTATTGATAAAAATGCAAAATTAGAGGAAATAAATACTCAACAACAATAATATTGTCAAATGTTGTAAAATGTCATAATTTAGGGAATGAATATATTTGAATTTATAAGGAAAAACATGATATACTGAAGATGTTGCAGAACATAAAGGAGATAATTATGACATTAGATGAAAAGAAAGAATTCACAGTAGTTGTTTCTGTAGTAGTCGCAGTATCATTAATTGTTTTAATTAATTTACTACGTAAGTTTGATATATATGATTTTGTTTATTTTATAATATGTATAGGCTCTTTAGTAAAATATATAATTGTTAAAACAAAAAAATAAAATTATACTACAAAGTGTGGTATAATTTTTTTGGTGATAGAAATGATGATAGATACACATTGCCATCTTGATAAAGAAGATTATCCTGATTTAGATTTAGTTATAAAAAAGATGAATGGGAATATAATGATAGTGAGTGGTGCTAGCGATTCATCGAATAGACAAGTTGTAGAGCTTTGTAATAAGTTTGAAAATATTTATGGAACAATAGGTATTCACCCAGAAGAAATTGATGAATCAATAGATACTTATTTAGAATTTATAGAAAATAATATAAACAATCCTAAAATAGTTGGTATTGGAGAAATAGGGTTAGATTATCATTATAATGATGTAGATAAAGATATTCAAAAAAAATATTTCATTCAACAACTTGAATTAGCTAGAAAATATAAAAAAAGTGTAGTTATTCATAGTAGGGATGCTATTCAAGAAACTTATGATATTTTAAAAAATTATTCTGATTTAAAAGTTGATATTCACTGTTTCAGTGGAAGTTTAGAAATGGCTCAAGAATTTATAAAGTTGGGATTTAAACTTGGAATTGGTGGGGTCTTAACTTTTAAAAATAGTGAAAAATTAAAGAACGTAGTTAAGAATATCCCTTTAGAAAATTTAATGCTGGAAACTGATAGTCCTTATTTAACTCCAGAACCTTTTAGAGGTAAGAAAAATGAACCTTATAATATATATTATGTTGCTAAAGAGATTGCTAGATTAAAAGGAATTTCTTTAGAAGAAGTATTAAAAGAAACAACCGTAGTGGCTATTAGACAATTTGACTTGAAAGATATTTTGTGATAAGATTTTTGTACTATGTGATAGAGGTGAATAAATGAATTTATTTATATTAAAAGTATTTTATCGCGTAATAAGTGTTTTGTTTATGTCATTGTTTTCTTTAATGGGAAATAATTTTTCTAAACAAACGATAGTTATAGAAAAACAAATATATGATACTCCTGTTATATCAACAGTTGTTGAGTATGATACTGTTGTAAAATATAACAATAAATTACCTTCTAATAAAAAGAACACATTGGTAGAAGGTAAGAACGGTTTGGGTTATAAAAATGAAAATGGGGAAGAAAAAGAATTAAATGCTTCTGTATCGGAAGTAGTTGAGGTTGGAACAGGTCCTAAAGGTGTTTATAAAGGTAATACAACAGGATATGGTGCTGATTGTAAAGGATGTTCCGGAAGGGTTTCTTGTAAGACTAGAGAAGGAGAAAAGTACAATATCAATGAGAGTGGAGAGTATTACCATGATGTTCAATATGGTGATGTTAGGATTATAGCTGCAAATTTAAGTATGTTTAAATGTGGTACTATAATTGAAATAGATAACGGAAGATTAGAACCTTTCCTAGGAATAGTTATGGATACAGGTTCTGCTATGGTAAACAGTTGGAATAGTTATGGTTTAGTTCATATCGATATAGCTCATGCAACAGAAAAGGATAAAATTGTTTATCAAGCAACATCAAATAATGCTTCGTTTAATGTACAAAGATGGGGATGGTAACCATCTTTTTTGTTGAAAAAAAATTAATGTTTTAGTATAATCGTAGTGGTTGGGAGAGATATTATGGAGTATTCACCTAAAAAAATGAAAGAATTATTAGAAAAAAATGGATTTTCATTAAAGAAAAAGTTTGGTCAAAACTTTATAATAGATGAGAATGTAATTAACTCAATAATAGATAAAAGTAAGATAGATAAAGATACATTAGTAATTGAAGTAGGCCCAGGAGCGGGTTCTTTAACATACAAATTAGGTATATCTGCTAAAAATGTAATTTGTTATGAGATAGATACGACTCTAGAAAATGTATTAAAAGAAAATACTCGTGATTTAAATAATGTAAAAATTATATATCAAGATTTTTTAAAAGCTAATGTGTTAGATGATATAAAAGGTTATGAATATAAAAAATTATATTTTGTTGCAAATCTACCATATTATATAACAACACCAATAATAATAAAGATTATTGAAGATTGTATCCCAGTAGATAAGATGGTCTTTATGGTTCAAAAAGAAGTTGGGAATCGCTTTAAAGCATTACCCGGAAGCAAAGAATACGGATCATTATCAGTTTATTTAAATTATTATTTTGATGTTAAGAAAATACTTGATATTAGTCGTCATGTATTTATGCCGGAACCCAATGTTGATAGTATTATTGTGGAATTTTCTAAGAAGGAAAATTTATTAGCAGTAAAAAATGAAGAAGTATTCTTTAAATTAATTAGGGATTCATTTACTCAAAAAAGAAAAACGTTACGCAATAATTTAAAAGGTTATAATTTAGAAAAAATAGAAGAAGTGTTAAATAGACACAATTTAGATTTGAGTGTTCGTGCAGAACAGTTATCAACAGAAATATTTATTGAAATAGCCAATAATTTATAATTAGACATTTTAGGACAACAAAATAGCCTAAAATGTTTTTTGGTGATAATATGTTAGAAAATATAAATAAAGCTATGTGGGTAATTGCTACTTCATTAATAATAATATCAAGTTTTTATTTTTCTTGTTCTTTAAAATTTGTTCAATTAAATTTTAAAGAGATGTTTAAAAATTTATTTACTAGTAGTGGTAATGATAGAGGAATAAGTCCTATTCAAAGTTTTCTTATGACACTAGGATCACGAATAGGTGTTGGTAGTATTGCTGGTGTTGCACTTGCTTTATATTTAGGGGGTCCAGGAAGTATTTTTTGGATGTGGATTAGTGCATTTTTTTCAGCAGCTAATACCTTTGCAGAAACAGTTTTAGGAATTGTATATAGAAAAAAAGATGGAGATGAATATAAAGGTGGTCCATCATATTATTTAAAATATGGTCTTTGTAAACCTAAATTAGGAGGATTATACGCTATTTTAATTCTTGTTAGTTATGTACTTGGGTTTGTTGGTATTCAAGGCAATACAATAACTAAATCGTTTTTACAGATCATAAATATTTCACCATTTATTATAGGAATAGTTTTGGTTTTAATAACCTCTATTGTTATATTTGGAGGTTTAAAGAAGATTGCAGCTTTTTCAGAGAAGTTTGTTCCATTTATGACAATTTTATATGTAGGCATAGCGATATTTGTAGCAATTAAAAATATTACTTTATTACCAAGCATTTTTTTAAATATTGTTAAGTCGGCTTTTTCTTTGAAATCAGCGTATGGAGGAATCTTAGGAAGTTTGATAATTGGTGTTCAACGAGGAATTTTTTCAAATGAAGCTGGCTTAGGAACGGGGAGTATTACCTCGTCAACTTCTAGTACTGATAGTTCTGTATCACAGGGATATATTCAGATGCTTGGAATATATGTTACAACAATATTAATTTGTACAGCTACAGTAATTATTATCATGTGTTCAGATTATACTACTCTTTCTTTGAATGATGTTAATGGTATAGAAATAACACAATATGCCTTTCGTTACCACCTTGGTAATATTGGTGATATACTTCTTTTTATTTCAGTATTGCTTTTTTCATACACAACAATTCTAACTGGCTATTATGATGGTGAATCTAGTTTAAAGTATTTTTTTAAAAATGTAAAAAATATTTATTTGATCATACTAAAGATAGTTTCTCTTTTTGTACTGTTTTTAGGGTGTGTTTTATCTTCGGAAAAGTTATGGTCATTTGTTGATATAATGATGTCTTTGCTTGCTATTATCAATATTTATGCTTTAATATCACTTAGAAAAAATGTAAAGGATGAATTAGAATATGAAACTATAAAAAAATGTGATAAAATAGATTAAAGGTGATGTAGTATGATAAATAAAAAATGGGATGAAGTCTTACAAAATGAGATGGAAAAGGAATATTTTCGTAAATTAGGGAGTTTTGTTAAAAATGAATATAAAATTCATGAATGTTATCCAGATTATGTAAACATTTTTAACGCTTTAAGGTATACAGACTATGATGATGTAAAGGTAGTTATCCTAGGTCAAGATCCTTATCATGGTAAGGGTGAGGCTCACGGTCTTTCTTTTTCGGTATTACCTGGAGTAAAAAGACCACCATCATTAAACAATATATTTAAAGAGCTTTATTCTGATTTGGGTATAGTTAGAACTAATAATTGCTTGATAGATTGGGCAGAGCAAGGGGTTCTTTTACTTAATGCAATCATGACAGTAGAAAAAGATAAACCTTTATCACATAAAGAAAGAGGTTGGGAGATTTTTACTGACACAGTTATTCAGAAATTAAATGAGAGAGAAAAACCAGTAATATTTGTTTTGTGGGGGAGCTTTGCTAGGAGTAAAAAATATCTTATAACTAATCCTAAGCATCATATTATAGAATCAGCGCATCCATCCCCACTTTCTGCGTCACGAGGATTTTTTGGCAGTCGTCCTTTTTCTAAAATTAATAATTATTTAGAAAACGATGGTTTATTGCCAATAAAATGGTAATAAACTTGATATAAAATTGTAATTGATATAAAATAATGTAGAGGTGTTAATAATGGATAAGGCATATGATTTTTTATTTAATGAATTAGGTATTAAATATGGTGATGCAGTTGTAGTAGCGTGTTCTGGCGGGCCAGACTCTATGGCGCTTTTACATATGCTTTATCGATTGAAAAAAGCCTTGGATATAGAAGTGGTTTGTGCACAGGTAAATCATAATACCGGAAGAAATGGACAAGCAGAAGAACAAGAATTTGTTAAAGCTTATTGCCGTAATCATAGTCTTACTTTTGAAGGTATGACAATTGAAGACTATGGTGATGATAATTTTCATAATGAAGCTAGAACAAAAAGATATAGTTATTTTGGAGAAATAGTAAAAAAATATAAAGCTAAATATCTTTTTACGGCTCATCACGGTGATGATTTAACTGAAACAATCTTAATGCGTATTGTTAGAGGATCTACCTTAAGAGGATATAGTGGATTTTCTAAGATTGTTGATATGGGAACTTATAAAATAGTGAGACCACTTATCGAAGTGAGTAAAGATGATATTTTATCCTATGATAAAAAGAATGGAGTACCGTTTAGAGAAGATTCTTCTAATACTAAGGATGTATATACAAGAAATAGATTTAGAAAGTATATTGTTCCGCAGTTTAAAAAAGAAGATAAACACGTAAATGCTAAATTTTATAAATTTAGTAAGACTCTACTTGAATATAATGAGTACATAGATAAACAAATGAAACGATGTTTAAACAAAGTTTATCCTCAGAATGTTTTAAATATCGAAGAGTTTGAAAAACTAGATAGAGTTATAGCTATGAAAATAATATATTATATGTTAGAACAAAAATATCAAGATGATTTAATGTTGATAACTGATCATCATGCGGAACTAATATATCAATTAATTAATTCAAATAGAGCTAATGTTTCTATTCATTTACCTAATAATATTAAAGCTGTAAAATCATATAATACGCTTACTTTAACTAATGAAGATGTTAGTCCTAATGAATATGAAATAGAAATTATTAAATATGTAAATCTTCCTAATGGTAAAAATATAGAGGTAGTAGATAAGAGCAAGTTAACTGATAATAATGTAATTAGATTATCAAGTGATGAAATTTGTTTACCTTTGCATGTTCGTTCTAGAAGGAATGGAGATAAAATATATATTAAAGGAATGTTAGGTAGTAAAAAAGTAAAAGATATTTTTATTGATGAAAAAATAAATCAAAATGAAAGAGATTTATGGCCAGTAGTAGTTGATTCAAAGAATAATATTGTTTGGCTCCCTGGTTTAAAAAAATCAAAATTTGATAAAAAAATTGATGATAAGTATGATATAATACTAAAGTACTATTAGAAAGGAAGTTTGTTGATGAATAAAAAAACACTAAAAAAAGGGTTATTACCATATTTATTTTTAGTAATTGCAATTTTAGGAATTATGTACTTCTTTAATATTGCTAATCAAAAAATAAATATACTTACATATGATGAATTTATAAATTCTGCTAAAGAAGGAAAAATTACTGAAATAGTAATTGTTCCTCGTAGTAATGCAGGATTATATGAATTAAAAGGAACAATGGAAGGGTATAAAGAAAATGAATCATTCTTAATTAGAACACCTTATTCTGATGAAGTAATGAGTCAAGTAATTACATTACAACAAGAAAAAGGATTTAAGATGAATGCAGTAGCAGATCCAGATTCAAGTACTGTTTTACTTTTTATAGTAAACATTTTACCTTCAGCATTGTTAATATTTGGGGCATTCTTCATAATCACAAGACAAATGGGTAGTGCTAACAAATCTATGGATTTTGGTCGCAGTAGAGCTCGTTTAAATGAAGATGCTAGAAAAGTAACTTTTAAAGAAGTTGCTGGATTAGATGAAGAAAAAGAAGAAGTTGCTGAACTTATTGATTTCTTAAAAAATCCAAAGAAATTCCAAAGATTGGGGGCTAGAATACCTAAGGGTGTATTACTAGTTGGTCCTCCAGGAACAGGTAAGACTTTGCTTGCACGTGCTGTTGCTGGTGAAGCAAATGTACCATTCTACTATATAAGTGGTTCTGAATTTGTTGAATTATTTGTAGGTGTTGGTGCTAGTCGTGTTAGAGATATGTTTAAACAAGCTAAACAATCTGCCCCTTGCTTAATCTTTATTGATGAGATAGATGCTGTAGGACGTCAACGTGGAGCTGGCTTAGGTGGAGGTCACGATGAACGCGAGCAAACATTAAATCAATTATTAACTGAAATGGATGGTTTTGGAGCTAATGAGGGAATAATCATTATAGCTGCAACTAATAGACCTGATGTTTTAGATCCAGCCCTTTTAAGACCTGGAAGATTTGATAGACAAGTAACAGTTAATTTACCTGATATTAAAGGTAGAGAAGAAATATTAGAAGTTCATGCCAAAGGAAAAACATTTGCTAAAGGCGTAAAACTTGCTAATATTGCCAAAAGAACAGTTGGATTTAGTGGTGCTGATTTAGAAAACTTATTAAATGAAGCTGCACTACTTGCTGTAAGAAGAAATAAAGATGTTATTACAATGGCAGAAATAGATGAAGCTCATGATAGAGTACTTATGGGTCCGGCTAAAAAGAGTCACAAATATACAGATAAAGAAAAGAAAATAGTTGCTTATCATGAAGCTGGTCATGCTGTAATTGGATTAAAACTTGATGGTGCTAACGATGTACAAAAAATTACTATTGTACCTCGTGGTGCAGCTGGTGGGTATAATTTGATGTTACCAAAAGAAGAAACCTTCTTATCAACTAAAAATCAATTATTAGAAACAATAAGTGGTTTATTAGGAGGACGTGTTTCTGAAGAATTAGTATTTGGTGAAATTACAACTGGTGCGCATAATGATTTTGAAAAAGCCACTAAGATAGCTAGAGCTATGGTTACAGAATATGGAATGAGTTCTTTAGGGCCAGTTCAATTTGAACATCAAGAATCAAGCGTTTTCTTAGGAAGAGATTATAATAAGAGTAGAAATTTCTCTAGTCAAGTTGCTTTCCAAATTGATGAAGAAATTAGAAAAATTATTGGTGAACAATATGAAGTAGCAACTAAGATATTAAAAGAAAATAGACCATTACTTGATTTAATAGCAAATACTCTTCTTGAATATGAAACAATTACGAAAGAACAAATTGAATATTTAGTAGAACATGGTCATATGCCAGAAGAAGAAGCAAAAGATGCTACTCTAGATGATCTTTCTTTAGCAGATTTAAAATCATTAGCTAAAGAAAAAGGCATCAAAGGATATTCCAAATTAAATAAAGAAGAATTGATTAAAGCTTTAGAAGAAGACTAGTTCTTCTTTTTTTTGCTCCAAAAAGTGTGAAAGTTAAAAGTTAAGTTCGCGTGTCGCATAAAACGTGACTTTAAGTAAATAATTTACCAAACAAAGAATATTTACAGTATTGTTTAGAAGAAATAAATAAGATTTTGGAAAGATATAAATTGAAATTAAATAAAAAAACAAAAATTTACAGTTGTAAAGAAGGATTCGAATTTTTAGGGTTTAGGTATATTATCAAAAATAATAAAGCTATAATGAAAGTTAAGAATAGTACGAAAAAGAGGTTTAAACGTAAGATTAAAGTATATAACAAGTTGTTAGATAAAAATAAATTAAGTGAATTTGATTATAATCAGGTATTAGCTAGTTATAAAGGGCATTTAAGTTATGGCAATACTAATAATTTGGTTTATAGCAACTTAAGTAATGGTACTATAAAATTAAGATCTCATATGGTGACAATAAATTCAAATGGAGAAGTAATTTATTTAAATAGTAAATCATAGAAACAAATTTCTATGATTTTTTTGATATTAAAAAGGAAATAAGAAAGTTTTGTGGAATTATATAAGTGAGGAGGTTAAAGATGGAAGAAACAAAAGAATATACTGAAAAGATATTTGAAGAAATAAAACATATAGATGAAAAAGGAAATGAATACTGGGAAGCAAGAGAGTTGATGCCTTTACTTGGATATAGTAAATGGGAAAGATTTTCTAATGCAATTGATAATGCAAAGAAATCATGTGAAAATAGTGGTTATAATGTTGAGGAACATTTTCCCGGGGTCGGGAAAATGATAAAACTTGCCAAAGGAGCTAAAAGAAGTGTGTTAGATTATAAATTATCTAGGTATGCATGCTATTTAATAGTCCAAAACGGAGATTCTAGAAAAAAAGCTGTTGCGTTAGGTCAAACTTATTTTGCGATACAAACCAGAAAACAAGAATTAAGTGAGAGAGAGTATAATGAGCTTACAGAAGATGAGAAAAGATTTTATCAAAGAAATTTAACAAGAAAGGGTAATTATTCACTTAATATAACGGCTAGAAACTGTGGCGTTAAGAATTTTGACAAGTTTCATAATTGTGGTTATAAGGGGCTTTATAATGGAGAAACTGCTAATGATATAGCTAAAAGAAAAGGTTTGAGATATAGAGAAGATATATTAGATAATATGGGAAGCGAAGAACTAGTAGCAAATCTATTTAGAATATCACAAACAGAAGCTAAACTAAAAAAAGATAATGTGAAAACAGAAATAATAGCTAGTGACACGCATTATACAATTGGTAGAAATATTAGAGAAGTTATCGTAAAGAATGGTGGGACATTGCCAGAGGACTTACCAACACCAAACAAAAGTTTAAAAGAGATAGAAAAAGAAAATAAAAAATTAGAAAATAAGAATCAAATAAAAATATAATATAGATTTATGGTTGTAAGTGTGATAAAATAGTTATACGTAGAATGTATTAGAAAATGGTGATGTTTATGGGTAAGGTTATTGCCTTAGTTAATCAAAAGGGAGGAGTAGGCAAAACTACTTCTAGTATTAATTTAGCAGCTTCTTTAGGTGTATTAAAAAAAAGAGTACTATTAGTAGATTTAGATCCACAAGGTAATAGTACTACTGGTATTGGAATAGATAAAAGTGAGATTAAAAAGAGTGTATATGATTTACTTATCGATAATGCTACTTTAAGTGAAGTGATTGTTAAAACTAAATTTAAAAATCTATACGTTATGCCAGCGACTATCAATTTGGCAGGTGCTGATATTGAGTTAATGGAAAAGAGTAGACAGGAACCTGGCTTTGTTAAAGGTAATCAACTTAAAAAGTATTTAGATCAAGCTAAAGAAATGTTTGATTATATTATAATTGATTGCCCTCCTAGTTTGGGTCTTTTAACAACAAATGCTTTAACAGCTGCTAATTCAGTTATTATTCCTGTACAATGTGAATTCTTTGCTTTGGAAGGAATTATGCAACTATTAAATACTATTATGTTAGCGCAAAAGAATTTAAATCCAACGTTAGATATTGAGGGTGTTTTATTAACAATGCTTGATAATAGAACTAATCTTGGATTAGAGGTTGTAGAAGATATTAAGAGTTACTTTAAAGAACGTGTATATGATACAATAATTCCTAGACTAGTAAGATTATCAGAGGCTCCAAGCCATGGGAAACCAATACTTGCTTATGATCCACATAGCAGAGGGACAGAGGCTTACCTTAATTTAGCAAAGGAAGTGATTGAAAGAAATGGAAACTAGAAAAAGAGCTTTAGGAAAAGGATTAGAAGAATTATTTAATAACGAAAACTTAGATTTAAACACAATGGAAAAACAAATTTATGAAAGTGCCTCTAGTGAAGAAATTATTGATATAGATATTAATGAGTTAAGACCTAATCCTTATCAGCCACGTAAGAATTTTAATGATGAAGCTTTAAACGAATTAGCATCTTCAATTAAAGAACATGGTGTTTTTCAACCTATTATTGTTAAAAAAAGTATTAAGGGTTATGAAATAATAGCAGGTGAGAGAAGATATAGAGCTTCTAAATTAGCAGGGCTTACTAAAATACCTGCAATTGTTAGAGCTTTTACTGATGAACAAATGATGGAAATAGCGCTTCTTGAAAATTTACAAAGAGAAAATTTAAATGCAATAGAAGAAGCATTAGCTTATAAAAGCATGCTTGATAAATTATTTTTGACGCAAGATGAGCTTGCTAAAAAAGTTGGTAAAAGTAGAAGTCATATTACTAATATTTTAGGATTATTAAGATTGCCTTCATCTGTTCAACAAATGGTTGCGGATGGTAAAATTAGTATGGGACATGCTAGAGTTTTAAGTAAACTAGAATCTGATGCTAAAATTATTGAAATGGCTAACCAAATTGTAGAAGATAAAATGCCTGTTCGCGATTTAGAAAATATTACATCAGAGGAAAAATTAGAAAAAAAAGTAAAAATCAATCGCAAAAATACTAGTAATGATGAATATAAATATGTAGAAGATTTATTTAGAGATAAATTGGATACTAAAGTAAAAATTAAAAATCATAAAATAGAGATATCTTTTACTAATACAGCTGATTTAAATAGAATATTAGAAGTGCTTGATGTAAAGGAGAGATAGTATGAAAATATTAGATGTTATTCTTTCTAGAAAAGTAGTAGCACCTATTGTTACTATTATAGTTTCATATCTTGTTTATCGTATATTAAAATCTGTTGTAAAAAAATTATTTAGAGTAAGACATAATAAAAATGATAACAGACGAAAAATGATAAGTGATTTAATCATTAGCATTACTAAGTATTTTTTAATTATAGTTGCATCATTAATTATTATGGATATTTATGGCATAGATACAAAAGCATTAGTAACATCATTAGGTGTTGTTAGTTTAGTCGCTGGTCTTGCTGTTCAAGATGTTTTAAAAGATATAGTAGCAGGGATTAGTATTATTATTGAAGAACAATACACAATTGGTGACTTTGTTAAGATAAATGGTTATGAAGGTTGGGTTAAGTTTTTGAGTTTAAAAACAACTAGATTAGAAGCTTATACTGGAGAGATTCATATTATTCCAAACCATTTAATTGGTGAAGTTACAAACTATAGCAAAACTAAGTCAATGGCTATTGTTGATGTAGGAGTTGCTTATGAAAGTGATATAGATAAAGCTATAGAGGTTTTATCAAATATGTGTGAAAAATACAATAATTCGGAAATAATAAATAAACCTCAAGTTTTAGGGGTTGAAAAACTTGACGATAGTTCAGTAAATATTAGAATAGTTTGCGAAACTAAGCCTATGAAACATTATGGTGTAAAACGTGAACTTAATAAACAAGCAAAATTAATTTTAGATAAGAATAATATTAGTATTCCTTATCCACAGTTGGTGATTCATGATGGAAAAAGAGTATAAATTAGGTAGTATTGTAGTTATGAAAAAGCAGCATCCTTGTGGTAGTAACGAATGGGAAATAACGAGGATTGGTGCGGATATAAAAATTAAATGTTTGAATTGTGGAAAAAGCATAATGTTACCTAGAATAGAATTTAATAAAAAACTAAAAAAAGTTATCAATTTTTAGGAGGAAAAGATGAGATTTAAAAATAATAAGAAAAAGAAAAAAATATTAGGTCCTATAACTGTAATGTTGATAATATCTGCTGTTATTATGATTACAAGTTTAATCACTTCATCACTTGGGGTAAGAGCAGAAAAAACTATTATAGTTAATGGTAAACTTGAAACTTCTTTGATTACTCCTAATAATATTTTGAGTGTAGATGGAATTAAGTATTTATTTTCAAATATTTTACTTAACTTTAAAATGTTTGAACCATTAGTTTTATTTATAATATCATTAATAGCGTATGGTATTGCGGATGCTAGTGGATTACTACAGATGTTATTTAAACCATTTAGAAGAATAAAACCATATTTTATAACGATGTTAGTAGTTTTATTAGGATTTGTTTCAACAATGATTGGTGAATATAGTTTTGTTATTTTAATGCCTTTAGTAGGGTATCTATATAAATATATTAATAGAAATTCTGTTTTAGGAATAGTAACGGTGTTCCTTGGGATTACTTTAGGTTATGCTTCTGGTATTATATTTAATTATGATACATATTTACTTGGAACACTTACACAAATGGCAGCTACTATTGATGTAGATCCTAATTATACATATAATAATTTTTCAACCTTATATATAATGTTAGCATCTATGGCTGTTATGGTTCCTATTTTAGCTAAATTAATAGATGTTAAAATAGCACCTAAATTTAAAAAACCATTATTAGAAGAAAGTGATTCTAATTACTCAAAGAAAGGTTTTATATTCAGTACTATCGCATTTGCTATAATGACTTTAATAGTAGTTTATTTGATTGTTCCAGGATTTTTAGGTTCAGGAATATTACTTGATAATAATCAAACTACTTATATTGCTAAACTATTTACAACAGGAGCTCCTTTCAAAGAAGGAATTATGTTAATATTCTTAATAATGATGATGGTATGTAGTTTTATATATGGTAAAATTTCAAAGAATATTGAAACTAGTAAAGGTTTTACCGAAAGCTTATCAAAAAGTTTATATAATTCAGGTTATTTATTTGCTTTAATGTTCTTTGCATCACAAATGATTGCGATATTAGATTGGACAGGATTAGGAGAATTAGTTACTTGCAAAATAGTAGAAGTACTAAGTATGTTTCAATTTTCGGGAGCATTATTAATATTTGTTTTCTTTATTTTAGTTGTAGTAATGACATTGGTAATGCCATCAACTTTAGGAAAATGGACTGTAGTATCGCCTTTAATAGTTCCACTATTTATGCGTTCAAATATTACTCCTGATTTAACACAATTTATTTTCCAAGTTGCAGACGGTATTGGAAAATCAATCACACCTTTATATGCATTCTTTATTGTGTTACTAGGATTTATGCATCACAATAATGCGGATGAAGATTATGATATTTCTGTCTTTGGTACAATAAAACTTATTTTACCGACAGTATTAATTATGTTAGCATTCTGGATTGTATTTATAATTATTTGGTATTTATCAGGATTCCCTTTAGGTATAAGTGGATATACTACTTTATAATTGTTAAGTTTTAATAAACGTGGTATAATATGAACTATGAATTTATTCATAGTTTTTTTATGGAGGGATATTATGAGTTTAACAGCAGGAATTGTTGGTCTTCCTAATGTAGGTAAATCGACTTTATTTAATGCAATTACGAAAAAACATATTTTAGCAGCAAATTATCCATTTGCAACTATTGATCCAAATGTTGGGGTAGTTACAGTGCCTGATAAGAGGTTAGATTTTTTAAATAACTTATATGAACCTAAAAGTTTGGTTCCTACAACATTTGAATTTACTGATATTGCAGGTTTGGTGAAAGGTGCATCAAAAGGTGAAGGATTAGGCAACCAATTTTTATCACATATTAGAGAAGTTGATGCTATAGTAGAAGTTGTTCGCTGTTTTGAAGATAAAAATATAATTCATGTGGAAAATGATATAGATCCAATTAGAGATATAGAAATTATTAATGTTGAGTTAATGTTATCGGATTTAGAGATAGTTGATGCTAGAATTGGTAGAATAGAGAAGAAGGCAACACAAACTAAAGATAAAGATTTATTAAAGGAATTAGATATATTAAAAAGAATAAAAAATGGATTAGAAGAAAATATTCCAGTAAGAAGATTAGATATATCAGAAGACGATATGAAAATAATTAATTCTTTTAGGCTTATAACAGCTAAACCTATAATATATATGGCTAATATTAGTGAAGAAGATTTAGTTAATGACAGAAATATTTATGTTGATAAAATTAGAGAATATGCTAAGGAAGAAAATGCTAAAGTAATTACAGTATCTGCGAAAATAGAAGAAGAGCTTAGTGAATTAGATGATGAAGAAAGAGATATGTTTTTATCTGATTTAGGTGTTTCATCTGGTGGATTAGACAAATTAATTCAAGCTACATACTCTTTGCTTGGGCTTGCAACATATTTTACAGCTGGTAAAGATGAAGTTAGAGCATGGACATTTAAAAAAGGTATGAAAGCTCCTGAATGTGCAGGAATTATTCATACTGACTTTGAAAAAGGTTTTATAAGAGCAGAAGTAATGAGCTACGATGACTTAGAAAAATATGGAGAAGAAAAGAAAGTAAGAGAAGCAGGTCGTGTTCGTCTTGAGGGAAAAGAATATTTGATGCAAGATGGCGATATTTGTTATTTTAGATTTAATGTATAAAAAAAGAGCTAGACTTTTAAAGTTTGGCTCTTTCTTTTTTGTAATTTCAACCGCACCACTTATTTATAATTTAATTCTATATCAT